>PXRK01000023.1:0-48080 GCA_003021015.1 Halobacteriales archaeon QS_4_66_20 | reverse complement strand
GAACGGCGTCCCGACGCCGTGCTCGTTGGCGTACTCGTAGACGACGTGGGCGGTGGCGATGTCCTGGATCGCCAGCCCCGTCGAGTCGAAGACGGTGACGCCGTCCTCTGCGGTCCGACCCTCGGCGGCGCCGGCGACGACGTCGCCGAGTTCGCCGTGGATGTCGTCGTCGCCGAGGACGCCCGCGCTCCAGGGGACGTTGATCTCCCCGGAGTGGGTGCACTGCTCGTAGTCGTCGATGACGAGTGTCGCGTTCGCGAGAATCTCGTCGGCGATCTCGTGTTTGCCTTCGGCGTCGGCGCCGATGGCGTTGACGTGGGTGTGCTCGCCGACCTCGTGGACGATCGGCTCCCGGACGGGCGTGACCGTCGAGACAATATCGCAGGCGGCGGCCTCCGCGATCGACCCCTCGCGGACGTCGAACGCGTCGCCGAACTCCGCCGTGAACGCCGCGATCGCGTCCTCGTTGCGGTCGCTGATGACCACGGTTCGGATGTCACGGACGTGGGCGATCGCCTCGAGCTGGGTGTACGACTGGACGCCGGCGCCGACCAGCCCGAGGGAGGTGGCGTCCTCGCGGGCGAGATAGCGGGTCGCGACGGCCGCCGCCGCGCCGGTCCGCAGCCGCGTCAGGTCCGTCCCGTCCATCAGCGCCAGCGGGAACCCAGTGGCGGGGTCGGAGTAGATGATCGTCCCCATCACCGTCGGCAGGTCCTCGTTGTCGGTGTGGACGTTCACCCACTTGACGCCGGCGCCCTCCCAGTCCTCGGCCGCGATGTAGGCCGGCATCGACCGGAAGTCGCCGTTGTGCTGGGGCAGCTCGACGTAGGACTTCGCCGGCATGATCGTGTCGCCGCGGGCGTACGCGGCGAAGGCTCCCTCGACCGCGTCGATTACGTCACCGATCCGTGTACTCTCCGTGACGTCGCCCGAGTCGAGCAGTAACGTCTCCATACAGTGATATCCCGGTGGCGAGTACTTAGCAATTGATAACTCACGCCGGGAGTCGCCACGTCAAGGACACTCTCTACTCCGATGCCGGATACGGTCTCGTCCGAACTTCCTCGTACAACACCGGTTCCGGTGGTTCGGAAAACCACCCGATCTCTGCGATTTCACCATCTCTGGGTCGGGGTTCCCCACCGGCGTAGTCGCCGTCGAAGACGACGATCACCTCGAAAATTGACTCCCCATCTGCGTCCCCCTCGACGTTCTCGATTTCGTGCAGTTCCCGGATTCCCGTGAGCTCGCAGTCGACGCCAGTCTCCTCTCGTAGTTCCCGCCTGGCAGCGGTCGCGTAGTTCTCGCCGAGTTCGACTTTGCCGCCCGGATCCGCCCAGCCCGCATCCCCCTCGTTCCGAACCAACAGCACCTCGCCGGCAGCGTCAGTCAGCCAGACGCCGGCACCGTCCAGCCTGTCCTGCTCGAACTGGGTTCTGATTCGGGCAAGCTCCGAAGGCGACCGCTCCCAGGTCTTCTCGACCACCTCGAAGGTGCCGTACTCCTCCCGTAACCGTTCGAGGATGCCGTCGACCCTGCTTCTGGTCCGCTCGGTGATGGACGTGTGCTCGCTCATTCTCCTGGATTCATACGGTCGTTCGTGGCCGCCCGGTCGACCGCCTCGATGGCCGCGTCGACGTCCTCGTCGTCGATGTCCCAGTGGGTGCAGAAGCGCACGACGTGCTCGTCGAACGGGACGCCGAGCACGCCCTCGTCCTCGCAGCTGTCGAGGAACGCCCCGGCCGGCCGGTCTGTCTCGACGAGGACGATGTTGGTCTCGGGCGGGTCGACCGAGAGGCCGTCGATCCGGTCGAGGCCCCCCGCGAGGCGCTCGGCGCGGCGGTGGTCCTCCGCGAGGCGGTCGCGGTTCTCCAGCGCGACGAGTCCAGGTGCGGCGATCATCCCGGCCTGGCGCATCCCGCCGCCGAGCAGTTTGCGGTGCCGGCGGGCGCGCTCGACGAACGCCTCGGGCCCGGCGAGCATCGACCCGACGGGGGCGCCCAGCCCCTTCGAGAGACAGCACATGGCGCTGTCGACGGACTCGACAATCTCCGCCGCCGGACAGCCCCGGGCCGCCGCGGCGTTGAACAGCCGCGCGCCGTCGAGGTGGACCGGTACGCCGAGGTCGTGGGCCGCCTCGGCCGTCGCGGCGATCTGCTCGGGCGCGATGGCTGTCCCGCCCTTGCTGTTGTGGGTGTTCTCCAGCGTCAGCAGGCCCGTCCCGGGACGGTGGCCGCTTTCCTCGACGTAGCCCGCTCTGACCTGTGTCGGCCTGACGACCCCCCGCTCGTCGCCGTCGATCGTACGGGGCTGGACCTCGGCGTGCTGGGCCAGCCCAGCCAGCTCCCACTTGTAGATGTGGCTCTCGCGCTCGCAGAGCACCTCCTGGCCGCGCTCGGTGTGCGTTCGGGCGGCGACCTGGTTGCCCATCGTCCCCGAGGGGACGTACAGCGCCGCCTCCATCCCCAGCACGTCGGCCGTCCGGGCCTCGAGTTCGTTGACTGTCGGATCCTCGCGGTAGACGTCGTCGCCCACCTCGGCGTCCCGGGCCGCCTCGCGCATCTCGTCGTTTGGCAGGGTAACGGTGTCGCTTCGCAGGTCGATCATGTCCTCCGTTTCTCGTGGACGAGTATAACACGCTCGCTAGTACTCGGGATGTGACTACTGCCGACATATACAGCTAGACGTGACTCCGTCCAGTGCCAGGACAGTCCATCGGCTGTGTCATGGCCCGAACAACGGGAGTTGGGACGGCATGGCGTACCTGAATCACGTCTGGCTGTATATTCTCACAGAAAGCCCTCGGTCACCTCGCGGATCACGCTGAGCAGGATATTCTCGCTCCCTCCGGTCGCTCGAATAGGGCCTGCTCAGCGACCGCGACGTGACCTCACCGGGAAGCGAAGCTTCCCGAGCTCGCGGCGAAGCCGTCAACGCCGTGTCGTCGAAGACGCCACGAGCTCACGGCGCACAGCGCCGTGAACGCCCTTTCAGTCCGCCAGGACGTGGACTGTGTCACCGGCAGAAACAGTGGTTGGTGGGTCGGCTCGCGGGGGTTCCCACGACGGCATCTCTCGGAGCGCTTCGGCAGATCTTAACCTCAGGGCGCCGAAGGAGGGGGTATGCAGCTCGGAACTGGCCTGTTCACGGCCCAACAGCGACCGGACGACGACCGAGAGCCGAGCGAACTCTACGACGAGGTGCTCGAGATCACCCGGACCATCGAGGACGCGGGGCTCGACAGCGCGTGGGTCTCGGAGCATCACTTCACGGAGGACGGCTACCTCTCGGGCACGATGCCGACGCTGGGGGCGATGGCGGCGGCCACCGACGACGTCGAGATCGGGACCTGCATCGCGCTGGGGCCGCTGTACGACCCGATCCGCCTCGCGGAGGACGCCGCCACGGTCGACCTGCTCGCCGACGACCGCCTGACGCTGGGTCTCGCCATCGGCTCGAACCCCCGCGAGTTCGACGTCTTCGGGGTGCCGCGCAAGGAGCGCGCCGAGCGGCTGGCCGACCTCGTTGCCTTCCTCCGGAACGCCTGGAGCGAGGGCGACCTCAACTACGATTCGGAGTTCCACGACATCCCGACGGACGTCCCGATCACGCCGAGCCCCGTCGGCAACGATGCCCCGATCATGCTCGGCGGCGCGGCCAGACCTGCCGTCCGGCGGGCGGCCCGGACCGCCGACGCCTGGTGTGCGCCCTCGTCGCTGTCGATCGGCGGCGTCAAAAAGCGCGTCGAGGACATCCGCAGCGTCCGCGAGGAGGAGGGCATCGACGGCGACTTTACCTTCTACGTGCTCCAGCACGGCTGGGTCGGCGACTCCCGCGAGGAGGCCTGGAAGACGATGAAAGACGGCTACCTCTACATTCAGCGCCGTTACGCGGAGATTTTCTCCGGCGAACCCGTCGACGAACTCGACGAGGAGCGCAAGCAGGAGCTGAAAGACCAGGCCATCTTCGGGACGCCCGAGCAGGTCGTCGACAAACTCGACACGTACCGCGAGGCGCTCGGCGGCGGCGACGACGTCCACTTCATTTTCCGCACCTACCACCCCGGCGTCGGCACCGACGAGATGCGGGAGTGCATCCACCGGCTCGGCGACGAGGTCGCACCGGAACTCCGGTGACGAGCTCCTCGACCAATCCAGATAGCGTGATGCCCTGCCACCACAACGATTATCAGTAAAGCGCCCGTTGTCCTATGTGGACAACACAGGTGCCCCGATGCCGGCGACGAAAATCTTCGAGGACGACGACGAATTCCCTGAAGGCGACCGATGGGAAGCGCTCGCTTGGGATGTCCCCAAGAGCGACGAGTTCCCGGAGGGACTGAAGTACAGCTTCCAGTACCTCGGCCCGGCCGATGAAGAGATCCTCCGATACGACAACGCGAACGACGCCCACGGCGTTGGGCGACACCACCGCCACTACTGTGGTGAGGTCGAAGGTATCGAATTCGAGGGCCTTCGGTCACATATCCAGAAATTCCTCGACGAGGTCGAAACCATCCATGAGCAAGAATTCGCCTGACCACGCCCACGAACCCCCAGAGGACGTCGAGTATCCCTCGACGCTCCGCATCATGTCGAAGCCGTTCGAGGACCACAAGGAGAGCGCCCTGGACCGTGCAGAGCGCTGGGAGCAGGGCGAAGAGGTGCCCCACGTCGTCAACTTCCAGGACGCCAGCCGCATCCAGCGCATCCTCACGCCCCGTCGCCTGGAGCTGGTGCGGAGCCTGATGGACGCGCCGGCGGAGAGCATGCGCGGCCTCGCCGACCGTCTCGACCGGGACGTCCGGCAGGTCCACGACGATCTCCAGATCCTGAGCGAGTATCGGATCGTCCACTTCCGCGAAGAGGGTGGTGCGAAGAAGCCCTTCGTTCCCTACGACAGGGTGAAGATCGAGGTCGAACTCACCAAGTCGCTCGGTGACGCGTCCGAATCGCCGGCATCGGTGTAGGGGCCACCGACGCATGCGAGGCGATCCCGAACGCGAGTAGTATCTCGAGCATCTTCTTCGCTCGCCGCGCAGACACGGCGTAGCTTTTCCTGGCTCGCGTCCTTGAACTGCGTATGCAGTTCGATCTTCCCAGCCCCGGACTCGGTACGTCGGGCAACAGGGGCGAGACCTGCCAGCGGGCAGTCAGGGAGGCCCTGGAGACCGGCTACCGGCACGTCGATACGGCCCAGATGTACGGCAACGAGGCGGCGGTCGGTGCGGCGATCCGCGAAAGCAGCGTAGACCGCGAGAACGTCGTTGTCGCGACGAAGATCCATCCCAGAAACCTCGCGTACGCGGACGCGAAGCGAACCGCCCGTGAGAGCCTCGATCGCCTCGGCCTCGAGGCCGTCGACCTGCTGTACGTCCACTGGCCGATCAACGCCTACGACCCGCCCGCAACGCTGCGGGCGATGGACGAACTCCGCGACGAGGGAATCACCCGTCACGTCGCCGTCTCGAACTTCACGCCGTCGCTGCTCGACGAGGCACGGGAGCTGCTGGAGTCGCCCATCGCCGCGAACCAGGTGGAGTGTCACCCGCTGCTGCAACGCGAGGAACTTCGTGCGTACGCACGCGCACACGAGCACTCCCTGGTGGCCTACGCCCCGCTGGGCGGTGCAAAGCTGACCCATCCAACGCTCGAGTCCATCGCCGGAAAACACGGCGTCCCGGTCCCGCTGGTCTGTCTCGCCTGGACGCTTTCGCTGGACGGCGTGGTGCCAATCCCCAAGGCGACCGGCGAGCACGTCCGGGAGAACTGGGAAGCACGGAGCCTCGACCTCGACGACGCCGACCACGAGCGGATCGCAGCCATCGAGGAGACCCGGCGGCTGTTCGACCGTGCGGCGATGGACTGGGAGTGAGATCCGGGCGCTCGGTTCTTGCAGGCGGCTGTTCGGGGCGGAAGCCGCCACACTCCTGTTTCAGCTTCCGGAAGCTCACCGAAGACAACGCGCGGTTTGTCCGCGATATCTCGACGACGGTCACCGACACCGATCTATACCGGTTCCGGGTGGCGATCCCCGTTGAGGACGCGGTGCTGGTCGTTGCCATGAACAACGCACTGACGGTGCTGTCTGTCGAGCGGACGGCGCGCGACGAAGTGACGGAGTTGCCGACGAACTAGCGCCGACTGTCTCCCAGAAACCGACCGGCAGCTCCCGAAAACCGACTAGAGAGAGTCAAGTAAATAACTAAATACTTACTAGAAAAACTCTAGTAAGTAACTCGGTATTGACCAGAAGCTGGCGGGTATTATCGGTCCCCAGGTAGAACCTAATATTTTACCCAGCGCACTTTTATCCGATACCCTGCTATAGACTGCCGATGGCCGATAACGACAACCGAGCACCGGAGCGGCACGAGACGCTTCGGGTAAGATTGGGTACGAGTGGTGTCAGTGGGGTATCTGACCATGAGTAACGCCGAACTCAAACGCGAGCAGTCGGACGCAGAGACGGTCAGCGCCACCCCGGAGATACACGAGCATCGGTCCCGCGAGCTGGGGCTCGACCAGCTGTTCGAGGTGCTGCAGAACCAGCGGCGGCGGTGCGTCCTGAAGTACCTCCGCGAGCACGAGGAGGCGACAACGCTGAGCGACCTCTCCGAGCAGATCGCGGCCTGGGAGAACGACAAGGAGGTACGCCGGATCTCCTCCAGCGAGCGCAAGCGCGTCTACGTCGCCCTCTACCAGTGTCACCTCCCAAAGATGGATGACATGGGCGTCGTCGAGTTCGAGAAGGCTCGCGGCACGATCGAGCCCGGCGAGCACATCGAGCGGTGTTACGAGTATCTCGACGTGCCCGAGTCCGGCAGCGACCTCCAGTGGCCGCGGTACTACGCGGCGCTCGCGGCCGGGACGCTCGCTATGCTGCTGGTCGGAGCCGGCCTCCAGACGCTGCTGTCAGTCCCTGCGATCAGCGCCGGCGCCGGCCTGGCGCTGCTCGCCTTCGCGACGACCTCAGTCTGGCACTTCGTCTCCGAGGGACCAGCGACAGCATAGTCACCACCGGACTGGCAGTCGCGAGTGTTGGTTCACAGAAAATCGCGGACGTCGGAGTACCACATGTCGTGTTCGTCGGTTTCGCCGATGGCGCGGGCGATCCGGACGGCGATGGCGTGCCAGCAGAGCTGTTCGGGATCGTTCGGGTCGAGGTTGTACTCGGCGTCCTTGCAGGTACAGGCGTCCTCCTCGACGACGTACTCGTCCTCGTGGCCGACGACGACGGTGAAGTCGCGGTACTCCTTGACGCGGCCCTCGCCGACGGCCTCGATGGCCCGCTGGCCGCGGTCGCCGTGGAGGCTGATGAGCCGGTCGACTAGCGCTGGGGTGAGTTCGCCGGCGGCAGCGAGATCGTACTCCCAGTCGTCGACCGCTGTCACGGCTGTCGCTTGCCACTGCGGGGTCAAAATGGCGTCGGTGTTCATTTATACGGTCGTGCTGCATATGAGCCCCGGCAGCACGATCTAAAGGCGGTAATTTCTTGCTCGCGCCCGCGACAGGTCCAAACAGCATGCTCTCAGAGCAAGCAAAGCGATACGTCCGCGAGACGGGTCCCCAGCACGACGAGATCCAGCGGGAGATGGCGGCCCACGCCGACGAGCACGGGTTCCCGATCATCGGGCCGGACGCGGGCGGGCTCTTGCGCTCGATCGCCCGCATGCGCGGCGCCGAGCAGGTCTTCGAGTTCGGCTCCGGCTTCGGCTACTCCGCCTACTGGTTCCTACAGGGGATGCCCGACGGCGGCGAGGTCGTGCTGACGGAGTTCGACGAGGACGAACTCGCGCTGGCCGAGGAGTTCTTCGAGCGGGAGGGACTCGCCGACCGCGCTTACTTCGAGTACGGCGACGCGATGGAGACAATCGAGCGCTATGACGGCGCGTTCGACGTCGTGCTGATCGACCACCAGAAGCATCGCTACGCCGACGCCTTCCGGGCGATCCGCGACCAGCTGCCCGTCGGCGCCGCTGTCGTCGCCGACAACATCATGAGCGGCGCCGTCGACTTCCACGACATTCTCCCGTACTTCGAGTCCGGCGAGTCCCTCCCCGACGACGAGAACACCCGGGGAATCGCCGAGTATCTGGAGACAGTCCGCGCCGACGACGAGTTCCACACCGTCGTCCTGCCTGTCGGCAGCGGCCTCGCCATCTCGACGCGCGAGCGAGCGTGACCGTCGACCCTGTTTCTGCCGGCAATCAACCGCCGTGTTTCTGCCGGCCACGCAACCAGCGTCCTGGCGGACTGAAAGGGCGAGGTGGCTCGCGGTCGCTGAGTGGGCCCTATCCGAAGGAGCGCAGCGACTGAGGACATCCCACTCAGCGCGACCCGCGAGCGCGCCGAGGGCTTTCTTCGATACGGAGGCGGCGGTTACTCCGATGGGAGTTCCTAGAGAGCGTGTTGAGAGAGTTCTGCGGCAAACAGACCGGTCAAATCAGAAATCCTGCTCGACGCGGGTCACGTCGTCGAGCGTCTCGCGGCGGCGGACCACGCTCGTTTCGCCTCCGTCGACGGCAACCTCCGCCGGACGGGGTTGGGAGTGGAACTGGCTGGCGAGTTCGTACCCGTACGCGCCAGCGTTGCCGATAGCCAGCAGGTCCTCGCGCTCGGGGCGCGCAATCGGCCGGTCCGTGCAGAACACGTCGGCGCTGGTACAGCAGGGGCCGCCGACCGACACCGGCTCCGATTCGCGCTCCGGCGCGGTGACGTTCCGTATCGGGTGGTAGGCCTCAAACATCGCCGGCCGGAGCAGCGTCGCCAGCGAGGCGTCGACGCCGACCACTGTCGACGAGGGTGCCTCCTTGATCGTGTTCACCCGCGTCAGGATCAGTTCGGCGTCCGCGACGACGTACCGTCCGGGTTCCAGCGCCAGCTGCGCGCCGAGGTCGCCCGCGGCTGCCCGGACGCGCTCGCCAACGATCTCCAGCTCCAGGGGCGGCTCGTCCTCGCGGTAGGGGACGCCGAAGCCGCCGCCAATATCGAGGAATTCGAGGTCGCCGACCTCGCGCTCGACCTCGCGGGTTAGCTCTGCCACTCGCTCGATCGCGCGGCAGTGGTCGTCCAGGTCGTCCTGGAGCACGCCGCTGCCCACGTGGGCATGAAGACCGACGAGGTCGAACCGATCGCTGACGTCCGCCGCGGCGTCGGTCACTTGCTCGGCGGGGATGCCGAACTTCGCGTCCTGGCCGGTGGCGACTTTCTCGTGGTGGCCGGTGCCGATGCCGGGGTTGACGCGGATCGCAACGCGGCCGTTGTACCCCCGGTCGGCGAGGCGGTCGAACGTGTCGCGGGCGCCGGCGGTGATCGTCAGCCCGGGGTGGTCGGCACCGAGGTCGGCGGCGTAGTCGAGGTCCGCCGCCGGCGGGTTGACCGCCGTGTACTGGAGCGTGTCGGGGTCGGCGCCGGCGTCGATGGCGCGCTGGAGCTCGCCCCGGGCGGCGCACTCGATGTCCGCGCCGACCGACAGCAGCGTCTCCAGCACCGCGCGGCCGGTGTGGGCCTTCGCGGCGTACATGACGTGGGCGTCGGGGAACGCCGCGGCGAAGCGCCGGTAGTTCTCGCGGACTCGGGCGAGATCCAGCACGTACAGCGGCGTGCCGTAGCGGTCCGCGAGCGCCCCGAGGCGGTCGTGCTCCCAGTCGGCGAGCCGCCGGACTGGCGGTGAATCGGCGGATGCGTCCATCGTTCGACCGTCGGCGCTCGCGCGATTCAATCTGTCGGTTCGCCGGATTCCTGCCGCCGCGGCGCAGCCTGCGAGACGGTGCTGGACCTATACACCCGGACGTGACTCTGTGACACGTCAGGGCACAATATCCACGAGTATCGACCCTGACAGTCCCGAGTTGTGTCGAGATATCGTAGACAAATCACGTCCGGGTGTATATGAGTGGGCGCTGCTTCCGGCACGTCCCCTGCGGATGAACGCGTGCCCAACGTTCATTACGCGGCCAGTCGAGAGTACCGAGTATGAAAGTCGTCCTGATTGGTGTCGGACAGGCGGGGGGGAAGGTCACCCAGACCCTCGTCGAGTTCGACCGCGACATGGGGTTCGATGCAGTGCAGGGGGCGTTCGCCGTCAACACGGCGAAAGCGGACCTCCAGTCCCTCGATATCGATACGATGTTGATCGGCCAGGACAGAGTGAAAGGCCACGGGGTCGGCGGCGACAACGAACTCGGCGCCGAGATCATGCAGTCGGAGGCAACGGCGGTGATGGACGCGCTCGATTCGCGGATCACCACGACGGCCGAGGCGGTCGTCATCGTCGCCGGCCTCGGCGGCGGCACAGGCAGCGGCGGCGCGCCGGCGCTGGCCCGCGAAATGAACCGGATTTACGACATCCCCATCTACACAGTTGGCATCCTCCCCGGCCGCGACGAAGGATCGATCTACCAGGCCAACGCCGGCCGGTCGCTGAAGACCGTCGCCCGCGAGGCCGACGCTGCCCTCCTGATCGACAACGACGCCTGGCGGACCAGCAACGAGACCGTCGAGGAGGGGTTCGACAACATCAACCAGCAGATCGCCCAGCGCGTCGGGCTCATGTTCGCCTCCGGCGAGGTCGTCGACGGCGTCGCCGAGAGCGTCGTCGACTCCTCGGAGATCATCAACACGCTGCGGGACGGCGGCATCGCCAGCCTCGGCTACGCCAGCGCCGAGGCCGCGCCCGACGCCAGCGAGAATATCAACACGATCACCTCGATCACGCGAAAAGCGCTGCTGACGGGGATGAGCCTCCCCGACGCCGTCGACGCCGAGGCGGCGCTTTTGGTCGTCGCGGGCTCCCCCGAACGCATCTCGCGGAAAGGCGTCGAGCGCGCCCGCAAGTGGGTCGAGGAGGAGACCGGCTCGCTGCAGGTCCGGGGTGGCGACTTCCCGCTGGAGAGCGACCGCCTCGCGGCCCTGGTCCTGCTGGGTGGGGTCGAGCGTTCGAAACGGGTCGAGCAGTTCATCGAGCGCGCCAAGCGCGCCCACGAGGAAACCGAGGATGTCGACCCGCTCGAACAGTTCGGCAGCGAGGAGATCGACGACCTGTTCTAAGCGAGACGGGGAGCGGCGCGCTCACCGGACGAGCGTCGCGCCGTCCAGCGAGCTCCGGTCGTAATCGACCTCCAGTAGCGAGAGGATCGTCGGCGCGATGTCGTAGAGGTCGGCGTCGTCGATCCGCGCCTCGGCGTCGTCGATGAACAGGCAGGCGTTGTCGAACCGGTGCATCCCGTTGCGCGGTCCGGTGCCGAACACCTCCTCGGCGCCCCCGAAGCCGGCCTTCAGGTCGAACCCGTCGTTCGGGATCACGACCAGGTCGGGCGCAATGTCGCCGTGGTCGCCGTGGAACGCGTCTTCCTTGGTCTCGATCCGTTTCGCGACGGGCGTGCCGTCCGGTCCAGTCAACGACGCCAGGTCCTCCTTGAGTTCGCTGCGGGTCTCGCGGTACTCCTCTTCCGGGACGCCGCCGCGGGGCTCGCGACCCTCAAGGTTGACGTAGAACCGGCCGGGGATGAGCGAGTACGCCCGGGCGTCGTCGCCGATGTCGCCGAGCTCCTCGTGGTCGTCGTCCGCGAAGGTGAGCCACCCCTCCCTGCGGAGCCACTCGTTGCAGTGCACCTCGTAGTCCAGCGAGGTGAACCCGTGGTCGGAGGCGACAACGAGCGTCACATCGTCGGGCAGCGCCGCGCGGAGTTCACCGATGTAGCGGTCGAGCTTCCGGTAGAACTCCATGAACGCCTCGCGGTTCTCCCCGTTGCGCTCGTAATCTTTGAACAGGAAGTGGTTGACCCGGTCGGTGGTCATGAACACGCCGAAAAACAGGTCCCAGTCGTCGGCCTCGATGTAGTGGTTGAACGCCTCGAACCGGGCATCCAGCGTCGCGTGGGCGTCGTCCATGAACGACCCTTTGTCTTGCTCGTGGCCGAGTTTGGCGTTGACGTCGATCCGGTAGTCGATCCCCTGGAGATACTCCCGGAGGTCGTCGGGGTAGGCGGCCTTGTCCAGGCCCGGCGAGAGAAAGCCCGAGACCATGCGCTGGATTTCACGGTCCGGCGGGAACGTCACCGGCACGTTCATCACCGTCGCCTTCCGGTCGTCTTCGTGGACGCGCGTCCAGAGGCGCTTGGCCTGTACATCCTGCCCCATCGGGACGTACGTGTCATAGGAGTTGACCTCGCGGTCCTGGAAGCCGTACACGCCGGTCTCGCCGGGGTTGACACCGGTGGTCAGCGACGGCCAGCAGGCGCTGGACTCCGGCGGCACGATGCTGTCGATGGCGTCGGCCGTCCCCTGCTGGGCCAGCGCCGCGAAGTTCTCGAACTCGTCGAAGTGGTCCGCCAGCAGACTGTACGGCACCCCGTCGATCCCGATGAACGCGACACGGGGCCCGTCGTCACCGCGAATCCGATCGAACAGTCCCATACGCCCGATTCTCCTGTCTCCCACAAGAAGGTTCTTCTCTGCAGCCGAACGTGATTCATATACGGTCGTGCGTGACTTTTCACCGGGTGTGGACCGCGATACGGAGCCTACCGAGTCGTCACTCCGGAAAAGGGACGAGAATGTCGGCGACGAAGAGAGATTGGAGTGTCACAGACCCGCCAGCCGGCTTCTGGATGGGACGACAGCCGTCCCCCTACTCGCCGCGGTCGTCGTCGTGGTCGTGCTCCTCAGGCTCGAAGTTCACCGGAACGATCGTGTGGTGGGCCACGCCGACTGACTGGTTGCTGGCTGCCATCGTAGTTCCTACTACCACCGGAACACCCAAATAATTACCCATAATCATAATGTATCGGGTGGCACCGGTGTATGCCTCTCGGGCATATCGGGAGTTGGAACGGCCAGATAGCAGTCGATGCTGCGGCCCCGGAGAGTTTCGTATGGGTCTTATAGGTGGTCCCGGCAATAACGAGGTATGTCTCTCCCGTACGATCTGGCGTTGCTGCAGGAGATCACCGAAACGAGCGGCGTGGCGGGCTACGAGGATCGGGTTCGCGAGGTCGTCAGGCGCGAACTCGAGCCGGACGTCGACCGCGTCCGGACCGACGCGATGGGGAACGTCGTCGGCACCATCGAGGGCGGCGACACGGATGTCGTCGTCGCGGCGCACATGGACGAGATCGGGTTCATGGTCAGACACGTCACCGACGAGGGGTTCGTGCAAGTCGACGCCCTCGGCGGCTGGGACCCGCGCGTGCTGAAAGCCCAGCGCGTGACGATCCACACGGACGACGGCGATGTGCCCGGGCTGATCGGTTCCGCCCCACCGCACACGCTCGACGAGGAACAACTGGAGTCCAGACCGGAGGTCGAGGACGTCCAGATCGATCTCGGCCTCGACGCCGAAGCGGCAACGGAGCGCGTGTCCCGCGGCGACCTCGTCACGCTCGACCAGACGACCGAGCGCGTCGGCGACCACGTCACCGGCAAGGCGCTGGACGACCGTGTCTGCCTGTTCGCGATGCTCGAAGCCGCGAAACGGATCGACGATCCGGACGTGACGATCCACTTCGCAGCGACCGTCCAAGAGGAGGTCGGCATCCGCGGCGCCCAGACGCTCGGGTTCGACCTCGACCCCGACCTGGCGATCGCGCTGGACGTCACCGTCGCCAACGACGTCCCCGGCTTCGAGCCCGGTGACCACGTGACCGAACTCGGCGAGGGAACCGCCATCAAGCTCAAGGACTCGAGTGTCATCACGAACCCGAAAGTGCACGGCCGGATGGAGGAGGTCGCAGAGGGCGAGGCGGTCGACTACCAGCTTGAGGTGCTGCCGGCCGGCGGGACCGACACGGCCGGATTCCAGCGCGCCAGGGGCGCAATCCCCGTCGGTGCGATTTCGGTCCCGACCCGCTATCTGCACACTGTCACAGAGAGCGCCCACGTCGATGACATCGCGTCGACGATCGACCTGCTGACGGCATTTCTGGAGAGCGAGACCGGCGACCACGACTACATGCTTTGATGGGGCGTTGCACGTTCAAGAGTGCGCGTGAGTGAACCGCCGCAGTCCCGACGGTCATACTGCCGAACGTGATTCCGTTCCCACCTGGATAGCGCTCAGCATCTGAGACGACCGAAAACCCCAGTCTGAGTATCACTCGGAGTAACATAGTCACGTCCGGCAGTATCAGTCCCCGACAGTTCGGCGGCAGTCGCTACTCGGCTGATGTCGGGGGTAGCGGCTCGGAGACGTCGTCGCCCACGGCGATCCGCTCACCCCACGACAGCTCGGGGACGTGGGTGTTGACCATCAGACGGAAGTAATGGTCGTACCAGGCCTCGCTGGCCCACTCGGGGAGGGTGTTGCGGCGGCGCTCCACGAACGTCTCCTGGAAGCCGGCCGTCGACTCGCCGGTGTCGGGATCCCGGGTCGGCACGATGCAGCGCTGGCAGGGGTTGACCCCGTGGAGGCGGGCGTCGCCGACCTCGAACGGGACGACGGTGCCGGGCGCCTCGTAAAGATGGTCCTCCCAGAACGGCTCGACGCCGCCGATCACGACGTTCGGGCGGAGGCGGCGGCGAATCTCCTCGGGGTCGATGTCGTTGTACCACGAGGCGACCCGTTCGAGCGTCCCCGCGGTGATCACCGTCGGGCCGGAGGCGTCGGTGTCGTCCGGGAATCCACCCTTGTCGTCGCGGGCGAGGTCGATCGGGTAGCCGATGGCGTCACCGAGCCAGGATTCGACGGCGTCGCGCTCGTCGTCGAGGTGAAACTGCTGGCGGTCGTTTTCGCCCTGCTGCCAGAGGGTGACCGTTGCCGCGTTGCAGTCGATCCGCGAGCGGATGCGGTGGACCGCCCGCTCACGCTTGCCGTTGACGTACTCGCCGTCCTCGTCGAGCATCACGTACCGGCGGTCCCAGTCGAGGCCGCCGTTGGTGACGATCCGCGCCGACTCGACGGCGACGGGATCCAGCGACTTGATCGGATGAACGTAGAGGCTTTCAACGTGTCCCATTGGCTCCCGGGAGGGACGGTTCGGAAAAAAGCGTGTGGATACAGCTGACAGCCCAGTGAGAACTGCTGTCGCTCGCAACTGTCAAGACGTGGGGAATCAGTGGAGGTGCCGAACTGGCAGAACGGGCAACGAACGAGGATTATGCATGCCGAACGGTCGGGGCCCGTGCCGTGCCGACACCGACTGACAGTGATTATTGTGAGTCGTTCCGGGATCAACCGCGCGACTGGTGTGGTCAGCCCGGTAAACAGTCACAATCATCACTACGATTGGGGGATGCAGTTGGGGTGTCTGTGGCGGAGATCAAGCCGCCACGTGACTGTACAGACCGGAACATAAAAAAGAGCCGTACGTATTTTCAGAGACAGAAAACAGATATCCATCAGGACGTGACTCTGTTAGACGTCAGGACACGATATCAACGAGTATCGACCCTGACAGTCCCGATTTGTGTCGAGATGACTGATAGTGATTGTTGTGACTCGTTACCGCCGTGTATTCGCCAGACGCCAGTTTCGGGCCGTGAAACCGCCGCTACTGCGATGTGGTGCCGAAAAGACTCACAACAATCACTATGAGGCGAATCACGTACCGGAACTGATAGCAACCACTATTTAAATAAAAGAATCGCAAGACGGTGTTGAATCTTTTTTATGTATGCCCGGGGAGGGCTCCGAACCCTCGATCTCCGCATGTCCCAGGTCCGAGGCGGCTGCCTCGCGGGAATGCCGGAGCGGTGCCGCGTTTCCTAACCCTATGAGTGCGGCGCTATGTCCAGCTAAGCCACCCGGGCGCAGTCGGTCGTAGTACGGTCGGTCTCTTTAACGTTCTCATCGACGGCCGCCGCCTCGGAGACTCGTATACAGCCAGACGGGATTCACTATCATAGTGATTGTTGTGAGTCTTTACCGCTGTCGACCCATCAGACGCCGGTGTCAGCCCGTGACACTCCCGAGAATGCGATGCGATTCCGACAATAGTTCCAACAATCACTATCAGGCCGCGACCAGCGGGAGGCCGAACGTGATCGCCAGCCCCACCAGCACGATGAGGAATCCGACTGCGACATGCCCTGTGGTGAACTCGCTTTGCGGGGCCGTGCTCCGTAGCGGCGGTGCCTCGGTCGGCGGGGCCGGCTCCGAGGGATCGTATTCCGGCCGATCGTCCTCGTGATCGTCTGCCATGCGTCGGGGTTCGCCGGCCCGCTACTTCGATGTACCGGATTCCAACGGGCGTACGGCCGCACGGCCGACAGCGCGTCCCGAAACCGTATTATCCGCCAGCCACGAAGCCACGGTACCGTGCTCACGAAACGGATTATCCCCTGTATCGACGTCGACATCGACGACGACGGCAACGCCGCGGTGTACACGGGTGTCAACTTCGAGAACCTCGAACAGACGGGCGACCCCGTCGAAATGGCGAAACGCTACAACGAGAGCGGCGCCGACGAGTTCGTCTTCCTGGACATCACGGCCTCCGCCGAGGGTCGCGAGACGATGCTCGGCGTCGTCTCCGGCGTCGCAGACGAGGTGTTCATCCCGCTGACCGTCGGCGGCGGCATTCGCACGCGCGAAGACATCAAGGAGACGTTGCGGGCGGGCGCCGACAAGGTGTCGATCAACACCGGCGCGCTGGAGAACCCGGAGCTGATCGGCGAGGGGGCACGCTCGTTCGGCAGCCAGTGTATCGTCATCTCCGTCGACGCCAGGCGACGGTTCGACGAGCAGGGGGAACAGTACGAACAGGTCGACGGCGAGTCCTGCTGGTTCGAGTGTACGGTCAAGGGCGGCCGCGAAGGGACCGGCACCGACGTCGTCGAGTGGGCAACCGAGGCCGAACAGCGCGGGGCCGGCGAACTGTTCGTCAACTCCATCGACGCCGATGGCACCAAGGAAGGGTACGATATCCCCCTGATGCGGGCCGTCTGTGACGCCGTCTCGACGCCGGTGATCGCCTCCTCCGGCTGTGGCGGGCCGGAAGACGCCTACGAGGTGTTCACCGAGGCTGACGCCGACGCCGCGCTCGCGGCCTCGATTTTCCACTACGGCGAACACTCGATCCGGGAGGTCAAGGAGTACCTCGACGAACGCGGGGTTCCGGTCCGACTCTAACCTGTTGGCTGGCGGTCGATCCCCGGACTGCACCCCAGTCGACCCTGTTCCGTTCATACGGTCGTTCGTGAGTATTTTCGCTAAACCAACGGTGGGTTTAATCAGGTGGTGGGGCCATGTCAGCGTATGACAGAGGGGCAGATGCAGGAATCAGGGTACGGCGGTCGTCTGTTCGAGCTGTACACCAAATACGTGACAGAGCCCGAGTCCAAGAAGGACGTGTACGGGTACACGCTGCTGATCGTGGGGTACATCCTTGCCATCGGCGGCATGGTCCTGTACTTCGTCGGGCCGACGGGGGCGGAGGTCTCCGAGAGCACGCTGTTCACCGTCCGACAACTGGCGGCGGTGCCCGCAGCGACGGGCCTTCTGCTGTCCTTGCTGGGGATCGTGCTCCTGATGCCGGTCACCCGGCTCAGTCTGGTCGTCGCCATGCTGGGGGCCCTGCTCGGGCTGGCTGCCGTGGTGCTGTTCGTGCAGTACTACCCGTACAACTGGCACCAGGGGACGCCGAGCTACAGCGACCTCATCATCGGGCTGTACACGGCCGGCGTCGGCATCGTCGCCAGCGTCGTGATCATGGTGCCAGTAGCCACAGGGCAGCGAAGCTACTTCTCGGAGACGACGGAGGGACCGAAAGACGAGCACCCGCCGGTCATGATCGGCGAGGCCGACCGCGGCGGCCTGTTCACGCTGTTCAAACGCCGGCGCGAGTGGACCTGGCGGTTCATCGACCAGAGCGCCGTCGCGGCCAGCTCCGAGTCGTTTCTGTCCAAACTCGAGGCCGAACAGCAGGTCGACGGTGTGAAATCCCAGGTCGCCAGCGCGGGGCTGCTCGAAATCAAACACGCGGCGTTTCGCCTCTACGAATCCGCGGCTGGGAGCTGGTACTGGCATCTGATGCGCGAGGACGGCTCCGCCGTGGCCGAGAGCAGGACGGAGTACGAGACGCGCGACGACGCCGAGCACTCGATCAACGAGATAAAAGACCACGGGCCGGACGCCGAGGTGTTCGTGATGGACGAGCCAGTGTTCGATCTCGACCGCAGCGATGGTCAGTGGACCTGGCGGCTGATCGATGCCGACCGGACGCCGCTCGTCGTGGCTGCCGACTCCCAGACGTCCCGCAACTCCGCGATCGATCGGCTCGAATCGTTCCGTTCGCTGGCGTCGGACGCGATGGAACTCGTCGTCGAGTCCTACGGGATCGAACTCGTGACTGACGGCGACGCGTGGGGGTGGCGGCTCCGGGACAGCGCCCACAGGACCCTCGCGACCAGCGCCGTCGAGTACGAGTCGAAAGGCGTCGCGGAGGATACCGTCTACACGATGCTCGACCGCCTCGAACGGGCGGACCGGATCGAACGCGGCGAGCCAACCTACGACGTCTACCAGTCCGGCGACACCTGGGAATGGCGGCTGATGGACGACGCGGGCCGCGCGGTCGCGACGGGAACCGCCAGCAGCGACGATCCGGACCCGGTCACGGCCGACGCCGCGGGCATGCAGGCCCACGCGGGCGACGCCGAGGTGGTCGAAATCGAGAACCTGGAGTTCGAAACCTACGGGACCCGCGACGGGTGGGCCTGGCGACTCGTCGACGAGGATCGCGGCGTCCACGCCCGGAGTACGGAAACCTACGACAGCAAAGAGGCGGCGAGCCACGTCGTCGAGCGGGTGCGGACCGAGGCGCCCGAGGCCGAACTGATCGAGTTCGACAACGCAGCCTTCCAGATCTACGAGGCCGAGGGCGGCGCCTGGCGGTGGCGGCTCATCGACGAGGACGGCAACGTAATGGCCGACAGCGGCCAGGGCGAGTACGAGTCGAAAGACGACGCGCTGAACGCGATGGTCACCCTCCAGGAAAACGCCCCGGATGCCGAGCACCTCGAAATCGAGACCGCCGCCTTCGAACTGTTCCAGGACGACGCGGGCTGGGGCTGGCGGCTCGTCGACGACATCGGCGAGACGATCGCGGACAGTGCCACGCGCCACGAGAACGAGGAAGGGGCACGGCAGGCGATGGAGAGCCTGATCGACTCGGTGAGCGGCGTCCCCGAACGGCGGATGGCGACCGGTATCTTCCAGATCTACAGCGACAGCGATGACGAGTGGTGGTGGCAGTTCGTCATGCCCGACGGCCGGATCCTCGCGGACGCGACAGAGAGCTTCGGGACCCGCCACGAGATCGAGGACGCGATCGCGGAACTACGCGGGTACGCAGGCGACGCACCGGTCACGCAGATCGGCCGACTCGCGGTCTGTCTCGACCCCGAGGACTGGTCGTGGGAACTCGTCGACGAGAATCGCGAGCCGGTGGCGACCAGCAGCCGCTCCTTCGGGGACCGGCAGTCGCTGGTCGCCGCCGTCGACGACATCCAGGCCCGGGCCCCCGAGACGACCGTGTACGAGATCCGCGAGGCCGCGTTCGACTGCTACCAGGGTGACTCGGGCTGGACCTGGCGGCTGATCGACGACGATCACACCACGCTCGCGCACGCGACCAGCACCTTCGGTAGCCTCGAGGCGGTCGAATCCGAAATCGGGCGGATCAGCCGCGTCGTGCCCGACGCCGAGTTCCTCGATTACGACGACGTGGCGTTCGAACTGTACGAGAGCGACGACCGCTGGACCTGGCGGCTGGTCGATAAGGAGCAGTGGGTGATCGCGGCCGCCGCCGAGCGACACGGGACTCGGGAGGCTGCCGAGCGGGACATCGAGGAGGCCCGCACCGAGATCACGGAGGCCAGCGTGATCGAGATCGACTCCGCGACGTTCGAGTTCCACCTCACTGACGAGGGCTGGCGCTGGCGGCTGGTCGACGAAGCGGGCAACGAACTCGCCGAGAGCATCGACGCGTTCCCGTCGCGGGCGGACGCACAGGAACAGCTCACGACCGTCAAGGAACTCGGCCCGGACGCCTGGGTCTCGACGGCCGAGTAAGCCGCCGGTCGCGGCCGGCAGGACGTGGGACATTCCCGGCCTCCGGAACGCCAGTCTTATCGTGGCTTGCTCACTAATCGCGGCAATGGAATGGCGGTGCGAGTGGTGCGGGAAGCCCCACGAGGAGAACGACCCCCCGTGTGACAACTGCGGCCACGGGACGTTCGAGAAAGCGGTCGTCAGGCAGACGGACCTCGGCGACGGCGAGAGCGACCCGGCGCTCGTGTGGGTCTGCACCGAGTGCGGCCGCGAACACCCCAAGAACGCGCCGCCGTGCAGCCGCTGTGGCAGCGTCTCCCTCGAGAAACGCCGCCAGGAGATCGACGAGTCGGAACTGACGGCGCCGGGCTACCTCGAGCTGGTGACCCCGCGATACCTGGCGGCTGTCGGCGCCGTGCTGGTGCTGGCGGCCGTCTTCGCGCTCGGCGTCACGGGCGTGGTCGATCTGCCGGGGTTCGGGAGCAGCGGCGTCCCCGCCGTCGAGAACGTCCCGGGGAACGCGACACACGCCGGCGACGTCCCGCTGGCCGCCGTCGAGGACGAGTTCGCTTCCGGTCTGATCGCCCGCTACGGGAGCGAGGGTGGCGACATGACGCGCGACGGTGACCTCGACGCCGTCGCCCGGTATCTCAATCAGCAGGCGGTGAAACGCGCAGTCGGCGACAGCACGACGACGCCGACCGTCGAGGACAGCGTGCGCGAGGTCGCAAACGACGCCTGCGGACAGACTCGTCCCATTCCGCTGGGTCCGTACACGATGGACGTCGAGCAGGAGACAGCGGCGGCCTCAGCACTCGGACAGTCACTGCTGGAGGAGTACCTCAGTCGCGTCGAGCCGTCCGCAGACGCCGACGCACAGCTCGGCGTCGACGTTCACGAGGGGCCGGACGGTGACCTGTGGCTGCTGGTCGTGATCTGCTAGTCAAGCGCAGCGCGGCCGCCCCCGGCCCGAACGGGCTACAAAGAAGCTACGCCGCCGCCTCGAACGCGGTGCGGAAGCCGTCGGTCTTCTCCATCACGCGGTCGGCACCGGCTTCGAGGACGTCCAGGGGGTCGATCCCCTCCTCGGTCTTGATCGTCAGCACCGGGTCGGTCTGGCCGCCGGACTGTTCGGGGTTCATGTCGTAGGTCGCTGCCGAGACGCCGTCGGTCTCCAGCAGCGCCCCCTTGAGCACGTTCATGAACGTGTGATCCTCGCCCGCGACCTCGATGGAGAGCTCCGTCTCCTCCTTTTCGATGACCCGCAGTTCCATACCCTCCCGTAGCACCTGTCGCGTACCTCAAGCTTTCGACTCGACCCGACGAGTCGTCGGATCCGCCCGACTCCGTAACGTATATCAGGTGCAGTCGGCTACGTTGACGTGCGTGTCCGGGCTGGGGTAGTGGCATCCTTTGGGCTTGTGGTGCCCAAGAGGCGGGTTCAATTCCCGCGTCCGGACCTTCTGCGATATGTTTCGGTCCCACTACTGGGACCTTTACACCCGGACGTGATTTGCCTCAGTCATCTCGACACAACTCGGGACTGTCAGGGTCGATAGCCGACGAGGACATCTCGGAGTACGGCGACGGAAGCGTCATCCTTTGTACCGACGGCCACACGATCTATGACGACATTGGGGAGACGGAAGGGGTGGACGGCCATCTGGGCGTCACCCATTCCGACACCTACGTCATCGGTGACGCTTCTCGCACTGAAACTCAACTCATCGGAGGATTGGTTCGAGAAACTGCTGTGTTACAATGTATCGGGATGAGCGCTTTTGTAATGACCGACACATATAATATCGAACCGACTATACATCAATTATGGACCGACGACAGTATATTTCTTGCATTACCGCTGTGATCAGTGTTGGATGTATTGGGGATAGTTCGACCTCGAATTCACAGCCCGATAACACGCCGACTGAAACAACGCTTGAACCTCCCGAAGACAGATTCCAACATCCTACTGAAACCAGCTATTGGGAATTTGAAATCACAAACCGAAGTACACACACCGTGGGCACCGAGGGAGTATATGTCGCTACGGAATCCGACCTGAGCAAAATTACTGCAGAAGGTATTAGCTGGAGCATCGGCCCCATGTCAGACTTATATTCAGTCAGAAGTGCGGACGAACTTTATATCTCCGAAGATACCGTTTATTACGTGGCCCGACTATCGAAAGATAGTGAAATGGGGGCAGTCGAAGCAGATTCGGGTGATATCATGTGGACAAGGGAACTCGATGAGATACCCCTTAAAATAGTAGACGTAGCAGAAGGTTCGGTATTTACCAGCGTAACCAACGATGACCCCGCACAGACACCGCTATACGCATTCAATACTACAACTGGGGAAGAGCAATGGCAAACAAGGACGGGAATGGACATGGGATCGACGGTTTCGCATGGGCTTTGTCTGGTCTATTCGGTCGTGGATGGATTAACTGCCCTTGCAACTGATAGTGGTGAGGTACAATGGGAGCACGACCCTGGTACAGATTATGGTACCGATCTCGATGTCGTTGGCGATACACTCTGTGTAGCTAATGAAAAAAACATCATAGGATATTCACTCCCAGATGGTACTCACCAATGGACTTATTCGTCTGATGAGTATGTAGAATCCTTGTTGTCAGCACCAGCAGGTTCCGAAGTCGCTGATAGTATATATATTGCAAACGAGAATTCAAATATCGCAGCGTTAGACGTTTCTACCGGGGAGCAGCGATGGGCGGTGCAAACAGATGGTGGACAAGTTGGGCATCGTGGGATAAATATTAACTCTGACTATCTGTTTTACCATTCAGGGACAGTTCTGGCAGCCTACGATCTTGCTACCGGGACTAAACAGTGGGAGAATAAGCGGAATTCGAATTACAGGGCGAGTTCGCCGTATATAGATGGCAACTATTTAATTATTTCTTTTAATGAAGGAGGTGAAAATCCAAACATAGCTGCGTTTGAAACGGAATCTGGTTCCCGTTTATGGCAGAATCAGATACAGACTTCATCAGAAAAGGCTCCGCATATTGGAGGAATATGCAATGACCATGCAATTCTCAGGATACAACAACAACTAATGGGGGTGCCGTTGAACTGAATTCCATCTGTCTGTTCCCCGAAGTAAAGTAATATAGGGTAAAATGGTTTGCTACATATTATCATCTATCCAAGACCGAACGTAAACTTTTGTACAGTCAGAAACTTTGTCGACGACTTCTCCAGGTGCCCCACCGTTGCAATATTCAGTAACACTCCCTGGACTGTACATGACAGAGACATTACCACTAACATATTCATCTGGGTAATGTTCATTATCATTAGTATCAATAAACATATGAAGCAGTTCATGAGTGTGGAGTAGCTCATGTCCGCCAGATTGCCAGGTATCGTCTAAGGTTGTGTTGTAATCAACAACGCAAACTATTCCTCCTTCCCCCGCCGTTGAAAGGGCTGCACCAGAGTGACTGCCCTCGCCCCAGTGATCTGCAGCGATAATTACATCCTTTTGAGAATAATCGGATAGATTGTTTTTACACCAACTATCAATTTCACGAGCTCGGTCCCAGAGATCACCATTAGTTGTTATTTTATCCGATGAGGGATCGTAATAGGTGATCTCAAGATTCAATTGGTAGTTCCCTCTATAATCCCTAATGTACTCGTCCCAAATATCTTGAGTTGTTGATTTGACATCGTTTAAAGAGGTATTTCCGTTGTAATTGTCCCGCCAGTCCTCAGTTCGCATCACATAGGCAGTTATATCAGTCATCATTCTCACCCCTATCGACAATTATGAGATCCTGAGAGGGCTTTCTTAGCGTGTTTGAATCCAATTTTTGTCTATGGACAGCCAGAAAGTGATCGACGTAATCATCCTGGTGGTTCGCTGGAACTACAGAATATCCTTCTTTCCCATAAATATTTAATTCACCGTGGTTTTTTATACGGACATTTGGTTCAACTAGTTGATTGTCCTTTTCTTCTTGCTCCTCTGTCGGTTCAAGGTTTCTATTGTCATACGGTTCAACTTCAATCGGTGACAGACTATTCTCCACTGTTTCCCCGGGTCCCACAGTTACAGAGTGTTTCTTTTCAGATCCCTCTTCGATAATTGAGGCAGTTATTCCATTCCTATTTTCATCGCCAATCCTAATTGTTGGGTGGGAAATCTCCCTTTCTACTAATATTGCTCTTTCTGAACCTATATTGAATTCTGAAGTAATAGGTAAGGACTTCGTAGGATTGTGATTAATTTTTCTGGAACCATTGTAGAGAGTGCCATTGGTGACAACCAATCTTTCGGAATTTTCAAAGTTATTTACTAAATCACCATTAAGAATCCCCAGCTGTTCACTGGAGGCATCAGTAAGATACTCTATTTTTCCGTCTGCATGAGCAACTCTTGCATTATTTGGAACATCATAGTAAATCTGTATCTCTGTAAAGGAACGCTGACCTATCAAAAATCCATCTTGCTTTGCTGCCCTGGTACTAATTGCATTGATTGAAGCAAGGCCCCCGACCCCAACTGACGCTGCACATGTTTTTAATATGTTTCTTCTGTTGGATTTTATGTCGTTATTTTTCATACACAATTCTCTTCGGAAGATTACTATATAATACTTACGAATTCTATCGTGGGTGAAGATTGTTTGGAAAGAACAATCTGTCGTTTGCACAACTCCATTCGTTCGATGGCCTGTTGCACATTCAAGATCAATTTGGCAAAGGACGTGAGAAGACCCAAATCAACTCACTTGTGAGTCGTTCCGGGATTGATCGAGCAACCGCGTGCGGTCAACCCGGTAAACAGTCACAATAATCAATATCAGTCTCACTCTCAACGACGATCATTGGTTCGAGAAAATCATAGGTACTGACTTTTACAGATGAGCGTTGTGGCTGAATGCTCTCAAATACTACTGAAAATCAGAACGGTTGGGAATGTAGAAAGCAGATACAGGGAGTTCTTCGGAGAGTGCGAAAGTGTCGAAAGTTTGGGAACGACTGCAGCCACGACTGTCGCTACAGGACCGAGAAGTATCCGTAGGCGCCGATCAGCACCAGGAACAGGAACATGATTCCGCCGCCGAGGAAGAACCCAGCGATGCCCAGACCCGCGAGCCCGTAGAAGTACCGTTTGTCGACCTGGCCGCGGTTCCAGTAGTAGTAGACGAGGCCGACCACGGCGGCGGAGATGAGCAGACCGAGCACGCCGGTCGCGACGATCACGCCCTCGCTGATTTCTTCGCCGAATCCGGCCAGTTCGATCACCTGCCCCGGCGACGTGATGATGTAGATGCTCTGGATGACGCCGATGGCTGCGACGACGATCGGACCCCAGAGCGTGGCGGTCGTGAACTCCGCCGTCCGCCGGCCGCGGACGCCCGATCCGTGCACGCCCGCGGGATCGTCCCACTCGCTCGCGGTCCCGTCGCTCCCAGTCCGGCCGTCGAGCTCCTCGCCACACTCGATACAGAACCTGTCCGTCTCCTCGATTTCCTGGCCACAGTTCGGACAGTACGGCATACTGCATATGGCGACCAGCACACATAAAAAAGTGGGCAGGTCGTCGCCACCGCGACAGCTGGAGCTTGATACTGCCGGACGTGATTCCGTTCCCACCCGGATAGCGCTCAGCATCTGAGACAACCGAAAACCCCAGTCTGAGCATCACTCGAAGTAACATAGTCACGTCCGGCAGTATGAGGAACTCGATGGGCACACGCGGCAGGATCCCTCGTTCGGACTGTGGACCACTATCAGACTCCGATCGGTCGATCCCGGAACCACCCGACAGCATCGGGATTTTTTGCCGGCAGTCCGGGTCGAATCGCTCCCCGCGAACCGTGCGGGTTTTAAGGACTCACGTCGAATGACCCGCAAGGCCGATCTCTATGGAAATGCCACGACGGATGAACACGTACTGTCCGCACTGTAACGAACACCACGAACACGAGGTCGAGAAAGTCCGGTCGGGTCGTGCCTCGGGCATGACCAAGGTCGACGGCCGCCAGCGCGAGCGCCAGTCCGGCATCGGGAACGACGGCAAGTTCTCGGAGGTGCCGGGTGGCGACAAGCCCACCAAGAAGACCCAGCTGACGTACCGCTGTGGCGAGTGTGGGAAAGCCCACCAGCGCGAGGGCTGGCGGGCCGGCCGGCTCACGTTCCAGGAGTAACCATGCCGGGAAGCTTCTACGAGGTGACGTGTCCGGACTGTGAGAACGAACAGATCGTCTTCGGGAGAGCCGCGACCACCGTCGACTGTGAGGTCTGCGGGCACACGCTCGTGCGGCCCACCGGCGGCGAGGCGGTCCTCGAAGGCGACGTCGTCGACACTGTCGAGGCCCGATGAAGTACAGCGGCTGGCCCGAACCCGGCGAACTCGTCGTCGGCCGCGTCGACGAGATCGAGGACTTCGGCGTGTTCGTCGACCTCCTGGAGTACGAGGACAAGCGCGGCCTCTGTCACATCAGCGAGGTCGCCTCCGGCTGGATCAAGAACGTCCGCGACCACGTCAACACCGACCAGCGCGTCGTCGCGAAGGTGCTCGACGTCGACCAGAGCGCCCAGCAGATCGACCTCTCGCTGAAGGACGTCAACGACCACCAGCGCAAGGAGAAGATCCAGGAGTGGAAAAACGAGCAGAAGGCCGACAACTGGATGGAACTCGCCTTCGGCGACAACGTCAGCGACGAGCGCTACGCCGCGGTCGCCACCGCCATCCTCGCGGAGTTCGACTCCCTGTACAAGGGGTTCGAGGCCGCGGCGATCCACGGCACCGAGGCCCTCGATGACGTCGACCTCGACGACGAGGAGATCGAGGCCATCGTCGACACGGCCCGCGAGAACGTCTCCGTGCCCTACGTCACCGTCACGGGCTACGTCGACCTAGAGTGCCCCGACGGCGACGGCGTCGACGTCGTCCGCGAGGCGCTGCAGGCCGCGGAGGGCAACGGCGAAATTCCCGTGAGAGCCGGTGGTTCGAACGGGAGCTCGGGAGACGAGCAAAACGAGTCTTCCGGTGTTCCCGAGGAGATCGAGCTCTCGGTCACGTACGTCGGCGCGCCCGAGTACCGCATCGAGGTGCAGGCACCCGACTACAAAACCGCCGAGGACCATCTCGAACAGAGCGCCCAGCGCGCGATCAGGGTCATCGGGGATCACGGCGGCACCGGCGAGTTCCACCGCGAGCGCCGCGTAGAAGACGAGTGACGACGGGCGATGAAATCCGACATTCTCATCTGCAGCGATCCGGACGACACCCACGAGCGGCCGGTGTACACGGTCGGCGAGGAGTGTCCGGAGTGTGGGGCGCAGGCGGTCAACAGCGCCCCGGCACCGTTCTCGCCGACCGACCCGCACGGCGAGTATCGACGCGCTCTTAAGCGGCGGAACCGCCAGTAGGGCGTATGGACAATTTTGAGATCGAAGCGATCGCCGAACCCGAGGTGGCCGACCCGGTACTCGTCGAGGGGCTGCCGGGCGTCGGCCACGTCGGCAAACTCGCCGGGGAGCACCTCATCGAAGAACTGGACAGCGAACTGGTCAGGCGGGTGTACTCGACGCACCTGCCGCCGCAGGTGAGCGTCGACGACGGCCTCACCCAGCTTGCCTGTGCGGAGATCCACGCGGTCGAGACCGGGGGATCGGACCTGCTCGTGCTGACCGGCGACCACCAGGCCCAGGACACAGTCGGCCACTACGGCCTCGCGGACACGTTTCTGGACGTTGCCGAAGATCTGGGCGTGGCGTCTGTGTACGCGCTCGGTGGCGTCCCGACGGGCGAACTCATCGAGGAGTACGACGTGATCGGCGCCGCGACCACCGAGGGGATGCGCGACGGCCTTGAGGACGCCGGCGTCGAGTTCCGCGGCGACGAGCCGGCCGGCGGCATCGTCGGCATCAGCGGCCTGCTGCTCGGCCTGGGGGAGCGCCGTGGGGTTTCCGCGGCCTGCCTGATGGGCGAGACCAGCGGCTACCTCGTCGACCCCAAGAGCGCGCAGGCGATCCTCGAAGTGCTCCAGGGCGTCCTCGGGTTCGAGGTCGACTTCGGCTCGCTGGAGGAGCGCGCCGACGAGATGGAGGACGTCGTCCGCAAAATCCAGGAGATGGAGCAGGGCACGCCCGCTCCCCCCGACGAGGACCTCCGGTACATCGGCTGATACTGGTGGCTGTACTTCGTTTCCTCACCAGTCTCTGCTAGACAGCCAGACGTGACTCCGTCCAGTGCCAGGATAGTCCATCGGCTGTGTCGTGGCCCGACCAACGGGAGTTGGGACGGCATGGCGTACCTGAATCACGTCTGGCTGTCTATCTGCGGAGACAGACCCGTTCCGCCTGGATGCGGTTTCACAGCCCGAAACTGGCGTCTGACGGATACCCGGCGGTAACGAGTCACAACAATCACTATCAGGCTACTTCGGCCGTCGCCGTCTCCCTGGATTCTGCCTCGGAGTCGTCCCGGAGAACGGCCGGTTTCTCGTAGGTGACCATCGCGATCAGGCCGGTGACTGCCCCGCCGATCACTGCGGATTTCAGCGGACGATTCCTGTCGAGGGCGACGCTGGCGATCAGGTACGCGATCACGAACCCGACGAGCCAGTTGAGCGCGGTGTGTCTGGTGCGGCTCATACACCGGCAATCGAGCGACCGTCTAATGAAACCCTGTGATTTCGGCCGGAAGCAGCTGGCTGGCGAACTACGAGGCGTCAGGCTCATATGAAAAAAGCTCGTTGGGTCGTGGTATGAGGCTCATCGACAGGGCGCGAGGGGAACTCACCAGACGGAAAGCGGCGTTCCTGCTGCTCAGTCTGGTGGCGCTCGTGTCGTTGCCGTCGTTTCTGGACCACGTCTACTTCTTCATGTCCAACCAGGCCGAGATCATCCAGGGCCGCTGGGACCTCGTCGCGCTGAACATCGGCGTGTTCGTCGCGTTCGCGGTCCCGCTTGCGGCCGGGTTCCGCTGGCGAGTCAACTGGCAGTCGGCGTCGCTCGGCGTGTACGCCGCATTCGTCATCTCCCTGTTCGTCGAGATGTACGGCGTCCCGCTGACCATCTACGTCACCTCCGCCGCAATCCCGACCGGCTCCGGTGCTGGGGGCCAGAACGCGTTCATCACCTTCGAGTTCCTCGGACAGTCGATGCTGCTGACCCCCTGGAAGACCGTCGGCGCCGGCATCATCGTCCTCGGTACAGTCCTGATCGCCGTCGGCTGGGCGACGCTGTACCGGACCGACACGGAACTCGTCACGGGCGGCCTCTATGCCTACTCGCGGCACCCGCAGTACCTCGGCTTTCTCCTCTTCCTGTTCGGCTGGTTTGTCCACTGGCCCTCGCTGCTGACCCTCGCGATGTTCCCGGTGCTCGCGTTTTTCTACTACAAACTCTCGAAGGTCGAGGAGGAGGAAGTGATGGAGAGCATCGAGGACGAGGAAGCCTACAGGGCCTACATCGAGGAGACGCCGCGGTTTATCTGATCCTGGGGTCGGCGAGGAAGTAAATCCAGTATACCAAAGACCCCTGGCTCTAACAGTCGGGGTATGTTCGGAACGAGCGGCATCAGAGGACCAGTGGGGGAGAGTGTGACCGCCTCGTTAGCCCTGTCCGTCGGGCGGGCGCTGGGGGTCGACGCCGACCGCGTGGTGATCGGCCGGGACCCACGCGAGAGCGGGAAGCCGTTGCTCGACGCGCTGGCAGCGGGCCTCTGCGAGTCGGGCGTCGACGTCGTCGATCTCGGACTGGCGGCGACGCCGACCGTCGCACGGGCCGTCGGCTGGGAGGACGCGGACGCGGGCGTCGTCGTCACCGCATCGCACAACCCGCCGACGGACAACGGGCTGAAGCTCTGGCAACCCAGCGGCCAGGCGTTCGACGGGGAGTTGCGCGAGCGCATCGAGCGCCGGATCCGCGAGGAGGAAACCGCACTCGTTGACTGGGACGGCGGCGGAACTCGCACTGCGGAGTCCGCAACGACGAGACACCGTGACGCCATCGTCGACGCGGTGTCGATGTCTGACTCCCTGTCGGTCGCGGTAGACGTGGGCAACGGCGCCGGCGGCGTCACCGCCGACGCGCTCGATGCGCTGGGCTGTCCCATCGAGACGCTGAACGCACAGCCGGACGGCTCCTTTCCCGGCCGTCCGAGCGAGCCGACCCCCGAAAACTGCGAGTCGCTGTCGACGCTCGTCGCGGCCGGCGACGCCGACCTGGGGATCGCACACGACGGCGACGCCGACCGGATGCGCGCCGTCACCGCCGACGGCGAGTTCCTGACCGGCGACGTGTTGCTCGCGCTGTTCGCCCGCGACGCGGCGACGGCGGGCGACCGCGTCGCGGTGCCGGTGGACACGAGCCTGGCCGTCGAGGACCACCTCGCCGAGGCGGGCATCGAGACGACGCGGACCCCAGTTGGCGACGTCTACGTCGCCGAGGCGGCGAGCGAGGACGGGGTGGCGTTCGGCGGGGAGCCGAGCGGCGCGTGGATCTGGCCGTCCCAGACGCTGTGTCCCGACGGCCCGTTCGCCGCCTGTCGGCTTGCCGCGCTGGCCGCCGAGCGCCCGCTCGCAGACCGGGCTGCAGCAATCGACCGCTACCCGATCCGGCGGGCCAGCGTCGAGACGGCCGAGAAAAGGCGGGCGATGGACCGGATCCGCGAGCGCGTTCGCGAGCGCTACGACGACGTCTCGACGCTCGACGGCGTCCGCGTCGACGCCGGCGACGGCTGGTTCCTGCTCAGGGCCAGCGGCACGCAGCCGTTGATCCGGATTACGGCGGAGGCCCGTGACGAGTCCCGGGCGGAGGCGCTGTTCGAGGAGGCAAACAGCATCGTGGCAGAGGCAGTCGAACAGTCGGAACCCTGACGGACGTATCGGGCGGTCCTTCGGAGGGCGCAATCGGGAGAAAAGAGCCGTTACCCGCGTCGAGTCGACCGTGCCTTGCGCACGTCGGCACCGTCACGGATCTTGTCTTCGCACTGGGGGCAAACCCTCGGCTTGTCTATTCCGTTCGGCGTGAACACACGTGCATAATCCGTCGTTACGAATGCACCGCAGTTCTGGCATTCCGGCATACAACTAAGCGTGTTAGTTTGATCCATCTTAACAGTGGTGGTGTCTCCCGCACCGTCGATTCCCCAAACAGACCGGTAGACTCCCTCAATCGGCAGTTACTGGCCTTCAGTAACGTGGTACTGACTGGTAACAAACCCGGACGAACCGGCTTCAAAATGACGCCGTGACGTTCCCGTCTTCGTCGAGTTCGAGCACGCCCTCGAACAGCGATTCGAACGATTCGACGGCCTCGTCGTCGTGGACGCCGCCGGCGAGGTGGAACAGCGCGACCGCCTCGTGGTCCTCGACCAGCGCGAGCAGCGCCTCGACGGCCCGCCTGGCCCGTTCTTCGTCGGCGTAGTAGATCATCTCCGTGATGGAATCGACGGAGACCCGGGCCGGGCCGTCGGTCTCTTCGAGGAACGCCCGCGTCTCCTCGACCACGCTGTCCAGATCCCCGGGGCTCGGGATGTAGCGGACGTGATCGCTCTGGCGGCGCGTGTACCCCCGTTCGGCCGACAGCGTGTCCAGTATGATTGCCTTCTCCGGGTCGACCCCGTAGTGTTCGAGCTTCTGGACGACCTCCCGGGCGGTCGTCCGTGTCGACACGATCAGCATCGGCGCGTCGTCAGCGTCGACGAACTCGACGTCGATCCGGTCCGTCTCGGCGGTGCTCGGGTGGACCAGCAGTATGCTGCTCCCCGCCGGGATCGAATCCGGCGCGTTCCCGATTGCCAGCGTGTACTCCATATACCCCCAGTAGAACGCCGTGGCGTCTTAAGCGTAGGGCTTTCCGGGTCTGCTCCGATCCGCAGGCGAACCGTGGGATGGAGAATCAGGCGTTCGGGCGGTCCGCTTCCAGGCGGTCGAGAAAGCCCTCGAAGCGGAGCAGTTCGACGAGGTCCTGCCCGTCGATGACGGTCACGTCGAGCCCCTCGGCCCGCTGTCTGGCGGCGGTCCGCGGCAGGGCGTTGGTGACCAGCGTGGCGCTCTCGGCGCCCTGACTGCTGTCCCGGGCCGTCGCACATCGTTCGACCGACCGGGGGCCGAGCTGCTCCTCGCCGGGCTTGTGCTCGGTCCACAGCAGCAGCCGTTGCTGTTCCGGTTCCTCCCGCATCGCGACGATGTCGTAGACGACCTGCTTCGTCGCCGAGAAGACGGTGGTCGACCAGCCCTGGGCCTCCCAGAGGTCGGCGACCAGCTGCGTGAACTCCCCCTCCTCGAGGTCCCGGAGCTTGCCCCGCAGCTCCGTGTTCGTGACGCCGTTGCCGGCCCCGTCGCCGGCGTTCACGTTGACGCCGCCGGGTGCGGCCGCGTTCTCGTCCTGCTTCTGAGACTGGATGCGCCCAATCACAGTCGAGCCTGGCTCGTCGCCGCCGCCGGTCGCGTCGGGTTCGTCGTCGGCCTCCGCTGGCTCCTCGTCGCCGTCAGTCACGGTGAGTTCGTCGTGTGGCAGCGCCTCGGCCGGTACGTCGCCGTTGATTCGCTGGTCGACCGTAGAAAGCGCCGTCTCGAGCTCCTCGACCCTGTCCGGGTGGGCCTCGGTCGCGAGGCGATGGGCGGCCTCGAACTGGTCGCGGGCGCGCTCGTACAGCACGCTCGCGCGGTCCTCCCTGCCGTCGACCGCGAAGCGATCCGCCGATCCCAGCCGGCGCTTGCCCGCCTCGAAGTAGTCCTCGATGGCGTCCTCGGCGGCCGCCGCGGCTTGCGTGTGGACGATATCACTGTCAGCGACGAACCCGCGCTCGCCCGGCCAGTCCAGCGCGAGCAGGCCCTGGTACTGCTCGAGGACGGTCTCCCAGTTCGCGGCTGCCGCCTCGGGCTCCTCGATCTCGCGGGCGTGCCGGCGGGCCGTGTCAGCCTCGACCAGCGGCATCACCCGCAGCAGTTCGCGCTCCGCGAGCGCCCCGTCGAGCCGCCCTTCGAGGACGCCGGTCGAGGGGCCGCTGTCGCGGTCCAGCGCCTGCTCGTACCCCCGGATCGCCTCCTCGTATTCGGTCGCCGCACGCTCGAACTCGCCCTCACGCCAGGCTGCCATCGCCTCGCCGTGGGCGGACGCTGCGAGCTGGGCCCACAACGGACCCTGGAGGTCCAGCAGCCGCCGGGCGAGGCGCTCGCCCCGCGTTTCGATGTGTGCGCCGGCGCCGGCACCGACTTCGCGCAGCCGCGCGATCGCAGTCCGGAGGTTGGCCTTGACGTCGGCGAGCGCCTCGGCGGCAGCCTCGTACTCGTCGGCCGCCAGGTGCTGCTCGGCCGTCTCGATCGCCTCCTCGGCCTCGTCGGCGAGCCGTTCCGCGTTGGCCCACACCTGTGCCAGCCCGTCGACGACCGAGGCGACCTCCGCAGTGTCACCCTTGCAGGGGAACGTCCACCGCCGGCCGTCGATCGTTTCGATGACGAGTGCCGTCGTCCGGAACCCCTCGTCGGAACGTTTCGCCTGGACCATCTCCGAGTGCGACACCGACGCCGTCCTGTCGCCGTCCGCAGTCCCGATGACGAACAGGACCCGGACGTCGGTGACCAGCGCGAGCGCCTGGAACTGGTCGTCCGGTTCCATCGTCCGCGACTCCTCCTCCGCGGCGACAGTGACCCCCGATTTCTTGTTTCGAAGCAGGTACTTCGGTTCCTCATCACCGTCGAGCCGCTCGGCGAGCGGGGCGCCCGACAGCAGCTGTTTGGTTCTGAGTCGACCGCTGACCGCCGTGTCTGTCAGTGCCTCGCTGTCCGCGCCCCCCGTAGTGAGATCGAGTATCGTTTCCATACTTCACGAACCAGTTACTCACCACATCATTGTCCCTGAAAGTAAAAACTTCGCAACCAACTTCCACTTATCCGGAGGAAAGAACCATTTTTACTACTCTAGCACATACCGGCGGCTATGAACCGCCGGGAGTACCTGGGGACGGTTGCAGGGATCGGTGCGATCGCGGCTGCCGGATGTATCGGGGGCGACAGCGGCTACGAGACCACGGAGGTGGCCGGGGAGTCCGTGCCGCTGGCCCCGACCGACGACGCCTACGACTGGTACCAGAACGACGACCTGGCAGTCGTCGACTCCCGCTCGAGGGCCGCCTGGGAGCGCACCCGGATCGAGGGGGCCGTCTGGAGCCCGGCACCGCGCGGACGGAAGACCAGCGATCCAGCGGCGGAGTACAGCGAGGACAGGCGGATCCTCACCTACTGTGCCTGCCCACACCACCTCTCGACTCAGCGGGCGGCGACGCTCATCAAGAACGGCTACGAGGAGGTGTACGCGCTGGACAAGGGGATCAACCACTGGATCGAGCAGGGCCACCCGATCGCTGGCGAGAACGTCGCCCAGGACCTCCCAACCTACGAGATTCGGGGGGAGACCAGCCCCGACGCCGCCGGCGAGGAAGTGTGGGTCCGCGACCCCGACTCGGGACAGCGCGAGCCCTCGACCATCGCCGCCGACGGCAGCTACGAGGTGACGTTTCACTTCGTCGAGATCGACGACTCGACGCCGCTCACCGTCGAGACGCCGACGTACGAGGTCCGGGCGCCGTTGCGGACGCTCACCAGCACCGTCGTCACCCCCGCGATGGCGTAAACTCACACCGGACAGCGGGAGTCCACAGCGCCCGCCGGCGTCCTCGCGTCGCCATATCGATGACGCAACACCTATCGGGCTGCCGGCTAAGAAGGCAGACATGGCCCGGTACGACCCCGTCGACTCCCCAGACGAGACGACGATGTTCCCGTATCACGATCCGACCCCGCCGACGATCCGCGACGTGTACGCGGCACGCGGCGTCGTCTCCCGACACCTGCACCGGACGCCGCTGGTCCGCAGCGACGCGCTCTCGGCGGAACTGGACGCCGACGTCTACCTCAAGCGCGAGGAGACCTTGCCCACGGGAGCGTTCAAAGTCAGGGGCGGGGTGAACCTGGTTTCACAGCTCGACGCGGAGTTCCGCGAGGCCGGCCTGATCGCGGCCAGCACCGGCAACCACGGCCAGTCGGTCGCCTACGCCGGCGAGCAGTTCGGCGTCCCGGTCCACATCGCGGTGCCGGAGGACGCCAACCCGGACAAGGTGGCCGCGATGGAGCGCTACGGCGCGACGGTCCACCTCCGCGGGGACACGTTCGACGAGGCCAGGGAGTGGGCCGAACAGCAGGCGATCGAGGAGGGGTACCGGTATGTCCACTCGGCCAACGAACCGGCGCTGCTCGCGGGCATCGGCACGGCCGGGATCGAAATCGTCGAGGAACTCCCCGACGTCGACTACGTCTTCTGTCCGATCGGCGGCGGGTCGAGCGCGTCCGCCTACGGGCTGACCGTGGGGCAGTTGGCCGACGCGAAGGTGATCGGCGCCCAGTCGGCAAGCGCGCCGGGAATGCACCGGGCCTGGGCCGAGGACACCCTCGAACCCGCGGACGAGATGGATACGTTCGCGGAAGGCCTGGCGACGAGTGTCCCGTTCGCGCTGACGACGCAGATGCTCCGGGAGCACCTCACTGACTTCCTGCTCGTGGAGGACGAAGCGCTGCGACAGGGCGTCGTCTCGATGTTCGAGGAGGAACACATCGTCATGGAGGGCGCCTGCGCCGCCTCGCTGGCCGGGGCGCGCCAGATGGCCGACGAAGTCGCCGGTTCGACGGTTGTCCTCCAGCTCTCCGGACGGAACATCGACCGGGCGACGTTCGTGGAACTGCTGGACGAGGTGTGAAACGCCTATGGGTGCCCGCAAGCAAGACGGAGTATGGGCTATCGCTGTCCGGTGTGTGGCGATCCACAGGCAGACGGCGTCCACCTCGCGAACCACCTCGCGTTCACCGCGATGGTCCGGGGCGGCGAGCACGAGGACTGGCTCGACGAGCACGTCCCCGACTGGGCCGCCCGCGGCGAGGACGGACTGGCCGCGGCCGTGACGGACCTGGCCGACTCCGCCGAGTACCCACAGGTGTTCGAGGACACAACTGGGAACCACGACTACGAGCGCGGTCAGGCGCACGGAAACGAGGAGGCGCACGGAAACGAGGAGGCGCACGACCACGGGGAGGCGCACGATCACGGCCGCGCAGGCGACGCAATGGGGGCCGACTCACTGCCGGTCGACGTGCAGGCGGTCGACAATGTGGAGATGGACGAAGAAGCTGCAGAGATGCTGGCCGAAGCGCGCGAGATGACCCGCGAACGGCGGTCCTCGGCTGATGAGGATACCGGAGCAGCCGACGAGTCCGACGGGACGGACGGCCCAGGCGAGAGCGACGAGCGGGGCGAGGAATCATAGTGATCGTTGTGAGTGTTTTCGGCACCACATCGCAGTAGCGGCGGTTTCACGGCCCAAACTGGCGTCTGGCGAATACCCGGCGGTAAAAAGTCACAACAATCACTATCACAGAACACCGACCAGTCGACGGACTGACAGCATGAGGCCTGTACCGTCCCGGATATTTTTACGCAGGGGACGGTAGGCACCAGTATGGCCGGGACGTTCGTCGGCACAGACTGGAGCGGCGGCACGTGGCTCGCCGTAGCGTTCGACGGCGCGACGTTCGACCACGCCGCAGTGTTCGAGGAGGTTGGCGAACTCTGGCAGCGCTACGAGAAGACCGCGACGCTGATTCTGATCGACGTGCCGATCGGACTCCTCGAATCGGGAAACGGGGGGCGGCAGTGCGACGGACTGGCTCGCGAGGTCCTGGGGCCGGCCGGCGAAGCGGTTGTGGCGCCGCCGGTCCGCGAGGCAACCCGCAAGCGCCGCTATCCGGCGGCCAACCGCGTCAACCGCCGGAAAGCCGGCCGCTCGCTCTCGCGGGACGCGTTCGAGATGAACGACGGCATCGCCGCCGTCGACAGCCTCCTGCGGAACGTGCCCGAGGCGAAGACCACGTTCCGCGAGTCCCATCCGGAGGTGTGTTTCCGGGCGTTCGCCGACGAACCGCTCTCGCACCGCAAGCGGACCGCGGCCGGCTACGCCGAGCGGATGCGGACGCTTGCGGGGTTCGACGCCGACGCGCCGCCGACGGTCCAGGCGGCGGCCGAGGCGACGGCCGGCGGGGAGGTCCGCGTCGCGGACGTGCTGGACGCGGTCGCGCTCGCATACACGGCCCGCCCCGGGCCGGGATCGCTGCGGTCGCTTCCCGCGGATCCGCCCCGGGACCCGAAAGGGTTGCCGATGGAGATCGTCTACCGGGCGAGCAGCCCGCTCGACGCGTCGGCTGAGACTGTCGGACGTGACTCCGTGGAATAGCAAGGTGAGTAAAAGAATTACAGCCACCAGTATGAGTAGCCGGGTCGGCCCTGGTGACGCGGAAGGGAGCGCAGCGTTGTCACTGTGGAGGGCGTTGCGAGGGATGCGGCAGGAAACCGCATCACTCTCCGTTAGGGTGTCGAAAGAGCGATGGAACCGCCGATTACAGGCGGGTCAGATTCTCGGCCCGGGGGCCTTTCTGCGCTTCGACAATTTCGAACTCTACGTCCTGGCCCTCTTCGAGGTCCGGGCCGCCGACGTCTTCCATGTGGAAGAAAACGTCCTCGTCCGCGTCCTCAGTTTCGATGAAGCCGTAACCGCCTGTGTCGTTGAAGAAATCGACCGTACCTTCTGCCATTGCGACTACACAAATGGGTTTGTCACTCATAACCCTTGCGAAGCCTCCCGGGGCCCCCGATCCGGCCGTCTGCGATGCGCGGACGGCCCAGGAAACAGCCCGACTGCTATCGGGTACCTGCCCAGACGTGATCCGGTTACGCCATCTCAACACAGATCAGGGATCTCACGGTCGATACTCGTAGATATACACCCGGATGTCTAACAGAGTCACGTCCGACAGTATGAGCGAGGGCGCTAGTTCCCTCCGCAACCACTAAGCGAGCCACGCACGAACGGGCGGGCAATGGTAGACTGGACGGAGAAGTACCGCCCGTCCTCGCTCTCGGAGCTCCGTGGTAACGACAAGGCGCGCGACGCGCTGCGCGAGTGGGCGGACACCTGGGAGGACCACCGGGAGGCCGTAATTCTCCACGGACCGCCGGGTGTCGGGAAAACGTCGGCCGCGCACGCGCTCGCGGCGGACGAGGGGTGGCCGACGATCGAACTCAACGCCTCGGACTCGCGGACGAAAGACGTCATCGAGCGGGTCGCGGGCGAGGCGGCGAAAAGCGGCACGCTCACCGGCGGCAGCGGCGGCCGCCGGCTGCTGATCATAGACGAGGCGGACAACATCCACGGCAATGCCGACCGCGGCGGCAGCCGTGCCATCACCTCACTGGTCAAGGAGGCCGGCCAGCCGATGGTGCTCATCGCCAACGACTACTACGAAATGTCAAAGGGGCTGCGCAACGCCTGCCAGGACGTCGAGTTCCGCAGCGTCTCCGCGCGGTCGATCCGGCCGGTCCTCCGGGACATCTGCCGCAAGGAGGGCATCGAGTTCAATGACGACGCGCTCGAACGGATCGCCGAGATGAACAGCAGCGACCTCCGGGGCGCGATCAACGACCTGCAGGCGCTGGGAGAGGGCCGGGACCGTCTCACTGCCGACGACGTCGTGACCGATGAGCGCGACACGACCGAGGGGGTCTTCGACTACCTCGATACGGTGATCAAGGAGGCGGGCGCCCAGGAGGCACTGGAGGCGAGCTACAACGTCGACGAGACGCCGGACGACCTCATCAACTGGATCGAGGACAACATGCCCAAGGACTACCACGGCGAAGAACTCGCGGTCGCGTTCGAGTTCCTGGGCAACGCCGACCGCTGGCTCGGGCGCGTCCGGGCGACGCAGAACTACTCGTTCTGGCGGTACGCCGCCGACAACATGACCGCTGGCGTCGCCGCCGCGCGCCGGGAGCCGAAGGGGGGCTGGACCCGCTACGGCCCGCCGAGCTACTGGTCGAAGCTGGGGCGCTCGCGGGGAACCCGGGACAAGCGCGACTACATCGCCCGCAAGATCGCCGACGCGAACGGCGTCAGCATGAGCACCGCCCGCCGCGAGGTGCTGCCGTACCTGGCGACGATGACCCACCACTGCAAGAACCGCGAACTGACCGTCGCGATGACCGCCCGCTACGACCTCGACGCCGAACACGTCTCTTTTGTCACCGGCAGCGGCGAAACCACTAACAAGGTGCAGTCGATCGTCGGGGACGCCGAGGCGTTGCAGGAGGAGGCGTCGGTCGAGGGATCGCAGGGTGCCTTCGAAGGCAGCGCGGACGTGGAAGCGCCGGCGGAATCGGATGGGGACGAGGCCGACGCTGCGGGCGACGCCGGCGCAGGTGACGATGGCGTCGGCGTCGACGACACCGCCGACGCGGGCGAGGAAGCCGTCGACGGTGTGGCGGACGAGGAGGCGAAATCGGAGGTGGCGGCCGAGGACGACGAGCAGGCGGGGCTGTCGGATTTCATGTGAGGCGGCGGTTGCCACCACCGGCGCGTCGGATTCTCTCTCCAGATATCGCTCATCCCGACAAACCGTAACTTGGCTTTGACGACTTATCGGGATGAGCGTTCCGTCCTTCCGTCACAACCTACCCAAATATTGATTCCCGTAGAGCGTCAACGCTGTCAACAAGGATGTCACATCAAGTTCGCCTCGACGACGACGTGTATGAACGAATCAAGGCCAACAAGCGCGATGATGAGTCGTTCAGTGACGCCGTGGAGCGACTCATTGGGGGACGGTCGCTTCGGGATCTCCGCGGAATCTTCGACGAGGAACAGGTGAGCGAGATGCGGGAGGCCATCGAGGCCGCTGACCGGAAGGACCAAGACGAAGTCCGCGAAGTCGCGGAGCGCTTCGAATGATCGTCGATACGAGTTTCGTTCTGGACATCATTGACGACGTCGACGCGGCTCTCAAGAAGGAGCGAGAACTCGAAGCCGAGAGCGTCCCGCTTGTCATCCCCTCGATGACCGTTCTGGAGCTCTACATCGGCGTCGGGAAGGTAGTGAATACCCGCGAAGAGCGCCAGAAGGTGGAATCCGTACTCGACTCCTACCCGTTGGTGGACATGACCCCGAGCATCTCTCAGCGCGCTGGGCGGCTGCTGGGTGAGCATATGGCCGACGCAGACGAAGACGAGGGGCCGGGAATCGGGAAAGGCGATGCAGCAGTCGCTGCGACCGCACTGGAGCGTGATGAGCCTGTTCTCGCTGGCGACAGACACTTCGGGAACATCCCAGGTGTCACCCACGAAACGTACCGGTGAGTAGCACTCAACGACCGTATCACAGGCCCAAATCGCCGAGCAACTCGATCGCTTCCTCGACGTCGGGGCCCAGCGGCGACCCGAAGACGATGCTGTCAGCATCGTCGAGAATCGTGTCGACGCGGTCGGCCACCGTCTCGGGTGTACCGGCGAGGCAGAACGCGTCGATCATCGCCGGCGTCACCGCCGCGAACGCCTCCCGGAACTCGCCGGCGCTGATCGCCTCGCCGATCTCGGCCGCCCGGTCGGCGTCGAGGTCGTGGCGGGAAAACACCGGATCGGGCGCGCTGCCGGCAATGAACGCCACCGGCGGGCGGGCGGCCTCGCGAGCGCGGTCGCGGTCGGTCGCGACGCTCACGCTCGCGTACGCGACGAAGTCGAACGCCGCCCTTCCGACGCGGTCGTCGCGGTCCGAGGGTCGTTCCGTCAGCCCCTCGGCGACGCGGTCGGCAGCCCAGCCGATATCCCGTGGGTGGGACCCGTTGTAGAGGACGCCGTCGGCGTGTTTGGCCGCCATGCGGGTCATGTGCGGGCCCTGCGCGCCGACGTACACCGGGATGGAGCGGGCGTCGTAGTTCAGCCCGGCGTCGTCGGCAGCGAAGGTGCCGTCGTGGTCGATGCGCTCGCCGTCCCAGAGGCGGCGCGCGACCCGCATCGTTTCGAGGACGCGACGGAGCGGCTTCTCGTGGTCGACACCGAGGTTGGCCAGCGTCGCGCGGTCGCCGGGCCCGACGCCGAAGACGCCGCGGCCGCCGGCGAGTTCGTCCAGCGTCGCCATCCGCGAGGCCAGTGTCACTGGGTGCGTTTCGTAGGGGTTGGTCACACCCGGCCCGAGGTGAATGTCGTCGGTCGCGTCGGCGATCGCAGCGAGCGCGATGAACTCGTCGCGGTTGTTGTAGTGGTGGCTGGCGAAAATCGCGTCCAGATTCGCGGCCTCCGCAGTTGCGGCGTACTCGGCGATGCGGTCGACCGGTTCCTCCGGCGTGAGTTCGATCCCGAGCATGTTACCCCTCGTTGGACCACGCCTGCAGCGCCGGCCGGATCAGGTCGTCCTCGGCCTCGCGGAACAGCTCGTCGCTGCCAGCGTGGTCGCCGAACGCCCAGCCGCGGACGACCGCCACGGGCGTCCCGCCGGCGCCTTCCCCGGTGACGAGGTTCGAAGCGGCGGCGAGTTCGTCGACCACGGCCTGGACGGTGACGTCCATCTCGCGGCCGTCGCGGTCGAGTTCGCCGCGCCAGTCCCGCGCGGCGGGCATCCCGGCCCAGCCGAGCGCGACCCCGCGCTGGCCGTAGCGGAACGGCCGGCCGGAGGTGTCGGTGACGATCACCCGCGCGCCGAGGCGTTCGTGGAGGCGCTCGGCGCTCGCGGTCGGGTCCTCGGGCAACAGCAGCAGGTCGGCGTCGGGGACGTTCGACCGGTCGATGCCCGCGTTGACGGTGACGTGGCCGAAGTGGGTGACCGCGAGCAGCATCGGCTCCTCCAGCAGTAGTTCCTCGCTCTCCTCGAGCACCGCCTGGGCGAAGCGGGGATCCTTCCGTTCGCCGGCGAGGTCGCCGATCCGCCGGGCGATCCGCTCGGCGCGCTCGCCGGCCGGGAAGTCCGCGAGGTCGGCCTGCCTGCCCTCGGATTTCGAGACGATCGTGCTCGCGACGCAGACGACGTCGTCGGGCTGCAGGTCGACCTGCGCCTCGATCAGCGCCGCGAGGTCGTCGCCGGGCTGGATCTCCGGCAGCCCCTCCACCGCGAAGACGTTCATACCCATACTCCGAAACGGCGGGGCAAAAAGCGACCGGAAGCGTCAGTTTCCCGCGGTGTTGCGCTATATACCCGGACGTGACTCTGTTACACGTCAGGAGGTGAATCACGTCCGGGTGTATATCACCGAGTTCGCCGGCTGCTCACAGTCGATGAACCGAAACGTCGAGATCACCGTTCTCGACGGACGCGGTGAGCATCGTCGTCTCGCGGGCGGGCTGGGCGCCCGTGACGCTGCCGGGGTTGAGCAGGCGGATGCCGTCGTGGGTTTTGTCGACCTGTTCGTGGGTGTGGCCGGCGACACCGACCGCCTTCTCGGCGTCGGCGTGCTCGCGGACGGTGTCGGCGACACGATCCGCCCACCCGGCCGGCGAGCCAGTGCCGTGGGTGATGACGAACTCGACGCCGCCGAGTTCGACCGTCGCGACCGAGGGGAGGCCGAAGTCGGGATCCATGTTGCCGTGGACGGCAGTCATCTCCCCCGCCAGGTCGCGCTGGTCGGCGAACGCCCCCTTGGAGTCGAAGTCGCCGGCGTGGATCACGTGATCCGCCTCGCGGATGCGCTCTGTGAACGCCTCGGGGATCGCCTGTGCCCGCGACGGGATGTGCGGGTCGCTGATGATTGCTACCTCCATACTCTGGAGTCCGGCGGCCAGCGTCAAGAAACTAGTCGGTGGCCGTTGGGACGGCGGTGTCCCGCTGCCGAGCGGGCGCAAGGAGCGGTACGGGGTGTCAACGTTTATTCGGTTCGACACACAGTAGCCAGGTATGCTCGACGTGGGCGAAACAGCTCCGGAGTTCACGCTCCCGGAGGCGGGCGGCGAGGTGTACAACGACATCAGCACGTTCACGCTCTCGGACGCGCTCGGCGACGGGCCGGTGGTGCTCGCGTTCTTCCCGGCGGCGTTCACCAGCGGCTGTACCGAGGAGATGTGCACGTTCCGGGATTCGATGCAGCGCTTCAGCGCGTTCGACGCCGCCGTGTACGGCATCAGTGTCGACCTTCCCCCGGCGCAGAACGTCTGGAGCATGCAGGAGGACCTCAACTTCCCGCTGTTGTCGGACTGGGACCACGAGGTCATCCACGAGTTCGGCGTCGTCAACCCCGACATGTACGGCCGCTTCGAGGTGGCCGAGCGGAGCATCTTCGTCCTCGACGAATCGGGGACGATCACCTACCGCTGGGTGGAAGGCGAAGACGAGACGGACTTCGAAGCGGTGATCGACGCCGTCCGGGAGGCGGCCGCCGAGGCGGCGACCTCGTAGCGTCGGAATCGCTCGCGGTGTTGGCTGGTCCGCTCGCAGCGGAAACGGCTCAGTTGGCGGTACTGACGATCTTGATGACGTCGCCCTCTTCGAGTTCGTGGTCGTCGCCGATCTTGCGGCCGTCGCGGGCGTCAACGGCGTGGAGGTAGCCGTCGCCGATGTCCGAGTGGACGGCGTAGGCGAGGTCGACCGGCGTCGAGCCCTCCTGGAGGAGGTGGGCGTCGGGCAGCATCCGCCCCTGGCTGTCGGTCCAGTGCGTCTCGTTCTCGACGGGGTAGGCGGTGATCCGGTCGAGCACCTCGTAGACGGCGGTGTTGATCGCCGCCTGGACGCCGGTGCCGCCGTACGCCTCGATGACCGTCCGAACTGATTCGAGGCCCTCGCGCTGCTCGTCGCTGACGCCGGGGTCCAGGGAGAAGCCGTCGTCGCCGGGGTCGTACTCGACGAGGCCGGCCTCGGCGCCGCGCCGGAGCGCGAGTTCGCCGTTCGCCGTGGCGGGGACGACGATGTCCGCGGCTTCCTGGAGGCGTTCGACGTTGCCCTCGGGTGCGATGTCGGCCTTGTTGGCGACGACGACGATCGGTTTGGTGCGCTCGCGGAGGTCGCCGGCGAGCGCGCGGCGGTGCTCGCCGGTCCACTCGCGGGGGTCCTCGGGGTACTCGACGCTGCGGAGGATGCGGGCGACGTCGAGTTCCGTGGCGCCGACGCCGGTGAGCATCTCGGTGAGGGCGTCGTCGATATCGAACTCCGGCGACCGAGACTGGCGTTCGACGGTCTCCCAGTTGCGCTCGACGATGGAGGCGAGCCAGCGGGTCAGTTCCGTCTCGATGAAGTCGACGTCCTCGACGGGGTCGTGCTCGCCGACCTCGACGGGTTCGCCCTCCTCGTCGGTGGCACCGGCGGCGTCGACGACGTGGAGGATGGCGTCTGCGTCGGTGAGTTTGTCGAGGAACTGGTTGCCGAGGCCGCGGCCCTCGTGGGCGCCGGGCACGAGGCCTGCGACGTCGTACAGTTCCAGGGGGACGTAACGCTTGCCGTCCTCGCAGTCGTCGCTGTCACAGCGGCTGTCGCGGTCGAGACAGGGGCAGCACGTCCGGGCGTAGCTCACCCCGCGGTTCGGGTCGATGGTGGTGAACGGGTAGTTGCCGACCTCCACGTCGGCCATCGTGGCCGCGGTGTAGAAGGTGGACTTGCCGGCGTTGGGCTTCCCCGCGAGCGCGAGCGAGAGCATGAGTTGGGCTGTGTTTCGCTCCCCGACGAAACATCCTTTTGGTTTTGGTTTTTGTCGATGCGGTTGATGCGGGTTAGCTGTGCACTCCTCCGCCCGCTCGCTGGGAAACAGCACTGCTACTACGTGAACTCCGACGCTGAAAGCCCCCGCCCGCTCGACCCTCCGGGGCTCGCTGCGTTCCTCGCTTCGCTGCGGTGCTCATCAGGAGAAAATCTCGGGGAGACAGACCAGCCGTCACCTACTCGATGTCGACCCCGCGCTCCTCGGCGCGTTCCTCGATGGTGTGGCGGTCGACGGCCTCGACGGGGTACTCCTCGGTCGCGAGTCGGGCGGCGCCCGCGGTCAGCAGAACGGCCAGGTCCCGGAACTCCCGGCGATCGAGTTTGTCGAGGGTGTCGGCGTGCGTGTGACCCCAGCCCCGCCCCTCGTCGTCGGTCACCGAGTGGGCCATCAGCCCCGGCACCCCCGCGCGGACGAACGGCCAGTGGTCGCTGTGGGTCACGAAGTCGTCGTTTACTTCAATTGGCGTATCGAGGTCCACGGATGCCGCCTCGAAAGCGTCCGCGAGACCGTCGAACCCGTGGACGTCGACCGCCAGGTTGCGCGATCCGCCGATGCCGTCGAGGTTGATGACGGCCTTGATCCCGTCGAGGTTCGCCGTCCCGACCATATGGCTGGAGCCCCGCAGACCAATCTCCTCGGCGCCGAACGTGACACACCGGACGCCCACCTCCAGGTCGCCTTCGATTGTCGCGAGCAGGCGGCCGACCTCCGCGACCAGCGCGGATCCTGCGCCGTTGTCCTTGGCTCCCTCGGCGATGTCGTGGGCGTCGTAGTGAGCGGTCACCAGCACCTCCTGCTCCGTTTCAGGGCCGATCCGACCCGAGACGTTCCGGGAGGTGGCCGTCCCGTTGCGACAGTCGATGTCGAGTTCCGCCGCCACCTCGCCGTGCTCGCAGTACCGGACCAGCCGGTGGCCGAGTTCCCGGGAGACGCCGGCGGCGGGGATCGGGCCCGGTCCGTCCGCGTCGCTCACGCTGCCGGTTGGCGGGAGACAGCCCTCGACGTGGTTGCGAAAGAGGAAGCCGACCGCGCCTCGCTCGGCGGCCTCCTGGTACTTCTCGCGGCGGTGGATCCAGCGGTCGTAGTCGTCGGGCGTCTTGCTCGACGCGAGTGCGATCGCCTCCTCGACGTCGACCGCGTCGAACTCCGCCGGCGTCCCGTGGCCGACGTCGACGATCTCCGCTGTCACCTCGCCAGCCGGCGTCCCGGGCAGGGCGAACAGCTGGTGGGGGTCGTCGTACCGTTGCTCGTGGTCCGGCAACGACAGCGCCGTCGAGCCGCGCCACCAGCCCGGGATCTCGAAGGACTCCATCGTCACGTCCCGGAGCCCCGCCGTCTCGAAGGCGTCCGCGACGACGTCGGCCGCCTCGCGCTCGCCGTCCTGGCCGGCCATGCGGTTGCCGACGTCGACGAGGGATTCGAGCGTCTCCCAGGCGATCCCGTTGCGGTGTGCGTCGCCGATCAGTGTCGCCGGTAGCTGGGTCATGTGCTAGCGTCCGAAAGCGATCACCTGAAGCTGTGCGTTGCGGCAATCCAGTCGGGATGTCCCGCTCGGCGTCGTTCGAATCTGGCGGCGGCATGGAGCAGTACGAGACCGACGGGTTCGAGATCGAGATCTCCGACGAGCGCTCCTGATACCACAGAGCCACGTCCGACAGTATGACCCGCTGATCCGCCGTTCAGTCCGTCCCGTCGGCGTCGTCGGTCGGCGTCGGGGCCTCGGCCGCTTCTCGCTCATCGCCGTCCGCGTCCCCGCCGTCCTCCCAGTCGGCGAGCGTGGAGGCGTCGGCCGTCTCGTTCTCTGTTTCTACCGACTCCGCCGTCCCACCGACGACGGCGTCGTCGATGACGGGCTCGGACACCATCGACATCTCCTCGCGGGCGCGGATCGCCCCCTCGACGGTCGCCTCGTGGTGGACCTCGACGTACTCCGCGGCGATATCCCCGCGGACGTTGGCGTCGGGACCGACGCGGATCGTCCCGTTCCGTGTCGTGACGTTGCCCGTCACTTCGGTGTCGGCGCCGACGGTGATCCCCTCGCGGGCGCGGAGGCTGCCGAAAATCTCGTTGCCGCGGCCGACCACGAGCGACTCGGCGCGGATGTTGCCGTGGAGGCGACAGCCGTCGCCGATCCGGCCCGGCGCTGACACCTGCCAGGCGTCGTCGCTGACGCGGCTCCCCCGCGGGATCAACACCGGCTCGTGGTCGCGCTCCTCCCCGTCGTCGAGCACGGCCGAGAGCATCTCCTCGGCTTTCTCCTCCTCGCCGATCCGCAACAGCTGTGAGAGGTAGACGAACAGGAACACGATGGTCGGCATCGGGTTCCGGATGACGATCCAGCCGTTGGCCTCGAAGCCGTCCTCGATGTCGACGTCGTCGCCGATGTCGAGGTTGCCGGCGACCCGGAGTTCGCCGCCGACGCTGACCCGCTCGCCGAGGTACGCGTCCTCGCCGACGAGCACGTTGTCGGCGACCGAACACCACATGTCGAGCCGACAGTCGCCCTCGGCCTCGATGTGGCCGTCGAACGTCACCCGCTCGCCGGCCATCACGTTCCGGCCGCGGACGCCGAACTCGACGGTGCTTTGCCCGCCAACGATCACGTCTCCCTCCGTCACGAGGTCGTGTTCCTCGACGTGGGTCCCGGCGGGAATCACCAGCTCGTCGAGCGGATCGGAACGAAACGCTGGCACACTCCAAACAGCGTGTTCGGCCGTATTAAACCCCACTGCTGCGTCTGACGGGCGTCTGACGCACACCGATCGGAACAGTGCCGAGGAGGCGATCTACGGCGTCATACGGTCGTTCGTGATAGAGATGATCATCGGCGCGGCAGAGTGGGTCCTGGGGGAGTACGGCACGACCGACGCCTTCGACGAGTTCGTCGCCGACGGCGACCCCGAGACAGTCAGGCAGACCTGCTCGACATCGACGGCGTCGGCCCGAAGACGACCGACTGCGTGCTGCTGTTCTCCAGGGGTCGCGGCGGCGTCTTTCCCGTTTTCAACTGAAATATATTAGCAATACTCGCACTCACAGAAGCGACGGCAGACCGGGTTATCACAATCAGCGTTCCTCGCTGTGCAATACTCCCTGCCATGGTCAATCAATAGCCGATGGAAGGAATACATCAACTCATCAGGCACAGATTCCGTGAGGAGGTCATGAGCCTTCTCAGCCGATGTATCCGGGGGAATTAGTTGAAACCGCTTGGCGAGACGGTGACAATGGGTATCTACGGGGAAATACGGCTTGTTGAATCGGAAGAGAAGGACAATCCCGGCAGTCTTCGGGCCTATCCCCTTGATGTTGGTGAGCCACTTCCGAGATTCCTCTACACTCATCCCCTTGATGAACCCAAGAGAATACTCCCCACCTGTATGCTCCCGAATAGTTCTCAGGGCGTCTTGTATCCGGGTGGCTTTCTGATTGGAGAGTCCTGCTGTGTTGAATAGGGGTACGGCGCGGCTATCATAATCGTTCACAGAGCTGTTCGATGTTGTGGATGGCGAACATCAGGATGATCTCACGGAACTCT
>PXRK01000022.1 GCA_003021015.1 Halobacteriales archaeon QS_4_66_20 | reverse complement strand
ATGCCCTCGCTGTTCATCCGGAAGTACGCCTGGACGGGCATTTCGACGGTCGTATTCTCTGGGACGTAGACGAACGAGCCGCCGGACCAGATGGCGCCGTGCAGGGCGGCGAACTTGTTGTCGCTGGGGGGGACACACGTGGTCATGAAGTGCTCTTTGAGGAGGTCTTCGTGTTCCTGGACCGCGCGGTCCATGTCACAGAAGATGACACCTTTGTCCTCCCACTGTTCTTTCATGTTCTGGTAGACGATCTCGGACTCGTACTGGGCGCCAACACCCGACAACGCGTTTTTCTCGGCTTCGGGAATGCCGAGTTTGTCGAAGGTGTCCTGGATTTCTTCGGGGAGGTCTTCCCAGTCGTCGGCGCCGCCCCGCGTCTCGATGTCCGGCCGGATGTAGGGGACGATCTCGTCGATGTCGACCTCCGAGAGGTCGGGCTGGCCGGGCCAGTCGGTCGGCATCGGCATCTCCTGGAACAACTCGAGGGCGCGCAGGCGCCGCTGGAGCATCCAGTCGGGTTCGTTTTTGTCCTCGGAGATCAGGCGGACGGTCTCCTCGGTGAGGCCCTTCTCGGTCTGGAAGGCGGACTTCTCCTCCTTTTTAAATTCGAAGCGGGCCTCGGTGTCGGTCTCCTTGAGGTGGTCCTGGTCTGAACTCATGAGTAGTCGTTGTGGCCCGACACTGATAAGCTTGTAGTCTATCGATATTTCTCCCCATACTCTGACAGCGTGAATTTGTGAAACGGGAAAAAATCTTCCCGATCGTAAATCGATTTCGCTCGTCCGGCTGGGGACGCGGGGGGAACAGCTGGGACTCGGGGGACGAATTGGTCAGCCGCGCGCACAGCCACGGTACAGTTACCTGGTGTGTGCGTGTACTCGAAAGCGTGTCATCAGATGCTCCCGACCAGTCCGTCCGGCGGCTGAACCGGCGGCGAGCACTCGCGCTGGGAGTGGGGGGCGTCGGGATCGGGCTCGCAGGCTGTCTCGGAGACAGCGGTGACGACGAGGGTTCAACACCAGCGCAATTACAGGAGAACAGACAGATCGCCGGCGCCCCACCCACGAACGTTGACCTGCCGGTTTCCGACGAGGAGTTGACCCGCGGTGCGCCCCAGGACGCCATTCGTGCGATCGACGACCCGGTGTTCGGGAGCGACTGGGCGGGAGTGAGCGCCGAGGTGCCGGTCGCGATCACGTCGATCGGCCGGCCGCGGAAGCAGACGATCGAGCCGCGGCTCGCCGACGACGACACGGTAATCGGCGTCTCGCGGGCGGGCGAGGCCCGCGCGTACCCGCTGCGCGTGCTCAACTGGCACGAGGTCGTCAACGACTCGTTCGGCGGGCCGTTGCTCGTGAGCTACTGTCCGCTGTGCCGGACCGCGATCACGGCTGAGCGCCGGGCCGGCGGCAGGGTGACGCGGTTCGGCGTCACTGGGCTGCTGTTTCGCGACGATCTCGTGATGTACGACGAGGCGACCGACACCACCCGCGGAACGCGGCTGGGAGCCAGCGGAGAGCGTGCAGGCGACGCCTCGGTTGCCACAGCAACCACGCTGTCGACACGGAGGTGGCGTCGCGCTCCCGCGTACCCTCCGTGCCTGTTCACCAGCGCACACCCGCGCTGGTCGCGCTCTCGTATATAAGAGGACGGACTCCCTGGTCAGGTCGCTCGACTACCACACGATACCAGCTGCCACCGTTCAGTTCCCACGAACGAACGAGGTGTTTCGAGACCCAGCCGAGACGACAGATTCGCCCCGGGACGGGCCGACAGGAGTCCCGAAAACCTATATTGCCCGCAGTCATAGATTCGGTAACCAGATGTCTCGGAGTTCATCGCTTCCGGAGCGTCCGCGCCTCGATCTCGATCCCGACATGACACCGGAGGAGCGCCTGGACGCGTTGCGGGAGCACTACGCCGACGTGGTGGAGGTCCACGAAACGCTCACGAGCCAACTCGACGCCGCCCACAGCCGCCAGGAGAGCCTCGTCGAGAAAGTCGACCGGCTCGAACGCGAGAACGAGACGCTCAAATCCTCCTCGCTATACATCGCGACGGCCGAAGAGCTGCTGGAGGACGGCGTCGTCGTCAAGCAGCACGGCAACAATCAGGAGGTGCTGACGGAGGTATCGCCGTCGATCCGCGACGACCTGGAGGCCGGCGACCGGGTAGCGATCAACGACTCCTTTGCCGTCCAGACGGTGCTGGAGCCCGAGACCGACGCCCGTGCCCAGGCGATGCAGGTCGACGACAGCCCCGACATGGACTACGAGGACATCGGCGGCCTCGAGGAGCAGATCCGCGAGGTGATCGAGACCGTCGAGCAGCCGCTTGTCAACGCCGAGCAGTTCCGCGAGGTCGGTATCGACCCGCCGAGCGGCGTCCTGCTGCACGGCCCGCCTGGCACCGGCAAGACGATGCTCGCGAAGGCCGTCGCCAACGAAACCGACGCGACGTTCATCAAGATGGCCGGCTCCGAACTCGTCCAGAAGTTCATCGGCGAGGGCGCCCGTCTCGTGCGTGACCTGTTCGAGCTGGCGAGCGAACACGAGCCCGCCGTCATCTTCATCGACGAGATCGACGCCATCGCCGCCAAGCGGACCGAGTCGAAAACCTCCGGCGACGCCGAGGTCCAGCGGACGATGATGCAGCTGCTCTCGGAGATGGACGGGTTCGAGGACCGCGGCGACATCCGCATCATCGCCGCCACCAACCGCTTCGACATGCTCGACCGGGCGATCCTGCGCCCGGGACGGTTCGACCGCCTGATCGAGGTGCCGATGCCCGACTGGGACGGCCGCAAGCGGATCCTCGAAATCCACACCCAGGAGATGAACCTCGACGACGACGTCGAGCTGGCGACGCTCGCCAGCGACACCGAAGGGTTCTCCGGCGCGGAGCTGGCGTCGCTCTCGACGGAGGCTGGGATGTTCGCTATTCGCGACGAGCGCACCGAGGTCCGGACGAGCGACTTCCGGGACGCCCTCCAGAAGGTCCGGGACGAGGAGAACGCCGCCGGCAAGCCGATCGCCTTCGCCTGAATTTTACTCCTTCGGCGCTCTCCTGTGCTTGCGCCGAGTGAACCGCGCTCTCCTGCGCTCGTGCCGAGTGAACCGCGCTCGCGCCGCTCGCGCGAATGGACGATGCGATTTTCTGGACCCTGCCGTCCCGGATTTCTCGCCGTAAACCACACCATAATTATCATGAAGGTCCGATGGGTTCACACATGGCCACTCCACGACAGTTCGACCACGCGCGACGGCGCCAGATCTACGAGTATGTCGAGCAGAACGGGGCAGTCACCCCGGATGCGGTGCGCCGAAACGTTCTGGTGCAGCCCGAGAGCGAATCGAAGCCGGCGCGGTCGGGGTCGGGGCTGGAGCCGTCCCAGCCCATGCCGACCGAGGAGTTCAACCACCACCTCTCGATCCTCAAGCGCGACGGCACCATCGAGGAGTACGACGGCAAACTCCGCGTGGGGCTGCCGGCGGACGCCACGGAGCGGACGGTCGACGTCGACGGCCTGGAGGCGACCGTCCGGCCCGCCCGCCAGGAGGATCTCTCCGGGGTCGTCGCCGTGATCCGGACGATCGCTGCCGACGACTCCTACGTCGTGGCCTCGCGGCTCGCCGAGGAGATCAACCAGGAGGGCGTGCTCCTGCGGCACAACGAAAACGAGCGCCGGGTCGTGTTCGTCGCCACTGTCGAGGACGACGCCGTCGGCTGGCTCCACGTCGAGGGCACGCAGTTCCCCGAGATGGAACACACGGCCGAACTGACGCTGGGCGTCCTCGGGGAGTACCGCGGCGAGGGGCTGGGCTCGCTGCTGATGGAGCAGGGCCTCGAGTGGGCCGACACCCAGGGTCACCGGAAAATCTACCAGAACGTCCCGGCGACTAACGAAGGCGCCGTCGAGTTCCTCGAAGGCAACGGCTGGGACGTGGAGGCGACCCGCCGGGGCCACTACCAGATCGACGGCCAGCTCGTCGACGAGGTGCAGCTGGCGACCTGGCTGGACGGCGAGTGATACTGATTGTTGTGAGTAGTATACTGTAGAGCGAAGAACGGATGGATTCAAGTCCGGCGGGGCGCTACCGGAAGGTATGAACGAAGGAGACAGGGCTCGCGTCGAGCGCGACGGGGTGGCCCACGAGGGCGTGCTCATGCCCTCCTCGACGCCGGAGCAGCTGGTCGTGAAACTCGAGAGCGGGTACAACGTCGGCGTCGACCGCGAGGACGCGGCCGTCGAGGTGCTCGAATCCGACGTGTATGACGTGGAGGGCGCACAGACCGAGGAGTCAGTCTCGTCAATCGAGTTCGACGAGGACCTCCCCACCGTCTCGCTGATCTCGACTGGGGGTACCATCGCCTCAACCGTCGACTACCGCACCGGCGCTGTCACCGCGCAGTTCGACGCAGAGGACGTGCTACGGGCGGTGCCCGAACTCGCCGGCATGGCGAACTACCGCGGGCGGGTGGTCGCGAACATCCTCTCGGAGAACATGGACCCGTCGGTCTGGCAGGACCTCGCCGACGCAATCTACGAGGAGATCGAGGCCGGCGCCGACGGCATCGTCGTCATGCACGGTACGGACACGATGCAGTTCACCGCCAGCGCCATGGCGTTCATGCTCGATACACCGGTCCCCATCGTGTTCACCGGCAGCCAGCGCTCCGCCGACCGGCCGTCCTCGGACAACGTGATGAACGCCGTCTGTTCGGTCGAGGCCGCCACGGGCGACTGCGCGGAGGTGCTGGTCTGCATGCACGCCGACGAGTCCGACGACCGGTGTGCGCTCCATCGCGGGACGCGCGTCCGCAAGAACCACACCTCCCGCCGCGATGCGTTCGAAACCGTCGGCCACAAACCGCTGGGAGAGGTCGACTACAAGGCCGACGGCGAGGGCGAGCACGACCTCAGTTTCCGCCGGCCCTACACCGAGCGCGGCGACGTCGACCTCGATATCGCGCCCGCCCTCGAAACCGACGTCGAACTGCTGAAGTTCACGCCCGGCACCGATCCCGCGCTGCTCGACGTCGCTGGCAACAGCGAGGGCCTCGTCCTCGAAGGGACCGGCCTGGGTCACGTCCACACCGACTGGATCCCGGAAATCGAGACATTGGTCGATTCGGGCACGACGGTGGTGATGACCAGCCAGTGCATCGAGGGGCGGATCTGCGACCGCGTGTACGACACTGGCCGCGACCTGCTGGATGCCGGCGTCGTCGAGGGCGAAGATATGCTGCCCGGCACCGCGAAAGTCAAACTCATGTGGGCACTGGCGAACACTGAGTCCGTCGCCGAGACGATGCGGCGCCCCCTGGCCGGTGAGATTACCGAGCGCTCGACACCGGACCGATGACCGACGGAACTGGTGCGGAGGTCGACGCTGCCGCCAGGACGGAACTGGGCGATGGCGTCGAAATCAGACCCGCCAGGCAGGACGACCACGACGCGGTAGCGGCGTTCACCCGCGATACCTGGGACGGCGGCGACTACATCCCAGACGTCTACCCCGATTGGATCGAGGGTGACGACAAGCGGACGCTCGTCGCAGACGCTGGCGACGCCATCGCGGGCCTCGGACAGGTCGTGCTGCTCTCCGAGCACGAAGCCTGGGGCCAGGGGCTGCGGGTCAACCCCGAGTTCCGCGGCTATGGCGTGAGCCGCGAGATTACCTACAGCCTGTTCGACTGGGCGCGCGAGCAGGGCGCAGCCGTCGCCCGGAACATGGTCTTCTCGTGGAACCAGGCCGGCCTCGGGCAGTCCCGCGCGACGGGGTACGAGCCGGTGACGGAGTTCCGGTGGCTCCATCCCGACCCCAGTTCGGCCACTGACTCCGGGATGCCCGACAACGTCGTCGCCGATCCGAACGCCGCGTGGTCGTTCTGGGGTCACAGCGACGCCCGCGACCACCTGGCGGGACTCGCGCTCTCACTGGACGAGTCCTGGGCCGTCCAGGAACTGGCACGCGACATGCTCGCCCAGGCCGCTGACGAAACCGCACTATTCGCTGTGACCGAGCGCCACGGTACCCGCGGGCTGGCCTACCGGACTCGCACCTGGGAGCGCGAGGACGACGACGGCGAGGAAGAGGTCTACGCCGAGTACGGCGTTGGCGCCTGGGCGGACCTGGACGCCGCCCGGACGCTGCTTGACGCAATCGCTGCGGACGCTGGAGATCTCGGCGCCGACAGTACGCGCGTGCTGATCCCAGAGACAGCCCGAGCTGTCTCGGACGGCGCGTACCTCCGCGCGAACATCTCCGATGAACCCGACTTCGTCCTTGCGGCGGATCTGACCGGAGACTACCGATCCTTCCGTGACTCGGACTGATACGGTCGAGCGACTCGAACTGATCCGCGGCGCGCGGCGTGAACTTCCACGTCCAGTCGTCGTCACTCGGCATCCTCGTCCCGGTCCATCATCTCGACGACTTCCGTACGAAAGACCAACTTTGCCTCGGCCGAACAGAGGTCGTGCTCGCTCGCCGCGATCTGTAATAAATAGCTTTGACAGACGGTGATATCCGAGAATTCCGAGCGACAGCAATTATGGACTCGCCGGGTAGGAACCGGTCGAGAGATCAACGTGACCGACCGAAGGTTTTTTTCTGCATACCCGTTATCTCCACCAGTATGGCGACGAGTACCCGTGACGAGGCTGACGAAGAGGTTGTAGAGTTCATCCACGAGGATGACGGCTCGATCACCGCCAGGGACAAGGAGACGGGAGTAGCCTCCTACGGGGACACGAAGGCCGAAGCGCTCCGGATGCTCGCTGAAGCCCTGACGCTTCACGAAGGTGGTGGTGATCCTGTCTCCGACGAGGATCTTGAAGAGATGGGTCTCGACCCCGAGGACAGAGGCGACGAAGACCTTCCCGACTTCATGCAGTAGTGGCCGATGGTTCGCAAGCAGTTCTCCGGTCGCGAGATCGCGAAAGTCCTGCGCAATCACGGCTATCGGAGAACGGGCCGAACGGAAAGTCACCTCAAACTCAGGTGGGAAAGTTCGGATACGGACGAGGTACGGATCGTGAGCGTGCCCATGAAATCCGAGGACGTGCTTTAAAGAATCCGTTTAATCCCCGCGATATCCAGCGGTTTGTATTACAGACAGATGAGTGTACGGGCGTTACCTGTCGGTTTCCTCAAAGAGTGATACGTTGGCGTGCAAGATACAGAAATGTCATCTTGCGGCAGAGTCGATTGACCGGTCCGAACGGTCGAGGTTGGCAGAACTACGCCGGAGAGCCACTCCGATAGCCAGAACAGCCCCGCACCACATCGCACTGATGAGGAACGTTGACCACTGCGGCGGGTTCATGGGGGCCGTCAGAATCATAATGATATTGACAGTAGGGGGCCCGAGCACAAGCAGGCCGACAGTGCGGGAGGGAACACTGGTCCACAAACTACCGACGCCAACCAAAACGAATCCGAGAATCGTCGTCAGTAACGTCAGGAAATAAATGGGGAGGAACGGGAGTTGGAGTCCAGCGATCAACCCATTTGCAGTCACGACGACGAACAGCGCGATCGCCGCTGTCCCTGCAACGGTCACGACCGCCGTACTGGCGAGCGCCAGCCGCGGGACTTGGTCGGTGAGCAGGGGATAAAACCCGAGCAAGCCGACAGTAGCGGCTACCAGTGCGGGGGCCACGAACAGCGTATTCACCCACGTCGGGGGCTGTGCCGCTGTGAACGCCTCAACACCGTTGGAGGCCACGAACCCGAGTATCAGACCGCCGGCGATCAAAAAGGCTGTCGAACGCCACTGTTCAAGCGAATGCCACGGTACTGTACTCTCGGCATCTCTAGCAGGCTGGTTCTGATTTGCCATCAATGTCCGGTACATTCCTGAGGTTAATAACTGTTATTTGTATGACATTAAAGTTGGAGGTTTGACATTTCTCTCATAGTGATTGTTGCGATTATTTTCGTGACCACGTCACAGGAACGGTTGTCTCGCGGGCTGAAGACCACAAATTGTGACGTTCCAGCGGTAAAGACTCCCAACAATCACTATCAAAGTGCTGTGTTGAATAGACAGACGGCATCGGGATAGACCGTTAAATCAGTAAGGACGAAGCCGAGGAGGTCAAATATGGTGGAAGTCGATCTCCTCG
>PXRK01000021.1 GCA_003021015.1 Halobacteriales archaeon QS_4_66_20 | reverse complement strand
GAGTTCCGTGAGATCATCCTGATGTTCGCCATCCACAACATCGAACAGCTCTGTGAACGATTATGATAGCCGCGCCGTACCCCTATTCAACACAGCAAATCGGTCTGTAGTGTTAGCTGCGTCTATGGGTGTCATCGTCGAATTATCTCTCCCAGCCGATACGTTTCACCTGGGGCAGATACTGACTATGGAGAACGCCACCACGATTACGCTCGACACGATGGTTCCACTCGGAAACAAGGCGGTCCCGTTTGTTCGCGTTCACGGATCGGTGCGGGACTCCTTCGAGGCGAGTATCCGTGACCATACATCCGTCTCGGACGTTCACGTCGTCACGACTCACGACCGAGAAATCCTGTACGCGCTTGACTGGGAACCCACAGACGAGGCGTTCTTCAGCCAGGTCAGACGGCTTGACGGCCACATATTAGAAGCAACTGGGGGCGCGGACCAGTGGAATTTCCAGCTCCGATTCAACACGCACGATGCCCTCTCGACGTTTCAAGAAAGCTGTTTCGAGGCCGACATTCCACTCACTGTCGAACGGATCTACAACCCCACCAAGCCCGACGCCGGGCCGTGGTATGGTCTGACGAATCCACAACGGGAGACGCTGATGATGGCCGTCGAGAACGGCTACTACTCGCTGCCCCGGCGTATCTCGACTCAAGAGCTCACCGAGGAGTTCGACGTCTCCGATCAGGCGGTCACCGAGCGCCTCCGGCGCGCGATCGAGACGCTCGTGACGAATACGCTCTTGCTGACGGCCGAGGACGACAACTGAATACAGAAGCAAGTCCTCAATGGCCTGGAGTCCCTGTCGGCCAATTCAGATTCTCCGTTGATTAGAGGACGACCGAAATGATAGCCAGAACGACGAAGATGATAACGAGCCATTTGGCGATATCCATGCTGAGTCCGGCAATCCCGCGTGCACCGAGAACCCCCGCAACGACTGCAAGTATCAGGAACAAGTACGAGTGGGAGACGGCAGATTGGATGCTTCCCGGCACCGCCGACTCCGGCCCGGGTAGTAGTGAGGCGTCGGCCGGCAGTGACAGCGGACCCGACCAGGAGGGGAGCGACGTCGCGGCAGCCGACGCCAGCCCTGACGGTGACGGCGGGACTGTCGGGACCGAACAACCGGACAGCGACGGGACGATCGGCGGCGTCGTCGCGGGCGTCGGGTTCGTCGGCCTCCTGGCGGTGATCGATGGCACCGGGTACCTGCTGCGCCGGGGGTTCCGCGTCGGCTAGCAGCCCGGTTGTGGCCCCCGGCAGCGACTGCTGCCGGCGGGGTCACTCCTGACTCGAAAACCCTTTTGCTTCCCCGCGCAATCACTCTACCCGTGGAAGACAAGCCAATTGAAGAGATTCTGGACACTATCGGCGATCAGCACGCCAGGGCGGTCCTCGCGGCGATCAGCGTCGAGCCCAAGTCCGCGAAGGAGCTCGCCGAGGAGTGTGATCTCTCGCTGCCGACTGTCTACCGCCGCCTGGAGATGCTCGACGAGTACAACCTCGTCACCGACCGCACACTGATCGCGGAGGACGGCAACCACTACAAGGTCTACGAGTCGAACTTCGAGAGCACGGTCATCTCGCTGGAGGACGACGAGTACAAGGTTCGCATCTACCGGGAGGAGAACCTCCCGGATCGGTTCAGTCAGCTCTGGGACGACCTCAACACGGAGTAGCCGGGCCCGCGCGGTCGGCCCGGTCGGCACCGGTGGCGGGATCCGCTCACTATCCAGGACATAGCCATGTTTATTACCCGGGTGACTGTACCCCCTCTGGGGAAATGGTGGAAATCGAGCTCATAGGGCGGATTCTACTGACCCTGATGCGCTTTGTCGTGTTCGGGCTGACGCTCGGTATAACGATCATCAGTTTTCAGGCCTACAAGCAGCAGAAAAGCAACCGCCTCCAGTACGCGTTCGTCGGGTTCGCATTCATCAGCATGGGCGTCGCGATCAGCAGCGTCATCACGCAGCTCGGCGCCGACGCCGACCCGCTCGTTCTCATCTTCTTCCAGATGGCCGAGACGTTCCCTTTCATCATCGGGTTCAGCATGCTGTACCTCTCGCTGTACAAGTGACGGCGACGGGGTCCCCGCGTATCACGCTTTTTATGAACCAGGGGCTCCTTACGTGGGTCAATGACCAAGTCTACCGAGGTAACCCGTCTGTTCGGCGGCCCGGGGAGCGGGAAGACGACAGCGCTTCTCGACCGGGTCGAACAGCTGCTCGAGGACGAGGCGGATGTCGAGATACGCGACGTTCTCGTCGTCTCGTACACTCGGGCGGCCGCGGCGGAGGTGCGCGAGCGGCTCGCGGAGCGTCTGGACACGACGCCCCGCGCGCTCCGGGGGAACGTCTGTACGATGCACGCGAAAGCGTACGATCTGTTGAATCTCTCGCGGGGTGACGTCGTCGGGGAAGACGAAAAGGCCGAGTTCTGCGAGGATTACGGCCTGGAGTTCGAGGACGAGTACGAGGGGTCGCGCCGGCGCTCGGCGCGGTCGACGACGCTGGGAAACAAGGTGATCGCCACCTCCCAGTGGCTCCAGCGCACCTGCCGGGACGTCGGCGACTGGTACGACGTCCCGTTCCAGTGGAACGAGGAGGAGGTTCGGCTGCCGCCGGAGATCGACGACAACGCCCAGACCGGCAACAAGTACACGCCGACCTGGCCCAGCGACGACGACCGGCTGGACATCCCGGAGGCGATCCGTGCCTGGCGGTCCTGGAAGGGCAACCACGACCTCGTCGGCTTCGCGGACATGCTCGAACGCGTCAAGCAACGGTCGCTGCTGCCCAGCGTCGACTACCTGGTGATCGACGAGTTCCAGGACATCACGACGCTGCAGTACGACGTCTACGCCGAGTGGCGCCCGCACATGAAGCGCGTCCTCATCGCCGGCGACGACGACCAGGTCGTGTACGCCTGGCAGGGCGCCGACCCCGACCTGCTGCTCGAAGAGAAGGTCGACGAGGATGTCGTGCTACCGAACTCCTACCGCCTGCCCTCGCGCATCCTCAACGTCGTCAACCAGGAAGTGAGCCACATCGACAAGCGCCAGGAGAAGGATCTCGAACCGCGAAAGGAGGGCGGCACCGTCGATGCCCAGCGCAACCGATCGATGCTCGACCTCTCGCGGGAGGTCCGCCGGACCGTCGAGGAGACCGACGAGACGGCGATAGTGCTGTTCCGCGCCCGCTACCAGATGTTCCAGTTCATCGACGAGTTCATCGACGAGGGGATCCCGTTCCAGTGTCTGACTGACCAGCGGATGTGGACCGACCGTCTCACCCAGTACGTCGACGGGATCGAGGCGCTCTCGAACGACGAGCCGCTGACGGGACTGCAGGCCCGCCGGCTCGCGGACATGCTCGTCGACTCCGCGTTCGGCACCGGCGAGCGCGACGACTTCTTCGACGAACTGGACGAGCGCGAGGAGGAAGCCGATGTCGACGACATCGCCGAGATGGACGTCGAACCGGACCTGGTGCGTGACATGGTGCCGTTCGTGCCCGATCCGCCGTCGGCCGCCGACATGCTCCGGAAGGTAACCAGCTTCCAGGAGCGCTCCGTCCGGGCGTACCTCGCCAGCGAGTACCGCGGGATGGACCGCAACCGCGTCCGCGTCGGCACGATCCACTCCGCGAAGGGTCGCGAGGCCGACCACGTGTTCGTCGCGACCGACCTCACCGAGAAGGTCGTCGAGCAGATGGCTGCCACCGTCGAGCAGGAGGGCAAGGAAGTTCCCGGCGACCGCGAACTGACGAAACACACCAGCCCCGTGCCGACGATGACGGACAACGAGCGACGGGTGTTCTACGTCGGGATGTCCCGTGCGCGCGAACGGCTGGTGATCCTCGAAGGGCTGGTCGACGGCGCGCCGACGCTCCCTGTCGACGTCCTGCTGTACGACGAGCCGACCGACAGCACACTGGAGGAACTGCTCGAAGAACTCGAAGATCCGCCCGTGGCCGACTAGTTTAATCAGTACGAGTCACCGTCATGCTTTTTTCGTTGCTCCCGAAAGGTGGAAGGCATGACACGCGAGGTTTCACGGCGGGGGTTGCTGCGGGCGTTGGCGGGCGGTTCTGCGATCCTGACGGCCGGAGCGGGGGTCGGTGCTGGGTGGGGTCCGACCCCGATCCGGGGTCGCTGGCGCCAGCACGGCCGGGACGCGGCGAACACCGGCCGGACCGACGACCGGGGGCCGCAGTACAACCAGCGGACGCGCTGGCGGACGGAGCTCCCCACGGCCGATTCGGCGGTGCTGGTCGATCAGAACACGGCGTACGTCCTCGAAGTCGAGAACCGGGGGTCCCAGGTTTGCGCGCTGTGGGCCTCGACCGGGACGACGCGCTGGCGGGCCGCGCTGCCGGGGCCTGTCGTCAGCAACGTGCTCGCGGTGGCCGGCGGGCACGTGCTCACGGCGGAGGTCATCGAGCCACGCGTCGTCGCGCTCGACGCCGAGACTGGCGAACAGGTGTGGACCCGCCGCCTCGACGAAACCGGGGGTGGGGAGCCGGAGCTGCAGGTCTCGGGCGGGTTCCGGACCGCGCCGCGGGTCCACGGCGGGCGCGTGTACGTCAAAACCCGGAGCGTCGACGACGACCTCGCGAGCGTCGTCGGGATCGACCCCGAAACCGGCGAGGTGGAGACATCGATCCCGATGCAGGCGTCGCACGTCGCGATCGGCAGCGGGAGCCTTGTCAGTGCCCGGGGAAGCGCTGCGCTCGACACCACCGGGCTCAGGCGGTTCGATCTCGACGCCGGGCCGCAGTCGGGCGCCCCCCTCTACGAGACGGCGGGGCGGCCCGGCCGTCCGACGATCGGCGAGGACCTGGTGTTCGTTGGAACGAGCGAGAACCAGGTGCACGCAGTTGACGAGAACTGGGAGCGGGCCTGGACCGCCGAGACGACGGACTGGGCAGTCTCGCTGGCGCTCGCCGACGGCGTGGTGCTGGCGAAAAGCGGCGAGTCGCTGCTCGCGTTCGACGCCGCGACTGGCGAGCGGCGCTGGGAGACGGCCGCCGGCGGCCCACGGCCCGTCGTCGCGAGCGGCGTCGTCTACGTCGGTCGGGAGAACGGGTTCGACGGGTACGCCGTCGACACTGGCGAACGCGTGATCACCTACCGCAACCCGCTGCTGCAGGGGCAGGTGAGTCACCTCTCGGTCGCCGGCGGCGCGCTGCTCGGGACGGCACCCCGCGGGCTGGCCTTCGCCGTCCAGGAGAAAATCCCGCTTCCCGGCCCATTCTGATCGGACCACGTCATAAACGGCCAGTTCCGTTCTGCCCGGTAGGCTACCGTGCGTTCGCCGGGGCAGTCTCCGGCAGCACGAACAGTCCGGCGTCGCTGCGCAGCACCCGGACGGTGTCGGCGTCAGTGTCGAGGTACTCCGGGCGGGCGATCGTCTCGGTTTCGTAGGATTCGGGGTCGAGCACCTGGACGGCGTGCTCGTCGACGACGGCGACCAGTGACGTCTCCTCGCCCTCGTCGTACCACCCCAGCCGCTCGGCCTCGGGGGCGTCGCCGTCCTCGAACGCCGCGACGTACTCCTCGCCGGTGCGGAGGCGGGTGCCACGGAGCTGGCCGCGGCTGCTCTCGACCAGCACCGGGCCGTGGTCGTCGTCGGGGTCGATCACCTCGCCGGGATGATACGGCGGCAGGTGGACAGCGTAGGTCACGCGGTACACCTCGTTGCCGTCGCCGTCCTCGGTCACGAGCGTCTCGTGGTCGCTGTAGGCGCCGCCGAACTCCTCGACGAGCTGGCGGGCGACCTGCTCGCCGAGGCGGTTCGTCGAGAGGCGCATGTCCAGCCCGCCTTCGACCTCGGTGATCTCGCTGACGAACGCCTCCCGGTCCCCGTTGGCTTCGAGTTCGGTGACGCGCTCGTGGGCGATCTCCGTCGCCCGCTCGGTTTCGTCGTCGTCCGGCTCGCGGTCCCGGGCCCGGACCTGGACGACGCTGGCGTACGATCCGCCGGCGATCCGGCCACAGCGGGTACAGGTTTCGCGGCCGATCTTCACCGGGACGGTGACCTCCTCGGCGACCGGCGTCCCGCGCAGCACCCCGGAGAACTGGCAGTGCATCCGGATCGTCGTCGCGTCGACCTGTTCCGGGGCGACCTGCCAGGAGACGTCCTCGGCGGCGACGTGGACGCTCAGCGCCTCGGTCACCGCCTCGATGGCGACGTCAGTGTAGTCCTCTGCGCCGACGTCGACCCAGCGGTTGCCGCGGTGGACGGCGCCGCACTGCGAGCAGACGCGGATCTCGACGCGGTCGGGCGCGTCGATCAGGTCGTACTCGTCGACGTAGCAGGCGTCGCACAGCGACTGGTCGCGGTCGGTCTCCCAGTCGGGGCTCTCCGTGGACCGCTCGATGGGATCGCCGCACCGCGGACAGAACTCGCCTGATCGACTCACTGCCCGCCCGTAGACGACTGACGCTTGTAAGTTCGCCGTTTCCATCCCGGAATCATCCGTCTTCGTTCGCCCAACTCGATTCCAACGTCGGCGCGCGCTGGCGAGCGTGCTCGAACGGAGGACCACAGCAAGTCCTGGCTGGCCGAGCAGCCGGGGGCTTTCAAAGCGCGTCAGCAATCACGGGCGCGGCACTCACCACGCTCTCGGGGCGCTCGACCGTGTCCGTCCCGAAAATTCGATCGACGCCGGCCCGGGCGAGTTTCAGGCGCGCGTTCCGGGCGAGCAGCGGGTGGACGCAGGTCACGGTCACGCTCTCGACCTCCCGATCGTGCAGCACCGCGATCGACTCGCTCATCGTTGACCCGGTCGCGACGATGTCGTCGACGAGCACGACATCGCGGCCCTCGACTGGCGCCTCGCTGGGTTCGATCGCGACTTCCTCGCCGGAATGGCGGGTCTTCTCGAAGTGGTCAGTCTCCCCCACACCGTAGGCATCCCGGACCGACGGCGCGAGATCGATCGCGCCCGCGTCGGGAGAGAGAAAGAGCGGATCGGCGAGGTCGTCGAGCGGCTCCGCGAGCCGCGGCGCGGCGTCGACCGACGTCGCTGGCACGTCGAAAAATTCGCGGACGGTCTCCTCGTGGGGGTTGACCGTGACCACGCGGTCGGTCCCCGTCGAGATGGCCCGCGCGACTGCACGCGCCGAGACGGGGTCGCCGGACAGGAACGCCTCGTTCTGGCGGGCGTAGCCCATGTACGGGATGACGGTCGTCACCCCGCTCGCGCCGGCCTCGCGGACCGCGTCCTGGAGCTGCAGCAGCTCGACGTGGGCCCGGTCCGACACCGTCGAGGCGACGACCACCACCTCCTCGCCGGCCAGCTCGGGGGTGGAATCCGCGTCACCCCCGCCCCCATCCGCGTCGCTCCCACCGACGTTGACCTTCCACTCCCCGTCGGGGAACGCCTCGAAGGACACCGCCGCCAGGTCCCGCCCGGTCGCCGCCGAGAGCGCGACCGCGAGCGACTGTGACGCCGAGCCAGCTACGATCATGTCTGGGGTGTCGCCACCCGCACTCAATGCCTTTTCGATTGCCCTCGTTCTTGCGCAGCCGGCAGCGGCGACAGGCCTGTTCACGCTGCTGGACCTCATAGTGATTATTGTGACTGTTTACCGGGTCGACCGCACGCAGTCGTGCGATCAATCCCGGAACGACTCACGATAATCACTATCAACCCCGCCGAGTCGGCGGTCGGCCAGTCGACCGACCTCGCCTTCTACCTCGTCCTGTTTGCCGTCTCGACGGTCGTCGCCGTCCCGCTGGAGGAGCTGTTCTTCCGTGGCATCGTCCGGCCCCACCTCGAAGAACGGTTCCACGCTGCCGTCGCCATCCCCGTGGCGAGACTGCTGTTCGTGGTCGTGCATCTCACCGAGAACCTGTTCGTCCTGCTCATCGGCCACGTCACCTTCAACGGCATCCAGATCCTCCTGCGAGCGCTGGAAGTCGCCGTATGAATGGGGAATCCTCTTTGACGTCGGCCGGGTAGTGCAGTTTGGCCGATGACGAACACTCCCGCTGAGCCGGTCAACCGGTGATGACGAACCCTATGAGTGCCGAGGCCGCCATTTTTGACGGTAGACGGCTTCTCTGAGGACATCTAGTCGGGGCCACAGTAGACATAGACCCCAGTCGGTTCGCAACCCAACCACGTTTTTATTACCGATAGAGCACGAATGAACGTCTATGAGCATCGTTCGGGACTCCGAGCACAGCGACGGTGCCCCGACCATCAAGGGGACCGGCATCCGGGTGAAAGACATCGCGGTCGCGTACGAGCACAGCGGGTACGAACCTGACGAGATTACTCAGCTGTATCCGGACCTCTCGCTCGGTGACGTCCATCGTGCGCTCGCGTACTACTACGACAACATCGACGACTTCCGATCCGCCGAGCCTGCTACGGCATGAGGCCGCTATACTGTGACGAGAGTATCTGGATCCCGGTCGCGGACGG
>PXRK01000020.1:34067-40460 GCA_003021015.1 Halobacteriales archaeon QS_4_66_20 | reverse complement strand
CATCGACGGCTTCGATGGCGCGACGAATGCCTTTCTGGACGAGGTTTGAGGTAAGGTCGGTTTCCTCACGCAACTCGTCGTACAGGGCGTTCTCGGCTTTGCTCTTGCTGGTGATGCAGTAATCGTCGTACCGCCACGCCCACTCACTGGTGCGGTTGGCGCAGTGCAGGAATTGGGTTTTGGTTTGATGGAGGTCGCCACGACGCTCTCTGGGTACGTTGAGTTTGATGGGTACGGTGCGTCGTGGCGCGTCGTCCATCTGCAATTCACATTTTTATCTAATGGCTAATAAAGGTTTATATTTATTGCGGGGGTCGGCCTTGCCATTGAGCGTGGTTAGTTTCATCGAGTGTCGGCTTCCTCCACGGGGTCAAGCCCCGTGGCATCCGCCTTGACCGCCTGTGAAGCGCCAGCAGCGAGTAGCCGGCAGGACTACGTTGTTCTTCGGGTGCTTCTCCCGCAGTCCCGGTCACTACAGTGCGTACCTTCATGGGTGCCCACGCCAATACCCAAGCATGCGAAAAGAGGTTGTCACGCCACCGGAGCTGGCGGAACCGAGCGGCTTCAACCACGGGCTCGTCGTGGACGGCGGGCGGACGCTGTATCTCGCCGGGCAGGACGCCACGGGCCCGGACGGCGATATCGTCGCCCCCGGCGACCTCGTCGGTCAGTTTGAGCAGGTGATGGAAAATCTGGCAACGGTCGTCGAGGAGGCTGGCGGATCCAGTGACGACATCGTCAAACTGAATCTGTTCGTGGCGGACCGCGAGGCGTACCGCGCGCACCTGGCCGAAGTCGGCGGGATTTTCGCCGAGTACGTCGACGAGTACCCGGCGATGGCGCTGTTCGAGGTGAGCGGCTTCTTCAAGGAGGACGCACTGGTCGAGATGGAGGGGTTCGCCGTCCTCGACGAGGAATCGGGGGACTGACCGGCATGATCGAACGGTTCGACCTGGCGGAGCGTCACGAGCGACACCGGGCGGCAGTGCGGGACTACTGCGAGGCGGAAATCGAACCGCACGTCGAGCGACACGAGCGCGAGGGGACGTTCCCCGAGGAGATCGTCCGCGAGATGGGGGCGGCCGGGCTGATCGGCATCCCGTTCCCGACCGACGTCGGCGGCGAGGGCGAGGATTACCGGTCGTTCGCCATCACGGTCGAGGAACTCGCCCGGACGTGGAAACTCACCGCGGGCGCGGTCAACATCGCCTGCGGACTCGTCGGCTATCCGCTGGAGGGGTTCGGGACCGACAGGCAACGCGAGGAGTGGCTCGGCAACATCTGCGCCGGGGAGTGGATCCCGGCGTTCGCGCTCACCGAACCCGAGGCGGGCAGCGACGCGGCAGCCCTCCAGACGACTGCCGAGCGCGACACCGCCGAGCAGAGCCCGGCGAGCCCTGAACCGACTGAAGCGGTCCAGGATGGCGACGAGTGGATCATCGACGGCCACAAGGTCTGGACGACACACGGCGCCGTGGCGGATTTCCTGCTCGTCGTCGCCCGGACGGGTGAGGGCGACCGGCGACACGACGGGATCAGCCTGATCGGCGTGCCGAACCCTCACGAGCGCGACGGCTTCGAGGTCGAGCGCAACATCCCCTGCATGGAGGGCGAGGCGGCCGTCGAGAGCGAACTCCGGTTCGACGGCCTCCGCGTCCCGGCGGCGAACCTCGTCGGCGAGGAGGGGCGCGGGTTCCGCTACATCATGGAGGGGCTTGACATCGGTCGCCTCGGGACGGCGGCACAGGGCGTCGGGATCGCACAGGGGGCCTTCGAGGCCAGCCGCGAGTTCGCCGACGAGCGCGAGCAGTTCGGCAAACCCATCCGCGAGTTCCAGGGCATCGGGTTCAAACTCGCCGACATGGCCTCGGAGACGGAGGCCGCACGGCTCCTGACACTCGCCGCTGCCGACGGGCGCGACCGCGGCGAGCGGATCACAAAGGAGGCGGCGATAGCGAAGACGTTCGCCACGGACGTCGCCATGGAGGTCGCCACGGAGGCCGTCCAGATCCACGGCTCGCGCGGCTACTCGACGGACTACCCCGTCGAGCGATACATGCGCGAGGCGAAAGGCACCCAGATTTACGACGGGACCAACGAGGTCAACCGGCTCGTCGTCCTCGACAGGCTCTACGATGACTGACGAGGAGGCGACCGACGGGGAGACGATCGACGAGGGGCCGACGGACGGAGAGCCGTCCGACGGGGAGACGACCGACGATATGTCGGCCGACGAGAGAACGACCGACGACGTGTCGGCCGACGAGAGGACGACCGGCGAGGGGCCGACGGACGGAGAGCCGTCCGACGGGACCCCCGATGACGGCGACCGCCTGTACGTCGAAGACCTGAGCGTCGGGCAAACCTGGGATGCAGGGCGCGTGACGTTCACGGAGGAGGGGATCGTCGCGTTCGCCGAGGAGTTCGACCCGCAGCCGTTCCACGTCGACCCCGAGGCTGCCGGGAACCATTTCGACGACGTGATCGCGAGCGGCTGGCACACGGCGGCTGCGTGTATGCGCCCGTTTGTGACGGCGGTCCTCGCCAACGTCGCGGTCGTGGCCGCAGTCGGTATCGACGACCTCCGGTGGCACAAGCCGGTCTCTCCCGGCGACACGCTCTCGGTGACGGCGTCCGTCGTCGACACGGACTCCTGGAGCGACCGGCGGGGGAAAGTCACGTTCGGGATCGAAGCGACCGACCCCACCGGCGAGCGGGTCCACTCCCGGAAGGACCTCGTGCTGGTCGAGCGGCGGACGCCCGACGCCCGATCGGAACCCGGCGAGCAGTGAGATCGGGGCCACGTTCCGCGATTGTGGGATAAAACTCATAAGCGTCCTCCGAGAGTGACCTGTATGCTCGAGGTCGCGGGTGTCACGAAGACGTTCGGCGGTCTCACGGCTGTCGAGGACGTTTCATTCTCGATCGGCAGTGGCGAACTCGTCGGCCTCATCGGCCCGAACGGTGCGGGGAAAACGACGCTGTTCAACACGGTGACCGGCGTGTTACGGGCCGACTCGGGAACAGTTTCCTTCCAGGGAACGGACATCACGAACGAGAAGCCCAGCACCATCAACCAGCAGGGCATCGCCCGCACGTTTCAGATCGTCCGGACATTCGACGAGTCGACGGTGCTCGAAAACGTGACGACCGGCGCGGTGTTCGGCGCCAGCGGGCGGCGATCGACAGCAGAGGGGCGGGACGTCGCCCGGAAATACATCTCGTTCGTGGGCCTCGACGGCAAGGAAGACGCCGAAGCCAGCGAGTTGACGATCGCGGACCGCAAGCACGTCGAACTCGCGCGAGCGCTGGCCTGTGAACCGGACCTCCTCATGCTCGACGAACTCGGCAGCGGCCTCACCCCGACGGAGATCGACGACCTCTGCGAAACGATCGAGCGGGTCCGGTCGGAGCTGAACGTCTCGGTGTTCTGGATCGAACACATCATGGAGGCGATCATGGACCACACGGACCGGATTCTGGTCCTCAACGAGGGCGAACTCATCGCGGACGGGGCCCCGTCGGAGATCCAGCAGAACGAAGCCGTGTCGCGGGCGTACCTGGGGGGTGTCGAGGTGTGACCGATCGGGACCAAGCGGACGCCACATCCGACCATCCTCCTGAAGCCGAAGGGGCGGACGGCGTCGTCGTCGAGAACGTCGACGTCGCGTACGGCGACCTGCAGGTGCTCTGGGACGTCTCGCTGGAGATCGCGGCCGAGGACAGGATCGTGGCACTGGTCGGCCCGAACGGGGCGGGCAAGACGACGCTGCTGAAGACGATCTCCGGCCTCCTGCGCCCGACAGACGGCAGGATCGAGCTGTTCGGCACGGACAGCGCCGATCTGTCCCCCGCTGAGATCGTCCGCCGGGGGTTCGTCCACGTTCCGGAGGCCCGGAACCTGTTCACCGAGATGTCGGTCCAGGAAAACCTCCAGATGGGAGCGTACACGACGCGCGAGCAGTACCAGGAGACGCTCGCGGACGTCTACAACGTGTTCCCGGTGCTGGAAGAGCGGGCCGACCAGGCTGCCGGGACGCTCTCGGGCGGCGAACAGCAGATGCTCGCCATCGGTCGCGGGCTGATGGCCCGGCCGCGGATTCTCGCGCTCGACGAACTCTCGGTCGGTCTCGCACCGCAGTTGACCGAACGCGTCTTCCGGAAGGTCGACGACATCAGCGACGAGGTGACGGTGCTGTTGACCGAACAGCACGTTACCGAGGCGCTCGAACTCGCGGACAGGGCGTTCCTCCTGGAGAACGGGCGCGTCGTCGCCGAGGGCAGCGGCGACTACCTCCTCGAGTCGGAGCACATCCGGGAGGCGTACCTCCGCGGCTGACCGTCAGGAGGTCCCGGACCCGCGGTCAGAACTCCCACTCGTCGGGGTCGAACGCCGGGAGCGGATCGCTGCGGTACAGTTCCTCGAGCCGCCAGCCCCCCTCGGGGTAGTACTCCGGCGCTTCCGGCTGGATCGTCGACAGCATGTGAACCAGGTCGGTCATCTCGCCGTACTCGACGTAGTTGATGGGGTTCGCCAGCAGGACATCGAACTCGTTTTCCCGCATCGCGTCCGCGATGTCCGACGGGTCCGTCGACTCAGCAGCCTCCATGGCCTCGGCGAAGACGTTGACGGCGGAGTAGCCGTACGCCTCGTGGGTGTCGAACCGCTCGCCCCTGTCGTCGGCGAACCGCTCCGCGACCTCGACGAAGTTGTCACCGAACGGGTCGGAGACGTGCTGGTGGGCAAACGTTGCGGCGTTCTCGCCCAGCCCCTCCGCGAGGACGCCCGGGGGGAACCCGGCCCCGACCGTGTACTCGTGGTCCAGTCCCAGATCGATCGCCTGGCCGTGGATCGAGATGGATCCCGGTGGATGACCTGACGCGAGAACGACCTCGATGCCCTCCGGGAAATTCCTGAGGAACGGCGAGAAATTGTCTTCGTCTAGCGGTGCGACCTCCATGCTGAGGTTGACGCCCTCCGGCAGGAGCTCCCCGATGGTCGTCTCGACGCTGCGCCCCCACTCGTAGTCGGCGATGATGGCGCCGACCTCGGTGAACCCTTGGGCTTCGACCATGCCCAGCACGGACCGCATGTCCGTCACGGCGGAGTGCGAGCCCATCCTGAAGCAGTACCGGACGTCCTTCGGGAGGATCCGGTGGGAGCCGGCCATGTGGAGGATCAGCGGGGTCTCCAGCTCCTCGGCCGTCTCGCGGGTCGCAATGCCCACGTCGCTCGACACCGGCCCGGTCACCGCGACGGCGTCGCCCTGCTCGACCATCCGCCTGAAAATCGTGTCCGCCTCGCCGGGATCGCTCCCCGTGTCGTCCTCCTCGATTTCGAGGTCCCGCCCCATGACGCCGCCGTCGTCGTTGATCTCCTGGACCGCGAACTCCATGCCGGCACTGTGGGCCTGCCCCCACGGGGTGAACGGCCCCGAGAGGGGTTGTAACGACCCGAGCGTGATCGGGCCCTCGTCCCCGCCGCCGTCGCCCCCGACGCACCCCGCGAGTGTCCCGAACGCGACTGCGCCACCCGTCGCCCTGAGAAATCGCCGCCGATCTGTGGTGCCACCTGTCTCCCGTTTGCTCCTATTGGCAGTCATTAGCAGTCACAGGCTGTATAAACACTGATCATTCACTTAAATGTACGTAACTGTCACCCCCCTAATTGGGCCGTCAGACCTGGGAACCTTCCTAACCAGTCGCCGATGTCGAAGTCCTCGTAGTGACGCTGTGCCATGGCCGTCGTACGATCTGACCTCCTCCCCGCCCTCCCTCGGTGCGATGCGCCTCGGCCGTACGATATAACGCCTCTAAAATAATCCCTATAAGTTATGAGAAGGATTCAAAGAATTGAAGTAGAGGGTTTTCGTTGGTTCCTCCATGGCTATGAGAGCAAATTTTAAATGGGATAGGTCACATATATGTACACAGGAGGTGAAATACGTATGGCCGTGAGTCCCAACTCCGGACGTAGTCGGAACCGTCTGTCGCCGTATGGGTTTTCCGCTATGTTCTCCAGGTACGACCTGCTTCTCGCAGCGATCCCACTCGTGCTCGCAGTCGGTCTGTTCGCGGGGATCGTCGTTTCAGTGCCGCTGCACTACACGATCGGTAGCGGCGCGCTGATGTGTAGTCTCTTTCTCGCCGATGCGCTGTACTTCAACCCGCCGACCGACGCGTCATAGTGATTGTTGTGACTCGTTACCGTCGTCGATTTGTCAGACGCCGGTTTCAGCCCGCGAAACCACCGATACCTGGGACCCAGTAGTAAAAATACTCACGCACGATCGTATTATAGAGATTTGAGGAGAATACTGGTGGTTTTAGCCACCAGATGAATCCGACAAACCCCTACACACACCATGCACAGATACGTTGCTGAGATTTCTA
>PXRK01000020.1:0-33838 GCA_003021015.1 Halobacteriales archaeon QS_4_66_20 | reverse complement strand
CCCTATGGATTCTCACCGTTCGGATGCTTGGTGGAACTACAAACCTGAAATCTCCAACGCTCAGGATTCCTCCGCGTTTACACGGAGGAGGATGTCAATCCCTTTCCTGTGCGTCCACGACGGCGACGCCGGCGAGGTTCACGATGTCTTTGACCTCGTCGCCGCGCTGCAGCACGTGGACGGGTTCGTCCATGCCGACGAGCATCGGACCGATCGCTTCCGCGCCCCCGAGCCGCTGCAGCAGCTTGTACCCGATGTTACCCGCCTCGAGGTTCGGGAACACGAGCACGTTCGCCAGTCCGTCCAGCGTCGAGAAGTCGTAGGAGTCCGCCAGGATATCCTCGACGACGGCGGTGTCAGCCTGCATCTCGCCGTCGACCGGGAAGTCGACTGTGGGATCGGTCCGGAGCTTTCGTGCGGCCCGCCGCACTTTCCGCGTCCCGGCGTTGTCCACGCTGCCGAAATCGGAGTACGACAGCAGTGCCGCTCTGGGTTCGATGTTGAACCGGCGAGCCAGTTCGCCGGTGTGGCGGGTCACCTCCGCCAGTACGTCCGTCGTCGGGTCCTGGTTGACGGTCGCGTCGGCACAGAAGACGACCCGGTTTTTGAACGTCAGCATGTAGACGCCGGCGGCGTAGTTTGCGTCCTCGGCGGTGCCGACGATGCGCAGCGGCGGCCGGAGCGCCTCGGGGTAGTGGTGCATCAGGCCCGTCAGCATGGCGTCGGCGTCACCCATCTCGACCATGACGCTGCCGAGGTAGTTGCCGTCCTGGATCATGTCCTCGGCCTCGCGGCGGGTGACGCCTTTGCGCTGTCGGAGTTCGTACAGCCGGTCGGCGTACGGGTCGAGGTTGTCGCTGTCGGGGTCGACGATCTCGGGGTCGAAGCTCAGGCCGAGCCGCTCCATCGTCTCCCAGATCTCCCCCTGGTCGCCGATCAGCACTGGCGTGGCGATCCCCTGGTCTGCCAGCTGGTAGGCCGCCCGTACCATCTTCTCGTCGTCGCCCTCCGCGAGGACCACCCGCTTTGGGTCGCTTTTGGCCTTGTTCAACACCACGCGCATCATCTCGCGGGATTTGCCCAGGCGGGCTTCCAGCTGCTCGCGGTGTACGTCGGGATCGATCTCCCGGCGGGCACAGCCGCTCCCGATGGCCGCCTGAGCGACCGCCGGCGCGACTTCGAACAGCACGCGCGGGTCCAGCGGCTTCGGAATGATGTACTCCGGGCCGAACTGCAGCGGTTCGTCGCCGTACGCTTTCACCACCGCGTCGGGGACGTCCTCGCGCGCGAGCTCGGCCAGCGCCTCAGCAGCGGCGACTTTCATCTCCTCGTTGATCTCTGTCGCACGGACATCCAGCGCCCCGCGGAAGATGAACGGGAATCCGAGCACGTTGTTCACCTGGTTGGGGTAGTCCGACCGCCCGGTGGCGACGATCACGGTGTCGTCGCGGGCCTTCTTCGCCGCCTGGTAGCCGATCTCCGGATCGGGGTTGGCCATCGCGAACACGATCGGATTGTCGGCCATCGACCGGATCATCGCCTGATCGACGATGCCGCCGACCGAGAGCCCGACGAACACGTCCGCACCCGCCATTGCGTCGGCCAGGTCGCCCTTAGGAACGTCACGCGCGAACTCCCGTTTGAACTCGTTTACGTCGCCGGCCTCCGCCCGCGCCTTGGTGATGATGCCGCTGGAGTCACACATCGTGATGCGCTCCTCGCTGGCGCCCAGCGAGACGTAGAACCTCGCCGAGGCGATCGCGCTCGCGCCCGCACCCGAAAAAACGATGTCGAGTTCTCCCAGGTCCTTCTCCAGGAGGTCGGCCGCGTTCAGGAGGGCAGCCCCGGAGATGATCGCCGTCCCGTGCTGGTCGTCGTGGAACACGGGTACGTCCATCTCCTCGCGGAGCCGTCCCTCGATCTCGAAGCACTCCGGCGCCTTGATATCCTCGAGGTTGACGCCGCCGAACGTCGGCTCCATGGCGCTGATCGAGTCGATCATCTCCCCCGCGCTGTCGTGGTCGAGTTCGATGTCGAACACGTCGATGTCGGCGAAGCGCTTGAACAGCACGCCCTTCCCTTCCATCACCGGCTTGGAGGCGCCGGGACCGATGTCGCCCAGCCCCAGCGTCGCGCTGCCGTCTGAGACGACGCCCACCAGGTTCCCCTTTGCGGTGTACGTGTAGGCCTCGCCGGCGTTGTCGCGGATCTCCCGGCAGGGCGCGGCCACCCCCGGCGAGTACGCCAGGCTCAGGTCCCGCTGTGTGTTCGTGGGCTTCGTCGTCGAGATTTCGATCTTGCCGGGCGGTTCCTCCCGGTGATAGTCGAGTGCATCCTCGTCGAGTCCCATGGCGGCCTATCCCGTGGAACGACATTAAGGCCATCGACTACCTGCTGTCTGGACACTTTTCCCGCACGGAGGAGTGGGCGGTTCCCAGTCCGCTGGAACGAATGACGGGTTTCAAATACGCTCGCGCCCGAGTACCGGTATGCGCCTCTCGTTTCGCCACTACCTGGCGGTGACGACTGTGAGCACGCTCGGGTTGATCCTGCTCGGTGTGTACACCGGGAAGGTCGGCGCCGGGCTGGCCTGCGACGGCCGCTGGCCGTTCTGCGACGGCTGGCTGGGGCTGTTCCCCGCCACGTGGCCGAGTTTCGTCGAGTGGTTCCACCGGCTGGTCGCGATGGTCGTCGGGTTCATGATCCTCGGGGCCGGCGCCGTCGCCTGGCGCGGTGACTACGACCGGTACATCCGCTACGCGCTGACGCTGGCTATCGTCATGCTCCCGGTCCAGATCCTGTTCGGCGCCAACACCGTGCTGAACTTCGGCCTCTGGGCGTCAATGGCCCACCAGATTGCCGCACAGATCATCTTCGGCTCGCTGGTGTTTGCGACGACCGTCGCCTTCTGGTCGGCCAGAAGCCGCCCCGAAACCCAGCCCTCGCGGTCTGCAACCCCGAGCAATGCCGACGACTAATTTGTGTCATTTGCTCACTCCTCGATACGGTCGTGCGTGACTCTTTACCGCCACCCTGCCCTCACCTCGGACCTTTTTATAGGAGCGAATCGTAGAGTCAGCTGAGTGACGGAACGAGCACAACCCGGAGAACGGACCGTCGTCGCAAAGCGCGTCGCGTCGGGGACGCCCGGCACCGACGAGATTCTGGACCTCGCGCACGCAGCAGGCTACGACGTCCGCGACGTCGTGGCGCAGACGCGCGAGGAGGACCCGGCGTACCACTTCGGGGAGGGGAAAGTAGAGACGATCGCTCGGCGCGTCGTCGAGACCGACGCGACGGCGGTGATCGTCGACAACGAACTCGGCCCGTACCAGACGTTCAACATCGGGAACAAGCTCCCCGATGGCGTCCGGGTGATCGACCGCTTCCGGCTCATCCTGGAGATATTCGGCCAGCGTGCCCAGACACGGAAGGCACAGCTCCAGGTCGAACTCGCGGAACTGCGCTACGAACTCCCGCGGGCGGAGGCGAAAGCCAGCCTCGCCAAGCGCGACGAGCGCCCCGGGTTCATGGGGCTAGGCGAGTACGACGAGAGCCGCGAACGCGACATCAAGGCCCGCATCTCGCGCATCCGCGACGAACTCGAACGGATCGAGAAGACCGACCAGCACCGCCGCGAGCAGCGCCGCGAATCCGGGTTCGATCTGGTCGCGCTGGCGGGCTACACGAACGCCGGCAAGTCGACGCTGCTCAGGCGGCTCGCTGCCGACCTCGACGTCGACGAGAACGAGGACACCCACCCCGACATCGAGACGACCGCCGAGTCCGAAGACCGGCTGTTCACCACGCTCGGGACGACGACCCGGAAGGCGGACATCGACCGCCGGGACGTACTGGTGACCGACACCGTCGGGTTCATCTCGGATCTCCCACACTGGCTGGTGGAGTCGTTCAAATCCACGCTGGACTCCGTGTACCTCGCGGACCTCGTACTGCTGGTCGTCGACGTCAGCGAGCCGGTCGAGGAGATCCGCGAGAAACTGGTCACGAGCCACGACACGCTGTACGAGCGCAACGAGGCGCCGATCGTGACGGTACTGAACAAGGCCGACCTGGTCGACGACGAGGAACTCCAGCAAAAACGCGAGGCGCTGTCCGCGCTCGCGCCGAACCCGGTGATCGTGAGCGCGCGCACCGGCCGGAACGTCGAGACGCTCCGCGGGCGGATCCACGAGGAGCTCCCGCCCCTGGAGACCGAGCGGCTGGTGTTGCCGATGACCGACGAGACGATGAGCGTCGTCTCCTGGATCCACGACAACGCCTACGTCGAGAGCGTCTCCTACGGCGACAACGTCGTCATCGAGTTCGAGGCCCGCCCCGCAGTCGTCGAACAGTCCCGCTCGAAAGCCAGTTCGCTAGTCGAGACGGGTGCTTCGGTCTGATCCACGGTCGCAGACAGCCGATCAGCGGTGTTCCGGAGCGCGTTTCATCGCGTCCGGGATCACGTCCGGAAGTTCGCTGGCAATGAGTCCGTAGCCGCGTCGGTCGGCGACGATGTCGCCAGCGCGCCCGTTTACGTAGGCGCCCAGCGCCGCGGCGTGAATCGGCTCCTGCGTCGCGGCGAATGCGCCGGTCACCCCCGCGAGGATGTCACCGGTGCCGCCGACGGTCATTCCGGGGTTACCCGTCCGGTTCGCGCGGGTGGTCTCGCCATCAGAGACGATGTCGTACCGTCCTTTGACGAGGACCGTGTGCCCCAGCTCCGACGCGAAGGACTCGACGTGCTCCATACGTTCGCGCCAGTCGTCGACCTGTCGGCCGCCCATCTTGACCAGTTCGCCCTGGTGGGGCGTACAGATCAGCGTCGCGTCAGTCTCGATTCCCGGCACGACCTGGAGGGCGTCGGCGTCGACGACCGCCGTCCCGTCGTAAGCTTCGATGACCGCCTCGGCGGTTTCCAGCACCGGGTCGGCCGCCCCCAGGCCCGGTCCGATCACGAGGGCGTCGTGTTCCGCCGCGAACTCCATGACGGGACCGACGTGTCCGGGTTCGAACTCCGTCCCCTGGACCGGCCGGAGGATGATATCCTCGCTGTACCCCTGCACTTCGTGCGCAACGGACGTTGGACACGTCACGCGTACGAGGTCCGCGCCCGCCCTGAGCGCTGGAGGTCGCCGCGCTCGCCGAACGTGGTCGCTGCTGCAGGGATGCCGATCTCTGCGACCGTCACCGACGCGTCGAGGTCGGCCAGCCCGGGTTTGGTGTCGTGGAAGGTGACGACGTGATCCGGGTCGACCGCGTTCGCCGCCAGTTCGCCGGTTTCGGCGTCAAGGCCGGAGGGGACGTCGACCGAGATGACGGTGGCGTCGCTGTCGTTGATTGCCGCGGCGGCCGTCGCCGCCGGCTCCCGGAGGTTGCCGCTGATCCCGGTGCCGAGCATCGCGTCGACGAGCACGTCCGGCGAGCCGAGGTCGACTGCCGACGAGTCGCGCCACTCGCTGGCGTCGTACGCTGCAGCCTGCAGCGCGTCCCAGTTCTCGCGGGCAATGGTCGTACTGATCGTCTCCGCGCGGCCGAGCAGGCGGACCCGAACGTCGTAGTCGTCCAGGAACCGGGCGGCGACGAACGCGTCCCCGCCGTTGTTGCCACGGCCCGCGACGATGCACACGTCGGCACCCTCCGCCGCGTGCTCCCTGACGGCGTCGGCGATCGCGTTGCCGCTCGACTCCATGAGCTGTTTCTGCGGCACCCCCAGCGCCTCGGCGTTCCCGTCGACGACCGCCATCTCCGAGCCCCTGATCATGTCCCGCGGTAGGCCGCGGACTGGAATAACAGTTGTTGAAAACACGGTGATTCTATTCAGAAACAACCTTCGAGAATCAGTCGGCATCTGAGGTGCTCCAACCGGCCCCGAGAATGTCGCCAAATACTTCTCGAATTAACCTTCCGCCTCCAAGCAGACCGGGCGCAGGAAACCCGTCTACAAGAAAAGGCCGCACTCAGACGTCGGAATCGTCGGTTTCCTGCTCCAACAGGTCGCGTACCCGGTCGAAGTGGCTGCTGATGCGTTCGGGCATCGACTCGAATTCTTCGTCGCTCACAGGTTGCTCCTGTCTTTCACTCCGTGCCACGTCTCAAACCTCTTGATGAGTCCTTCGACGTTCCCGCATAAATCTTCTTCGGCGGCATCGAAGCCGTCGTTCGCCGGAATCGGTGGCGAGACTTCTTCGGAGCGGAGGATGTCTGACGCCCCGCATACGCCGCCCCCTCGATGGAGCGCCACGCCTAAACCGGTGCCAGCCGAACGCTCCGCATGGTTCGGAGAACGGTGCTGTTCTCGCCCGGTGATCAGCCGTCGCTGCTGGGGAAGGCGCCCGACAGCGGCGCCGACGTGATCGTGTTCGACCTCGAAGACGCCGTCGCCCCGGCGAAGAAGGCGGCGGGCCGTGAGGCGGTCCGGGAGGCCGTCACCGAACTCGACCCGGACCCGGAGCTCTGCGTTCGCGTCAACCCCATCGGCGATGGGGGCGAGCGGGACATCGAAGCCGTCTTCGGCGACGGTGTTGCGACCGCCGTCGACAGCGTGATGCTCCCCAAGGTGGACTCCAGCGCTGCCGTCGAGGACCTCGCGGACCTGCTGGCTGAACACGGGCAGGAGCTGCCGATACTGGCCCTGCTGGAAACGGCGGACGGCGTCCTCAAAGCGGAGTCGATCGCGAGTGCCGGCCCGACTGACGCGGTGTTGCTCGGCGCCGAGGACCTGGCTGCAGACGTCGGCGCGACGCGGACCCAGGAAGGGACCGAAATCCTCCATGCGCGCGAGCACACGGTGCTGGCCGCGAGCAGCGCTGGCGTCGATGCCATCGACACTCTTTACACTGACTACGAGGACGACGAAGGGCTGGCCGCGGACGCGGCGTTCGGCCGCGACCTGGGGTTCGACGGCAAAATGGCGATCCATCCGGGGCAGGTGCCGATCATCAACGAGGCGTTCACGCCCGACGAGGCGGACGTCAAGTGGGCGCGGAAGGTGCTGGCCGCCCGCGACGAGGCCGCGGCGAACGACGTCGGCGTGTTCGCGGTCGAGGGCGAGATGGTCGACGCGCCGCTGATCGCACAGGCGGAGGACATCGTCCGCCGCTACGAGGCCGCGACCAGGGAGTGACGCCGAGGACCGTGCTCGGGGTTGATACTGCCGGACGTGATTCCGTTACCATCCGGATAGCGCTCAGCATCTAAGACAACCGAAAATCCCAGTCCGAGCATCACTCGGAGTAACATAGTCACGTCCGGCAGTATGACAACCAGCGTTAAGTGCGAATCGGGAGTAGCAGTGGACGCAATGCAACTCACCTGGCACGGCCACTCGACGTGGCACGTCGAAGTCGGGAGTACGAGCCTGCTGATCGATCCGTTCTTCGAGAACCCCAAGACGGACGCCGATCCCGACCGGCTGGATCCCGACTACCTGCTGTTGACCCACGGGCACGCGGACCACGTCGGCGACGTCGACCGCTACGAGGGGACGACGCTTGTCGCGACGCCTGAACTGGTCGAGTACTGCCGGGACAACTCCGGCGACTTCGACGCTGTCGGCGGCATGGGCATGAACCTCGGTGGCACCGTCGAGGTCGGCGACGCGTTCGTGACGATGCACCGCGCTGATCACACGAACGGCATCGAGACGACGTACGGCGCCTCCGGCGGGATGCCCGCGAGCTTCATCGTTTCCGACACCAGGCCCGCGAAGGTCGCCGACGAGGAGTCGACCACTTTCTTCCACGCCGGGGACACGTCGCTGATGACCGAGATGCGCGACGGGCTGGACGTCGACTACGCGTTCCCGATGCACTACGACACGTTCCCGCCGATCGAGATCGACACCGGGGAGTTCGAGCGGGCGATCGAGGGCAACGCGCCCGGCGCCGAGGCGATCGTGCTGGACGGCGACGAGACGTTCGACCTCGAAGCGCACCTGTAGGGCGGCAAACGGGGCGCGAGCGGACGACCCAACACGGTGGGCAGGTGCGGGCAACATCTGTAGCTAAACACACTGTTTTCAGCGGGGCGCCCCTTCAGACGGGTATGCCAGACATCCAAGTCACCAGCACCAGCCCGGAAGGGTTCTCGACCAGCAACCGGATCGGCGACTGGGAGCTGACGATCGACGCGACGGGCGAGGAGGGGCCCGACCCCAACCAGGTACTCGCTGCCGACTACGCCTCCTGTTTCATCCCGGCGTTCCGCGTCGGCGCCGACAAGGAAGGGTTCGACGACCTGGGAACGATCCAGGTCGACGTTGCGGCCGACCTCGACGAGGATGACGACCTCGAATCAATCGCGTTCGACATCCACGTCGAGGAGTCGCTCGGCGACAGCGTCGACGACGTCGTCGGCCGCGCCGAGAACATCTGCCACGTCCACGCCGCGCTCCGCGAGGAACTGCACGCCGACATGTCGGTCAACGACGGCGCCAACCTGTAACGCGGCAGCACCGTCGACGACCCCTTTTAGGGCTACTCATCGTCCAGGTGCGCGTCCAGCGCCTCCTCGATCGTCAGCTCGCCGAGCGCGACGCGGCGCGCGAGGTCGCTGCCGATGGTCCGGTTGGTCGCGCTCTCCTCGCGCGAGCGCTCCTTGATCCGATCGAGTTCGCCCTCCGTCGGGGCGATCTCCCGGGACTCGACGAGTTCGCCCTCCAGTCTGGCGATGTTCACTGCTGCGAGGATGTCGCCGGCGCCGCGCGCACCCTCGCCCAGGTACGGCGTCGTCCCGGTCTCGTCGACGAGTTCCACCGGGGCGTCCTCGATGTTGTCGATGATCCGGGCGCCGACGAGGCGCGCGCCGTCGCCGATGCGGACCAGCGGGTCCTCGGCGTCGGCCGTTTCGCGGTGGACGACTGCGGGTACCTCCTCGGGCGGCACCTGGAACGTCGCGACGACGACGTCACCGTCAAGCACAGCGATACCGGGCGTCTCGCCCGGGTCGATCCCGACGATCCGTCGTCCGCCGCCCCCACGGAGGTGAGCGATCGCTTCCTCGACGGCGTCCCGCGGCGTGCCCCCGGCGGCTTCGACGACGGGGACGTCCACGTCTAACGCCGACGCTTCGCCCTCCCCGGTTATCACCACCGCGGCTTTCGCGGGGAGTTCGTTGCCCGGTTCCACCGTCGTGAACGGGATGCCGCGCTCGCGCAGCGCTGTCACCACGTCGTGGTAGACCTCGAAATCCTCCGTCGCGACGACGATCACAGCGGTCCTTCGGTCCCGCCGCACATATACACCCGGACGTGATTTGTTAAGTCATCTCGACACAACTCGGGACTTTCATAGTGATTGTTGTGATGATTTTCGGCACCACATCGCAGTAGCGGCGGTTTCACGGCCCGAAACTGGCGTCTGGCGAATACACGGCGGTAACGAGTCACAACAATCACTATCAGGGCCGATACTCGTTGATATCGTGTCCTGACGTCTAGTAGAGTCACGTCCGGGTGTATGAGCACTACACGGCCGCGCCGGCGGCCGTGCTGCCCACCGGCCGGGTCCGCTGTGCCAGGGATATCGAAACCGTTCTAACCGACCCCCCTCTGCCGTGGAGTATGAGCGGTGGCGGCGACGCCAGCGACGAGGGCGACGCGGATGCGGACTGGGAGTCAGATGGCCGCCACCGGACGGACGTGGAGGGGCCGATCGAGCGCGTCGAGCGCCTGACGCTGTTCCGGGCCGTCCTGGCGATCACCGTCGCTGCACTGATAGCCCGGCTGGTACTGCTGGGTGCGAGGCCGGCCCACTGGGACGAGGCGCGGGTGGCCTACTGGGCGCAGTACTACGCCGAAACGGGATCGTTTGGCTACCACTGGGAGGAGCACGGCCCGCTCGTCCAGATCGCGGCGCGCTGGCTGTTCGAACCGCTTGGCGTCGGTGACACTGCGGCACGGCTTCCCGTCGCGCTCGTCGGGGGTCTACTGCCGATGGCGGCGTTGTTGTACCGTCGCCATCTCCGTGACTCCGAGGCCGTCGCGCTCGCGCTGTTCCTGTCGTTCAACTCGGTGTTGCTGTACTTCTCGCGGTTCATGCGCAGCGACGTGCTCGTCGCGGCGTTCATGGTCACCGCCCTGGGGCTGTTGCTCCGGTTCGCCGACACGCGCCGGTATCGCTACCTCTACGGCGCCGGGCTGTTCGTCGCGCTGGGGTTCGGGTCGAAGGAGAACGCGGTCATCTACCTCGCCACCTGGGCGGGCGCAGCCGTCCTGGTCGCCGACCAGTGGCTCCACAGCCCCGCCAGCGGGACGAGCGGCGCCGGCCGCCTCCGCAGCACACGGTTCGGGGGCTGGTGGCACAGCCTGCGGCGATTCGGGAGTCGCGGCCAGGCGACGCTCGCCGCAGCCGCGGGGAGAACCGACGGCGACAGCAGGGGATACGACCGATCGACGCTCCGTGCTGGGGCGAAGCGAACCGGGCTGATCGGATCGAAACTCGCCGGCGTCGTCGTGGTTGCACTCGCGACGGCGCTGTTCGTGTTCGCGGATCGCGGGGCCGGCGTCAGGGGACGGCAGCCGTACCTGGACGGCGACAGCAGTCAGGTGACTCTCGGCGAGGTGCTGAGCCAGCCCGGGACGTTCCCTGCGTTCGTCAACGACACGCTCACCGGCGCGTACGAGGGGTACGCCGACTGGTTCGCGAAGTCCTCCGAGCGCACGCTGGACACCTATCTGGAGTTCGTCGAAGGGTTCCTGGGCGTGTTGTCGACGAACGCGACGGTGTTGGTAGCGTTCGCCGTTCTGGGCGTCGCACTCGAGCGCTACGGCCGGGACGAGCCCCGCTGGCTCGTGATGTTCATGACGTACTGCGGCGTGGCGTCGCTGATGGGATACCCGCTCGGGACGGACATCCAGGGCGCCTGGGCGTGGGTGGCGACGCACGTCGTCGTGCCGCTCGCCGTCCCGGCTGCCGTCGGCGTCGCGTGGCTCTACCGTGAGGCGATGGCTGCACGGGTCGACGGTGACGACCTCGCTGCGGCCGTGTTCGCGGTGGTGCTGTTGCTCGCAGCCCTGCAGGTCGGCGTCACCGCTGCCGACGACGTCTACCGCAACCCGACGGCCGACGACAACGAACTGGTCCAGTACGCACAGCCGCACGAGGATCTCGATCCGGTCGTCGAGACGCTCGACCGTGCGGCGGCGGGTGGCGCTCCGCCTGCCGTGCTGTACTACGGCCCCTCCGGGGACGCCTACGACACCAACGAGGCGCTCGTCTCGAAACGGTCCGGCACTGCATTCTGGGACGTCAGGCCGAACTGTTCGGTGTGGTCGAACAGCCAGCCGATGAACTGGTACTTCGCGGTCGCGGACGCGACGGTCGACTGCGAGCGCTCGGCGACCGACCTCAGGAGCGCCGTGGAGAACGATCCGCCGCCGGTGATCTTCGCCGTTCCCGACGACCCGACCGTGCCCAAAGGGACCATCGAGGCGTCCTACGAGAAGGAGGTCTACTACACCCGGACGATCGGCAGGGAGCTGGTCGTGTACACCCACGAGTCCTGGACCTGAGCTGCCTCGCGGATCGGTCGGCGCGCGACCAAACGGGAACGTTTTACTCGTCGGGTGGGGAACCTCGCCGCATGGAACTCACCTCGCCAGGAACGACCGTGGGGGTCGTCGGCGGCGGCCAGCTCGGCCGGATGCTGGGCGAGGCGGCCTCGCCGCTGGGGATCGAGCTGATCGTCTCCGATCCGACCCCGGACGCGCCGGCCGCCCCGGCGGTCCGCGACCAGGTCCTCGGGGAGTTCGACGACGAAGCGACCGTCCGCGAACTCGCCCGGCGCGCCGACTACCTGACATACGAGATCGAACTCGCCGACCCGGACGTCCTGGACGCCGTCGGCGAGGAGACCGGGACGCCGGTCCACCCGCACCCGGAGACGCTGCGGATCATCCAGGACAAGCTGGTCCAGAAACGCCGCCTCGCCGAGGCCGGGGTGCCGGTGCCGGCGTTCCGCGCCGTCGACTCGGCGGACGAACTCCGGAGCGCCCTGGCGGAGCTGGGCTACCCGGCCATGCTGAAGGCTCGCGAGGGTGGCTACGACGGGCGCGGCAACGTACCGGTGGCGGAGCCCGGCGACGTCGAGGCTGCGTTCGACGCCATCGACGGGCCGGCAATGGTCGAGGAGTTCGTCGACTACGAGCGCGAACTCGCGGTGATGGGCTGTCTCGGCGCCGACGAACGGACGACGTTCCCGGTCACTGAGACGATCCACGAGGCAGAGATCCTCCGGGAGACCGTCTCGCCGGCGCGCGCTTCCGAACAGGTCCGCGAGCGCGCCAGGGCGGTCACGCGTGACGTGCTGGACGTGATGCAGGGCCGCGGCGTTTACGGGATCGAACTGTTCGAGACGAGCGACGGCGAGATCCTCCTGAACGAGATCGCACCCCGGCCCCACAACTCCGGGCACTGGACGATCGAGGGCTGTCACACCTCGCAGTTCGGACAGCACCTCCGGGCGGTGACGGGGCTGGCGCTGGGGTCGACCGGGCGGCGTGCGCCGACGGCGTCGAAGAACATCCTGGGCGACGTTGACGGGCGGCAGCCGGCGAGGCTGACCGGCGTCGAACGGCCGCTCTCGACAGATCGGCTCTCGGTGCACTGGTACGGCAAGCGGGAAGTGTACCACCTCCGGAAGATGGGCCACCTCACGCTCGTCGGGGAGCAGGATACATCGCCCGGAGAGCTGCTCGCGGGGATACGTGACGCTGCCGAGCCGTTGACGTTCGCGGAAACCGACTGACCTGCCCTCTGGCCTGTCGCCGGCGCTACAGTTGCTCGTCGAGCAACCGGTCGATCTCCGCAGTGACGTCGGCTTCCCCGTCGATCCCGAACGCCTCCCCAAGCCCTGCCTCGACGATCGCCTCCTCGAGTTCCCAGCTGGTCACGCCGGCAGCTTTGGCGGCATCGTGGAGAGTCGCGTCGCTGAGCGCGTACAGCCCGACACCGGTCGCAATCGACTCGTCGACGTCCTCGATCTCGCCGGCCATGTGGTTATTTCACGAAGGGAAACCTTGAAACTACCTCTTCGTTTTACAGTTCGATCCGTTCGACGATCCGATCGTCGCTGGTGCGAGTGTTCAGCGCGACGATGCGGAGGTGACCCTCGAGTCCGGAGTCGTTGACCTTGGCCTTCAGGAGGTTGTCGACCTGGAAGACGCCAGCTGCGTTGTTCATTTCGATTTCGATCAACACTGCACAGTCCTCGTTCGCGCGCAGCGACACGCGTTCGATCGCCTGGCTCGAAACCGTGTTGATGCCGCGACCGCCCTGTTCGTAGGGCACGCGGGAACGCCCGCGCTCCATGTCGAGGGCGTCCGCCACCCGGACGACGCCCGCCTCCAGCGTCAGCGGCTCCTCCTCGGTGTGGTGGCAGAGAATCGCGTGCAGCACCTCCCCCTTGACCCGGACCTGCTCGGGAATGTCGTAAAACTCCGGGAGGATGCGATCCATGACGTCCGCGGCCAGCGGGATCGAGTAGTAGGGGTGGGCGTCGCGGTGGACGACGTGCCCGATGTCGTGCAGCACCGCGGCCAGGGCGATGATGACGGGCTCGTCGGCTTCCTCGAGTCCCTGCTGTGTCGCGCCGTTGAACTGGACGCCGTCGCGTTTCAGCAGCTCGTACAGCTGGAGCGCCCTGTTGCGGACAATTTCGATGTGCTTGATCCCGTGGTCGTTGTAGCGTTTGCGTTTGACGGGATTGACGTTCTGCGCCTCGAGGTAGGCAGTGACCTCCTCGTCGGTGTCCAGAACCGAGAGGACCTCGTTGAGACGCTCGTCGGGATATGGGTGATCGGCCGCCGGATCGTACGACCGGGATCGACTGTCGGCACTCTCGTCGTCGGATTCCTCGGTACTCATTCGTCGTTTCTACGATAGGACTGGTGAAAAACGTGTGGGATCGCCGCCTCGACTTCGTCGTACTCCGGTTCCACGCCAGGATCGTCCGACACCCACGAGTAGGTGATGGTCCCCGGTCGACGACGAACACCGCGCGCTTGGCGACGTCCTCGACGCCGACGCGGTCGAAATCCATCGTGACGTCGTACGTTCTGACGAGTTCGCGGTTTGTGTTGCTGCTGAGATCGAACATCAGGATGGCCGGACAGTCCAAAAAGACTATAATCGGCAGTTGGCAAAGAGAAGGTAGAGATGGCAAGTACAACAGTCCCGCTGTTTGCCCCTGTGCCCGGCGGAATGGAGATGGTCGTGATCCTGCTGATCGCGGTGCTGCTGTTCGGCGCGAACAAGATCCCGAAGCTGGCTCGCTCGACCGGTCAGGCGATGGGTGAGTTCCAGAAAGGCCGCCAGCAGGTCGAACAGGAACTCGAGGAGATGGAAGAGGCGATGGATCCGGAGGCCGATCTCTCCGAAGGCGACAACGAGTACATGGACCTCGACGACGAGGAGGACATGGGGCTGGACGAAGACGCGAATCTCGAGGAGAGTACGACCACGGAAACCGACACGACGACCGACGAAGCGTAACGCCGCCAAATCCGCCGGCACGTTCCAGCCGCTTCCAGGGATGACTGCTGCACGTTCTGTGGCGGAACTGATTGTTGCGTGACTGCGCTGTTTTCGATCCCGATTTCGTGTCTTGCCGTTCCACAGTGTCACGTCGATTTCGTGTCTTGCCGTTCCACAGAGTCACGTCCGACAGTATCATAGTGATTGTTGTGAGCCGTTACCGCTGTCGACCCATCAGACTCCGGTGTCAGCCCGTGACACTCCCGAGAATGCGATGCGACTCCGAAAATAATCACAACAATCACTATCAGTTTCTGATGCGGACGACCCCGGAGCGGAACACCTGCTGGTTCGGGATGACGAACTCCTCGTCCTCGGACTCGATGCGCGTGACGAACACGTCGACCTCCTGGACGATGCCGCGCTTCTCGTCGACCCGGATCTCGTCGCCGATCGTGTACGGTTCGGACAGCAGCAGGTAGATGCCCGCGGCGCTTGCCATCAGGAGGTCCTTGAACGCGAGGCCGCCGAGGAAGACAACGCCGAAGGCGTAGGCGGCCAGCAACACCAGCAGTGCTGTCGTCGCCACGCCGATCTGCGCGAGGGCGATGAGGGCAGCGATATAGAAGATGCTGTACTTCACCAGCTTCGGGATCACAGAGGTCTCCGGCAGTTTCACCGACTGCAGCCGATGGCCAGCACTGCGATGAAAAACCGGGGGAGGTAGCCGGTGATCCGCGACCAGAACAGTTCGACGTTTAGCAGCCTGGTGATGTGGAACGCGACGATGAGGGTCCCGACGTAGACGAACCCCGCAAGCAACAGCCCAAAGATGCCGGCCGTCGAGGTGCCAAAGCGCTGGGCCGTCCGTTCGAACGTCGTTCCCTGGATCGCGGATTTGATCCCCGTCCGTTCGAGGAGCAGGTGGGTCCACCGCCAGACGAGATAGGAGAGTACGACGCCGACGATCAGGATGGTGACCGCCAGCGTGAAAGCGGTTTCCTGCGAGAAGAGGCTGCGAATCAGGTCCGGCCAGTTCGGTTGCATCAGTACTCCTCCGGATCCAGTTCGAGGATGAGTTCGCCTCCTTTGAACGCCCGTACCATCCCGTCGCTTTCGGAAAGCACGATCGCGATCGCGTTCGTGTCACGCGTGATGGCGCCGGCGGCCATGTGGCGCGCGCCCAGCCCTCGGGGGATGTCGACCCCTTCTGCCGCCGGCTCCAGGTAGCGGTACGCCGAGACGATCTTGCCGCCGTCGGAGATCACGAACGCGCCGTCGAGCCGCGAGAACTCCTTGAGCATCACGTTCACGATGGGGTCGCCCACGTGGACGTGTGACTTCTCGAAGGGGTTGTACGACAGCGGCCGTGACTTGTTCATCACCTTGCCGGCGTCGCCGACGACGAACAGCGCGCCGACCGGCTTGCCCTTCTGGCCTTTCCTCCCGAGTTCGATCGCCACCTCGAACACGTCCCGGACCACGTCGGCGTCCGCCCGGGAGTTGGTGAACAGATCGTAGATACCCGTCTGTGTGAACTGGTCGGCGCGGACCCGCACCACAGTGTCGATGCGGTTCTCCTCGAAGGAGGTGGTCAGACACACGACCTCGTCGCCCTCGGCGACGAGCTCCTGCCTGATGGCGCCTTCGAGCCCGAACCGGATGCGGCCGTTGACGTTGGTGAACTCCAGTGGCAGCATCACGAAGTTGTCGGCCCCGACGGCGTTGTCCTTCGCGACGACGATCATGGTCGTCTCCTCGTCACTAAACAGATCGAACGTCGACGCGTCCCGCGTGAACAGCAGGAGTGCATCGATGTCGCCGACGATCTCGTCGAGCAACGCTGCCAGGCCGGTCATTGTACGTATCAAGATATCCGACAGGAAAAAGCTTTGCGGGACGACCCCCGGGTGTCGTGCAGCCGTCTCCCGGGAGACAGCCGCCGCCCTCCGACTGGAGTGGACTGTTCCGTTCGGCCTAGACGTTCCCGCTGGGGCCAGCGATCGGGCTACCCGTCCGCGAACGTGCGGAGGATGGCCTGCCCGTCCGTCCCGCCCAGGTCCGACAGCGAACAGCGCTCCGGGTGGGGCATCATCACCGCGACGTGGTCCGACTCGCCGGTAATCCCCGCGACGTTGTGTTTCGAGCCGTTCGGGTTCGCCGCGTCGGTCACCTCGCCGTCGGGCCTGCAGTACCTGAACAGCACGCGATCCGCCGCTTCGAGTTGCTCGAGGCGGTCGTCGGCGATCTCGAACCGGCCCTCGCCGTGAGCGATCGGGAACTCTAGTACCTCCCCCGCCTCGTACTGGCTTGTCCAGGGCGTCTCGGCGTTCTCCACCCGCAGGTGAACGCGCTCGCACTGAAAGCGCGCGCTCCGGTTGATCGTGAACGCGCCCGGCGTCAGCGACGCCTCGCAGCCGATCTGGGCGCCGTTACAGATGCCCAGCACCGGCGTTCCCGACGCCGCATGCTCGCGCACCTCCGCGAGGATCGGCGAGCGGGCCGCCATCGCGCCGGCGCGGAGGTAGTCGCCGTAGGAGAACCCACCCGGGAGGACAATACCTGACGTATCGGCGGGCAGACCGTCCTCGTGCCAGACGAGCTGAGCGTCGACGCCGAGGGTGTCGAGCGCCCGCACGGTGTCGCGGTCGCAGTTGCTCCCACCGAACTGGATGACAGCGACGGTCATTGTGCCTCGACGGTCACCTCGTAGTCGTGCAGCGTCGGGTTGGCGAGCAGCCGTTCGGTCATGTCGGTGACCCGCTCGCGGGCCGCGTCCGCGTCCTCGGCCTGGAGGTCGATCTCGAACTGGTCGGCCGACCGGAGATCCACGAGGTCGAACCCGAGCCGCTCCAGCGCGCGCTGTGTCGTCTCGGCCTCGGGATCGAGCACCCCCGCTTTCAGCCGGACGGTCACCGTTGCAGTGTAGGCGGTCATCGGTGGATACGCGGGTGCGACGGTCGAAAACTGTTGTGATCCCAGGCTGTCGGTCGCGTCTCTCGGGACCGAACGCGGCTGGGGGTTTTTATACAATCGGCAAGCAAGCGTACCGACATGGAAATCAACCGCGAAGGAGAGCGGCGTGCTGTGATCGGGCTGGCGATCCTGGCGCTGCTGTTCGTCGTCGCCTACGCCGTGGTGGCGTTCATCGCCCCCGTCGTGTTTGCGGTGTTCCTCTACTACGCCGTGCGCCCGATCTTTTGCTTTCTCGATCGGTTCGGACTGCCACGCAGTCTGCGGGCCGTCCTGTCGCTGGTCCTGTTCGGGGTGCCGTTCCTGGTGCTGTTGACCTACACGGTCGCTGTCACCGCCGCCGAACTCGAGTCGTTTCTGCAGTCGAGAGGGCTCCTCGAATCGGCACGGGCTCGCATCGTCGAGGAGTTGAACGTCGCAGAACTCGACGCCGCGGAACTCGAAACGCTGCTGTCCGAGACGGAGTCGCTGCCGTCGGTCGACGTGCTGCTCGATGTGACAGTCACTGCGACGAGTGCCGTCGGGAGCACCTTCTTTCAGGGGGTGATCATCGTCGCGGCCGTCTACTACATGCTGGTCGACGGCCCGCCGTTCGTCGACTGGTTTCTCGACACCTTCGACGACGACGGCGTCCTGCGGCGCTACGTGGTCGAGGTCGACTCCGAACTCTCGGAGACGATGTTCGGCAACATCGCGACGATATTCGTCACCGGAATCATGGCAATACTGACGTTCTACGGGTTCAACCTCCTGGTCCCGTCGACGATCGAGGTGCCGTACCCCGCGCTGGTGGGGAGCCTCGTCGGCGTCGCGACGCTGATCCCGGTGGTCGGCATCAAACTGGTGTACGTTCCCATCGTGTTCGGCCTCGGAGCGCGGGCGTGGGCCGCTGGGACTCCGGATCTGTTGCTACCCGTCGGGGTCCTGCTCGTGGTGAGCGCCGTCTTCCTGGATTTCATCCCCGACATCTTCGCCCGGGCGCAGTTCAGCGGTGACCGCACCCACAACGGGCTGCTCATCCTCGCGTATCTCATGGGGCCGGCGCTGTTCGGCTTCTACGGGCTGTTTCTGGCACCGATCGTGCTGATCGCGACGGCCGAAGCGATCCAAATCCTGTTGCCGTACGTCGTGTCCGGCACCTCCGCCCGGCCGGAACAGACGACCCTCGGGGAGTTTCCGGACCCGGGAGCGGGTGAGACTGGGGCGCGGGATGGGCGGCGCGACCCGGCGGCCGTTCCGGACGGCTAGGACGACTGACCTGGCTGCCGTTTCTGATACTGATTATTGCGACTCTTTACGACTCTTTACCGCCGTCGATTCGTCAGCCACCGGTTTCAGCCCGTGACATTCCCGGGACGACGATGTGACTCAGAAAACAATCGCAATAATCACTATGAGGCTCGGGGGAGTGCGGCGGTATATATCAGATAGTATACAAAAAATCGGTTCAGGGAACACTTTTGTCGGTTCCCACGGAATCGGTGCGTATGAGCGGGATTTCGGATCACACTGCCGGCGAGGCCGACGAGATTGCGCCAGCCGAGGCGCTGTCGGTTATCGCCAACGAGACGCGGCTGGACATCCTGGAGGCCCTCTGGCGGGCCGAGGACCGGCCGGTCAGGTTCTCCGACCTCTTCGAGGAGGTCGATCTCACGGACAGCGCGCAGTTCAACTACCACCTCAAACAGCTCACGGGACAGTTCGTCGCCAAGACCGACGACGGCTACGACCTGCGGTTCGCCGGCGGACAGGTGATCCGGGCGATCCGTGCGGGCACGTTCACCCGCCAGCCCGACGTCGAGCCGTTCGAGGTCGAGGGTGCGTGTACCCGGTGTGGCGGCAAACTCGAAGCCACCTACGGTGACGAGCAGCTCCGGATCGAGTGCAGTGACTGCGGGAAAGCCCACGGCGAGTACCCGTTCCCGCCGGGCGGGCTGGTCGATCGCACGCCCGAGGAGATCGCGACGGCGTTCGACGAGCGGGTCCGACACCTGCATTGTCTCGCCGCCGACGGCGTCTGTCCGGTGTGCAGCGGCCAGATGAGCACCGAGATCCAGCGAGAGGAGCCGTGCTGTCTGGACGTCTCGCTGCGGGCCGAGCACGTCTGCCAGCAGTGTCGCCACGAGCTGTGCTCGCCGGTCGGCCTCGTCCTGCTCGACGAGGCGACCGTCGCCGCGTTCTACGACGATCACGGCATCGACCTCTCGCAGCGGCCCTACTGGACGCTGCCGTGGTGCGTCGACGACGAGTACGCCACCGTCGAGAGTTCGGACCCCTGGCGGATCAGCGTCAGGATCCCGCTGGGCGAGGACGAACTCCGCGTCGTCCTCGACGGCGACCTGACGATCGAGGAGACCGAGTGCATCGACTGCTCGATCTGAGGGGGCGCGTACTCTTCTCTCCGGGCTGACCGATGACGCGGACGCGCAGTCGTTTTCTACCCCCAGTCCGTAACGGGGGTCGTGTCCGAGTTCGCGTTCGAACTGGCGCTCTGTAGGCAGCTGGAAGCAGAGCGGGACGGCATCGTGAGCCGCCAGCTCTCGACGGGCGTCCACGGGCGGCGCGTCATGGACGTGGTCTGCGTCGCCCCCGGCCCCGAGTTCGTTCAGCGGCAGGCGATCACGCCGGAGACGATCCCGCCAGCCGCAGTCGAGAGCGACGTCGGCGCCGGCGTCGCGACCTACTGGAAGGACGCGTTCGATTGCCACCCCGACCGGGCGGAGACGGCGGTCGAGCGCGCCGTCGACTGTGGCTTTTTCGAGCGTGAACGCCGCAACGGTCGCACCTACGTCCGGCAGACGACGCGGTACCCCGAATGGTTCAGCGGGCTGGTGGGGATCGAGAACAAGCCGGATCTGGGCCGCCCCGGCGCGCTGGAGACGCAACTGCTGACCGACGTCGAACTCGGCGTCCTGGACAGAGTCGTGCTGGCGACCGCCTCCCACGTCACCGGCGCACACCTGAACCGCATCCCGGAGGCGGTCGGCGTCTGGCGGTTCGACCCCGAGAGCGGCCAACGGGAGGTGCTGCGCGAGCCGGCGCCGCTGTCGCCCGACGAGCACGGGGTCGAGATTCTCGACCGATCGAGCGGACGGACCGAGGTTCGGATCGCGACGCCCGGGGAACTCCGCCGCGCCCGTCGGCGGATCGCCGAGCGCGCCTACGGGAAGGGCTGGCGCACCTACGACCTCCCGGACTGCGAGCGGATCGACCCCGACGAGGCCGGACTGCCCGTCTGTCCCTGGAAAGGCGGGACCGTACGGCCGGCGGTCGACTGCGGTCCGGACTGTCCGGGGTTCGAGCACGATGACTCCGAGCACATCGCTCTGGACCGGATCAGGGCCGAACGGTCGCCGTGGAAGCCGGAACCGCCGGGAACGAAACGCGAGCAGTCCGGGCTGGATCAGTTCGGCGGTTCCTGACGCGGAGGACCATAACTGGTGAAATTCAGGGAGTGCCCACCAGCGGACTGATCACTCGATGTAGAGCGCAGGTTTCCCGGGATCGGCTTTCGTCGCGCTCTCTCCCGTATCGTCAGCCTGGCGGACCGTCACCTCGGCCCCGAACTCGTCGCCCAGCAGCCACGCCGCCCGCCGGAGCACCGCCAGTTCGTCGGCGGGCGAGAGGACTGGCTGGAGCTCTCGGCGCTCGCTCTGCAGTGTCGTCGCGTACTGCTGGACCGGCTCCCCGATGGCCCGCATCGACTCGTCGTCCATGATCGTCCCGACGACGGCCTCGGTGTCGTCGCTGTCCCGGACGACCTCGCGGACCTCGAACTTCCAGTCGGGCGCGAGGACCACCTCGATCCTCGCGGGATCCTGGATACCGGCCACGTCACAGATTTCACGCACGTCGTCGCGCAGCGTCTCGACCAGGGACCGCTCGACGTCGTACCGGTCGACGGTCGACTCGGGTTCCGGCCAACGGGTGGTCGTCACCGGCCCGTCGCCGCGCAGGAGGTTCCACATCTCCTCGCCGAGGAACGGGGCCATCGGCGCGACCACCCGGGCGAGCACGCGCAGGCCGCGACGATACACCTGCTCGTTCGGGGTGTCGTACTCGCGGTACTGGCCGAGCAGGTCCGCCAGGGTGCGGATCTCCGACACGGCGCGGTGGAATCGGAACCGCTCGTAGTGATCCGTCACGGCGGCGACGGTCCGGTCGACCTCCCGGGCCACGTACTCGTCGTGGGACTCGCGCTCGTCGCGGACTGCGGCCCGCTCGACGAACGACTGGGTCATCCCGAACAGCTGTTGCTGGAGGTCGTACGCAGTCGAGACGCTCCTGGCGGTCCACTCGAAGTCCTGTTCCGGGTGGGCCGCCGACAGGACGAACAGCCGCGTCGTCTCTGCGCCGTACTCGTGGGGGCTGACGACGTTGCCCTTCGTCTTCGACATCTTCTCGCCGCTGTGCAGCACCGTCCCCTGGTTGATAAGCTGTCGAACGGGCTCGCGAACGTCCAGCAGGCCGACGTCTGCCAGCGCGCGGGTGAAAAATCGGATGTACAGCAGGTGCAGGACGGCGTGTTCCTCGCCGCCGACGTAGACGTCGACCGGGAGCCAGTCGTTCGCCCGCTCGCTGTCGAACGGCGCGTCGTCGCGGTGTGGCGAGAGAAACCGCAGGAAGTACCACGAGGAGTCGACGAACGTGTCCATCGTGTCCGTCTCGCGTTCGGCGGGCCCGCCACACTCGGGACAGGTCGTCTCGACGAACGCCGCGGACTCCGCGAGCGGGTTGCCTGTCGTCTGGACGTACTCCGGCAGTTCGATCGGCAACTCCGATTCGGGCACCAGCACCGGTCCACAGTCCCCGCAGTGGACGACCGGGATCGGCGTCCCCCAGTATCGCTGCCGCGAGATCAGCCAGTCGCGCAGGCGGTAGGTGGTGTCCGGCGACGCCGCGTCGAGGTCAGCGAGCAGGCGCTCGCGGGCGGCCGGACTGTCGAGGCCGTCGAGGTCACCGCTGCCGGTCAGCACTCCTTCGTCGGTGAACGGCTCCGCGACGCTCGCGTCGGCGTCGTCCCGGTCCCCGGCGTTACCGTCATCCTCCGCGGGTTCCACGACGACCGTCGAGGGGAGGTCGTGCTCCGCGCTGCCGCATCGTCATCATCCGCCTCCGCTGTCGCCGCCTCGATGAACGCGGCGACGTCCTCGTGTGACTGGGCGAGCGCCCCCGCGAGGTCGTGCTCCGGCGAGACTGCGAGGTAGGTCGCGCCGGCGATCGTGTCCAGCCGCGTCGTGAACACGTCGACCTCGTCCACGCCATCGCCCGCGTGTTCGACGTCGAACGCGACGCGTGCGCCCTCCTGTTTGCCGATCCAGTTGCGCTGTATCTCCCGGACGCTCTCGGGCCACCCCTCCAGGTCGTCGAGGCCGTCGAGCAGTTCCTCGGCGTAGTCGGTGATCGTGAAAAACCACTGGTCGAGTTCCCGCCGATCGACCGGCGTCTCGCAGCGCCAGCAGACCTCCGTCCCGTCGAACGGGTCCCCGTCGTGGGGGTCGGCGTCGCTCACCTCGACGACCTGCGCGTCTGCCAGCACCGTCTCGCAGTCGGGACACCAGTTGACGGTCGCGGCCTCGTACTCGACGAGGCCGGCCTCATAGAACTCCCGGAAGAAGTACTGATTCCAGCGGTAGTACTCGGCGTCACAGGTCCTGATTTCCCGCGACCAGTCGTAGCCAAAGCCCAGTGACTCCATGCCCTCGCGCATGCGGTCGATACACAGTTGCGTCCAGGCGCGGGGGTCGGTCCGGCGCTCGTAGGCGGCGTTCTCGGCCGGCAGGCCGAACGCGTCCCACCCCATCGGGGTCAGCACCTCCTCGCCCTGCATCCGCCGGTAGCGGGCGTACGCGTCGGTGATCGTGTAGTTCCTGACGTGGCCCATGTGGAGGTTCCCCGACGTGTACGGGAACATACCGAGGACGTACGTCGGATCCTCTGTGTCATCGTCGAACTCGTAGACGTCCTCCCGGTCCCAGACGTGTTGCCAGTACTCTTTGACTCGCCCCTGGTCGTAGCGTCTCCCTGCCATCGGCCTTCCTTCAGGCTGGGACGTGCGGGCATATCATTGTTCGCCCTCGACGAACTCGTAGGCGTTGTACAGCAGCGACACCAGCAGCAGGGTTGCCCCAGCGGTGCTAAGGCAGATCCGATTCCGGACCCTTCTTGTACTCGCTCCTCAAGGTGGCGTGTATGTCGCTGCGGGTGCGCGAACGGCTGGGTGGCGCCGACGTGATGACGCTGTTGAACGCGGTGCTGGGCGTCGTCGCAATGACTGTCGCGATCACCGGGGAACCGGCGGACATCGCGCGGCTGATCCTGCTCGCGGCAGTCGCCGACGGCCTCGACGGGATCATGGCCCGGCAGTTCGGGGGGACGGCTGCCGGCCCGTACCTCGATTCGATGGCCGACATCGTTTCGTTCGGCACCGCCCCCGCGCTGTTCCTGTTCGCCGTCGCTCGGGCGGAGTGGGCGCCGCTGACCGAGGAGCCGGTGCTGTACGCCGTCGCCGCCGGCGCGGCGTCGCTGTTCGTCGTCTTCTCGCTCGTGCGAACGGTCCTCTACACGGTGTACGTCGGGGAGGACGAGAACCGGCCCGGTATCCAGAACACGCTCGCGGCCTCGATCCTCGCCGCCGGCTTTCTCGCTGGCGTCACGTCGGTGCCAGTGATACTCGGCGCTGGCGCCGTCCTCTCGGTGCTGATGGTCGCCCCGGTTCCCTACCCGAAGCTCGCGGCGCGCGATGCGCTGCTGATGGGCGTCGTTCAGATGGCAGCCATCGCCGTCCCGACGGCCCTGCAGCGCGCCTTTCCACGTGCGCTGCTCCTCGCCGCGCTCGCCTACCTCACGCTCGCGCCGCGATACTACTGGGAGGAGTAGCTCACAGCAGTCGCTCCCGACGAGCAGAACACAGGGGAACGAAAGGGGCGGATGCCCCTACGTGTGACACTACGGAGCCTGGAAAGGCTCCACTGGAACGTAAGCTCCGCAGAGAAATAAGTGTGATCCATCTGTGCACGGCGGAGAAAGAACCGCTTACTACGGTAGAGCGCCGGATCGGATGACCTGCTCGACCCTGTCGACAGTTGTTTGCGTGTCCGAGCGGACGAGCAACACCGGTACGTCCCGCGAGGCTGCTTTCCCGAGCACGGCGTTGGATGTTCAGACCGCTACATGCGGGGTTCCACAACAGTTAATTCCACGACGAGTCTGAGTTGAGGTATGTCGATCCGCCGGTTGCTCAGAGGGCAGCTGTCGGACGCCGAACTCGAGGCGGTCGCCAGCGAGGCGGCGAGCCGCCGCGGCGAGGCGTTCGAGTCGGTCCGCGTGCTGGAGACCGACAACTGGCTGTCAGTCCCGGCGGTCGTCAACGAGGAGTTTTTCATCAAGGTGATCAGCGCACAGAACACGCTCGTCCACGGCCTGCTGACGACTGGTCGCAACATCGGCGTGTTCACGAGCGGGAGCGAGGGCTTTTTCGAACGGTTCGGCACTCCCGTCGGGATGGCCGAACACGAACTCGACGCCACCCGACAGATGCGCGACCTCGGCGTCAACGCCCCGGAGCCGATGAGGACCGCATCAGTGCCGTCACACCGGCGCTGTTCGGCGCGCTGGCGACGATGCACGACGCGGGGCTGGTCCACGGCGACCTCCGGGCCGAAAACGTCCTGTTGCGCGAGGGCGAGGTGTACTTCATCGACGCGACGAAAGTCGACGGCGAAGCGATCGAGGACGCCCGGGCGTACGACATCGCGTGTGCGCTCGCCGCTCTCGACCCCGACATTGGCGCCAGGGACGCGGTCGAGGCCGCTGACGAACACTACTCCGGAGAAGTCCTCCTCGAAGCCGAGAGCTTCCTGGATTTCGTCAGCATGCGTCCGGATCACGACTTCGACGTGCTCGCGGTCAAAGGCGAGATCGAGAAACTGGTCGACGGCGTCGCCTGATGACATCCTCCTCGGCGTAAACGCCGAGGTTTCCACGCGCTTGGGGTCGGGGCGGTCCCGACGCCAACGGTGGCAAGCTTCCGCCGCGTGGGCGTACTCCGGTTCGTGCTCGGTACTTCGGCCCTTTGCAGGGTGTGGCGTGTTGGGCGTCCCGACAGGGACACGGTATCCGCTCGCACAGCGCCCGAGACCGCGTCGGGCGACCGCCCGCCATTTGACGGCGGACGGACACGGGCCGTGCCATCGGCCTGCCTGTCCTTTGAGCCACGGTGGACAGGCTCGCACGCTGACGGGGTTGGATTAGTCGTGCCGTCACCCCATCCCGTGTCGCAGGGGCAGGGGTACTGTGAGCGCCGGGTGGCGCGTTTCGGCGGGAAGGACCCCAGTGTTTCCGGATTGGTTTCAGCGATTGAGTTAGCGGACGTTCGACCCCGAGTGGACTAAATCTTGCGGTTGCGCCACCAAGCGCACGCGATTCACCTATGGAAACGCTGCAAAAGATAGTCAGGCTGATACCGAGCGAGTCCTAACCGCCACGGGATGGATTCGACGCGGAGCGAGGGACGACCGGCCAGCGGGGTGCCCGACCGGGTAGCCGCCCGCGCCTGTCGGGTCGACGCCGTACCAGTCCGCACGGTAGTGGACCTCTTCGAGCGGCCGCGCCTGGTCTGGGCCGACGCGGACGGGACAACAGTCGCCGGTGGGACTGCGGCGGTCATCACCGCATCCGGTGCGGACCGCTTCGAAGCGGTGTCGCGTCGCGCCCAGACAGTGTTCGGGAAGCTCGACGCGCCCGACCCGTTGCCCGACGGGGCGCGACCCCGGTTCTACGGCGGCTTCGCCTTCACCGACGACCACGGGGCGAGCGGATCCGACAGCGACGCCGTGAGGCTGTGGCGCGGCTTCCCGGCCGCGAAGTTCGTCCTGCCGGCCGTCCAGGCGTCGGTTACCGGCGACGGGACGTGGCTGACCACTGCCGCGACGGGCCCCGACGCAGGCGCCAGGGCCGCGGCGCGACTCGATCAGTGGCAGGGCCGACTCGAAACGCTCCCGACGTTCGCACGCTCGTCGCCGCCGGGTGTTCGCAGCCGGGAGTACGATCCCTCGCGGCCGGCCTGGCGCCGGCAGGTCGCGGCTGCAATAGGCCGGATTCGCGAGGGGCAGCTCCGGAAGGTCGTGCTCGCACAGTCGCTGTCGATCGAACTCGGAAAGCCGGTCGCCGTCGCGGACGTGCTCGCGCGCCTGGGCGACGTCTACCCCAGCTGCTATCGCTTCCTGTTCGAACCAGCGACAGGCGGCTCCTTTTTCGGCGCGACGCCCGAACAACTGGTGACCGTTCGCGGGAGGGCAGTCGAGACGGAGGCGCTTGCCGGTTCGATCGGCCGGGGCGAGACCCGCGCCGAAGACGAGTGGCTCGCGACCGAACTCCGCGACAGCGAGAAGAACACCCACGAACACGAACTGGTCGTGGAGGCGATCCAGCGACAGCTCGCCGCGCTCACCGACGACACCGAGACCAGCGAGCAGGGGGTCAGGCAACTGGCGAACGTCCAGCACCTTCGAACGCCGATCCGCGCGACGCTACCCCACGAGGAACACGTCCTGTCGCTCGTCGAGGCGCTGCACCCCACGCCGGCGGTCGGCGGGCTCCCGCCGGAACGGGCGCTTGAGACGATCCGCGAAACCGAGGCGTTCGAGCGGGGCTGGTACGCGGCGCCGGTGGGCTGGTTCGACGCCAACGGCGACGGCACCTTCGCCGTTGCGATCCGGTCTGCCGTCACGCGCGGGACGCAGGCCCGCCTGTTCGCGGGCGCGGGCATCGTCCGCGACAGCGACCCCGACGTCGAGTGGGACGAACTGCAACTGAAGTACCGGCCAGTGCTGGACGAACTGCAATGACAGCACCGAACCGCAACACGCTCTGGGCCGAGACGCTGGTCTCGGAGCTGGCCGCCGCCGGGGTCGGCGCCGTTTGTCTCGCCCCCGGGAGCCGGTCGACGCCGCTGACCGTCGCGTTCGCTGCCCACGACGGAATCCGGACGTTCTCACATCTCGACGAGCGCTCTGCGGCGTTTTTCGCCCTCGGCCGGGCTCGCGTGACCGGAACGCCCACGCCAGTCGTCTGTACCTCCGGGACGGCAGCGGCGAACTTCCACCCGGCGGTGCTCGAGGCAAATGAGAGCCGGGTGCCGCTGCTGTTGCTGACGGCGGACCGGCCGCCTGAACTGCACGACAGCGGCGCCAACCAGACGACCGACCAGGAGCAGCTGTACGGCGACGCCGTCCGGTGGTACCGGACGCTCGCCGAGCCGGAGCCCGAGCCACGCAAGCTCCGGTCGTTGCGCGTGACTGCGGCCCGTGCCGTTGTGGAGGCGACGGGGACGCCGCCCGGTCCGGTCCATCTCAACGTCCCGTTCCGGAAGCCGCTGGAGCCGACGCCGGTCGAAGGCGATGTCCCCGAGGACCTGCGTGACACCGCTCCACTGGGGACAACAGGGCGTGATGGGCCGTTCGTCCGGGCCGACCGTGGCGACCTCGCGCCCCAGGAGACGACGGTATCCGACCTTGCGGCCGCCATCGAGACAACTGACCGCGGCCTGATCGTCACCGGCCCCGCTGATCGTCCGACGCCGGCGCGGGACACGCTCGGCGACCTCGCGGCGGCGACCGGCTTTCCGGTGCTCGCCGACCCGCTGTCGGGCCACCGCTTCGGCGCGCACACCGACTGCGACGGCGCGACAGTCTGCGGGGGGTACGACTCGTATCTGGACGCATCCGACGCCGTGCCGGACCCCGAATTCGTGCTCAGGTTCGGGGCCTCGCCTACCTCCAAAGTACTCCGGAAATACCTGGCGGGAACCGGCGCCCGGCAGGTGCTCGTCGACACTGCGGGCGGGTGGCGGGAGGCGGAGTTCACCGCGACGGATCTCGTCGCTGCAGCGCCCGACAGGCTGGCCAGCGCGGTCGCCGACGCGGTGGACGGGGGCGGAGCGGCGAACTACCGCAATCGGTTCGAGCGTCTGGAGCGCCGCTACTGGGACGCCATCGACTCGGCAGTCGAGGGAGCGACATCGGTCGACGACGGGGGCGGACGGGGTCAGCCGGACGCGCCGCTGTTCGAGGGTGCAGTGCTCAACGCGGTCGCCGCGGAGTGCCCGCCTGAGACGACGCTGTTCGTCTCCAACAGCATGCCGGTGCGGGACCTCGATCGCTTCGGCGAACCGCGGGCGGAGCCAATGCGCACCCTTGGTAACCGCGGTGTGAGCGGCATCGACGGTATCACCTCGACGGCACTGGGGGCCGGCAGCGCGGCTGATGGCCCGCTCGTCCTGGCCATCGGCGACGTGGCGTTCTACCACGACATGAACGGTCTGCTGGCGCTGCGGCGCTGCGGCGTCGACGCGACGATCGTCCTCCTGAACAACGACGGCGGCGGCATCTTCCACAAACTCCCCGTCGAGTCGTTCGATCCGCCGTTCACCGAGCAGTTCCGGACGCCACACGGTCTGGAGTTCTCGCCGGCCGGCGCGCTGTACGGCTTCCCCGTCGACCAGTTCGAGGCGCTCGCCCCGTTCCGATCCGCATTTTCCGACGCCGTCGGATCGGGGGAGACGAACCTGCTGTCGGTCAGGCTTGACGCCGAGCGGAGTCACCGCCGCAGGGAGGCGATCCACGAGGCCGTCTGCGAGGCCGTTCTCAGCGGGGAGTAGCGCCTTGCAGGTCGCCGCCGGCGAGGAGTTCAGCCCGCGCTCACTGGGCGGATTGCGACGCGCGTCAGCAGCGAGAGGCCGAGCGGGAACACCACTGCCACCATGACGAAAAACGCCCGGACGCTCAGCAGTTCGATCCCTGTCCAGAACATCGCCAGCGGGAGCAACACCGACCAGATGCCGAACACGGCGATACCCACCTCGGGGACGCTCTGGAGGAACGCAATCACCAGAATGACGCACATCGCAACGGTGAGGTTGACCACGAGCGGGAACTGCGGCAACAGCGCCCCGAACAGCAAGACGGGGTAGACCACGAACGTCACACAGAGCAGGATTAGCGCCCGCTGGCTGGCGAACATCCGGCCGTGCTTGTACCGGTCGCCGTCCCGGTTGACCGCAAACGAGCCGTCAGTGTCCCACACCTGCCAGCTGTCGGCGCCGCCGGATCCACCATCACCCGGCGTGCTGTCGTAAGGGGAGTCCTCACGCACGCGACCTCCCCGGTTGCGCTGGCGGGTGTCGGTCCCCGAAGCCGTGCCCCCTGCGCTGCTGGCGTTCGCCGATCCTGGTGCCGTCGAAGCCCCCGACACGGTGTCACTCGCCGCTCCGCTGCCGGACCCCCCTGCGGTCGCCGCCCCGCCACCGGGGGTCGCCGACCCCGTCGAACTCGTCGACGCTCCGCCGGACGAGGAGGGCTCTGTCGAGCCACGTCCGGACCCTGCGGGATCCGTCCGGTCGGCTTCACCGCTGGCGGTACCCGCGGTACTGTCGGCCGGCGACTGCTCGGCGTCCACGTACGCCTCGTGGCCGAGCCTGTCGTAGCGGGCCCGCTCGGCCTCGTCCGTGAGGACGTCCCTGGCCTCGATGAGGCGTTTGGTCCGCTCGCTCGCGTCCGCCTCGTCGCTGACGTCGGGATGGGTTTCCTTGAGCGTCTCCCTGTAGGCCTGCTGGATCTCCCCGGCCGTCGCGTCCTGGTTCACGCCCAGCAACTCGTAGTAGCTCTCTCCCACAGTTGATCGTCTGTCTGTCGATACGCGGGAGATTTACTTAAATCCACAGCGGCGTTGCTCGCAGCGAACCCGGGCAGAAGCGTACCACTCCCATCGCCACTGCCCGCTGAACCGGATCGGTGTCGCGGCTCGCGACCACCCCGAATACTGCAACCCCGTCGAAGATTTATAGCTGGCGCGGCCGACCCACGAGGTATGTTCCGATTCGACGACTCCGAGGCGGCTCGGAAACTGGCCGAGCGCGCTAGGGCGCTGATGGATGAGGTGGTGCTCCCGCTAGAACGCGATATCGAGGGCGGGACGACTATCTCCGAGGACGACATCGAGGCCCTCCGCGAGACGGCGCGGGAGTACGACGTGTACGCCCCCCAGGTCAGCGAGGAGTACGGGGGGATGGGGTACGCGTTCGACGACCTGCTGCCGACGTTCGAACAGGCCGGCCGGAGCCTGCTCGGCCCACTCGCGATGCGGGTCGACGCACCTGACGAGGGCAACATGCACCTCCTGGAGATGCACGGCAGCGAGCGCCAGAAGGCAGAGTACCTCGAACCGCTCGTCGCGGGCGATATTACCTCCGGGTTCTCGATGACCGAGCCGATGCAGGGCGCGGGGTCGGACCCGAAGATGATCCGGACGACGGCCGAGCGCGACACCGCCGAGCAACGCTCGACGAGCCCTGATCCGCCGGAGGCGGATAAGGACGGCGACGAGTGGGTCATCGACGGCCACAAGTGGTGGACGACCAACGGCGTGGAGGCCGACGTCCTGCTCGTCTTCGCCCGCACCGACCAGGAGACCCACCCCTACCAGGGCTGTTCGGTGTTTATCGTCCCCAGCGACGCCGACGGCGTCGAGATCGTGCGAGACATTCCACACCTCGGCGGCGGCCCGACCGGCAGCACCCACGCCGAGATCACGTACGACGGCGTCCGGGTGCCCGAGGAGAACCTGCTGGGGACAGAAGGCGCAGGATTCAGGCACGTCCAGGAACGACTTGGCCCGGCCAGGCTCACCCACTGCATGCGCTTCTCGGGGATGGCGTCCCGCGCGCTGACCGTCGCCCGGAGCTACCTCGACGAGCGGGAGGCGTTCGGGACACCGCTGTCGGACAAACAGCACCCGCGGTTCGAACTGGCGCGCCGCGAGACTGAGCTCCAGGCGGCGCGTTCGCTCGTCCGGCAGGCCGCCGGCGCCATCGCCGCCGGCGAGAAAGCTCGTCTCGAAGTCTCGATGAGCAAAGTATTCACCGCCAACGTCACCCAGGAGGCCGTCGACACCGCGCTGCAGTTCTGCGGCGCCAACGGCATCGGGAAGGACCTGCCGCTGGCGGACTTCTACGAGAGCATCCGCGCGTTCCGGATCGTCGACGGCGCCGACGAGGTCCACCTCCGCACCGTCGCCGACCATATCTTCGAGGAGACCGACCCCGACGAACTCGATCCGGTTACCCGCTTTAGCCAGTGATTGCTTCCTTCGAAGGCGAGGCCTGCTATCACGCCTCACACAAGTATTTTGTCCCGGTGTCCGAACCCCGTCGTATGCCGGGCCCGGCCTTTCTGGACGGCGAGACGGTATCGCTCCGAACGATCGAGGAGGAGGACATCCCGTTTTTGCAGGAAGCAGTGAACGACCCCGGGGTCTGGCGCGGCATCGGCCGGGCGGACCCGATCAACCAGCCCCAGGAACGAGAGTTCTTCGAGGAGGTCGTTAGCGGCGACGGCAACATCACACTGCTGGTGACGCGGGACGCCGAGACGCCGCTCGGGACGGTGAGCCTCACGATCAAGGAGGCGTCCCAGCGGGCCGAACTGGGCTACTGGATCGCGCCTGATCAGCAGGGCCAGGGGTACGGCACGGAGGCGTCGGGCATGCTGGTCGATTTCGGGTTCCGCCACCGCGGCTTTCACCGCATCGAGGCCCGCGTGTTCGAGTTCAACGACGACTCCCGAGCGCTGCTGGAATCACTCGGGTTTACCCACGAGGGAACCCACCGGGATAGCCAGTTCCTCGACGGTGGCTACAAGGACACCCTCTGGTACGGCGTCCTCGAAGACGAGTGGGACTACGCTGCCTACGACGACCTCTACTAGCACTACTTCACATCGGAGCTCGAGGCACGTGACAGCAGGTATATGGCGATCCCCCCCAACAGGAGATCAAGTCCGATCAGGACAGCGACACCGGGAACGACGCCGTCGAGCGTCCCGCCGAACCACGATACGTCGATGACTGTCATCACGTCCCGGTCGATTATGAGCGAGCGTGCAGCATCGACGCCATACGTGACGGGGTTGAAACGAGCGAACGTCTGAATCCAACTGGGAAGTGCTTCGAGTGGGAGAAACGCACTCGACAGGAACAGTAGTGGGAACTGTAACAGGTTCGCACCGATGATCGTCGATTCCTGATCCCTGGTGAGGATTGCCAATGTGTTCGAGAACGCGACGAACCACAGCGAGAAGAGAATACCGACAGCGATGATACCGACGACGCCGACGAGGCCGGTAGCGATCTCCGCACCGAGAAAGACGCCGAGGCCGAGAATAATCGCAATCTGAACGGCGATCCGGAACACTTCGGCGGCGGTTTTACCGAGGAAGACGGCCGTTCGGTTCATCGGCGTCACGAGCACCTTCTCGAACATCCCGTTCTCGATGTCGTTGACCAGACCCACGCCCGAGGTAATGGCCGCCGCGAGGGCGACCTGAATCGCGATCGCGGGCACCAGATACGTCTCGTAGCTGATCCCCGGGAGCCCTCGACTGACAGCACTGCCGGCGACGTTCCCGAACACTTCCGTGAACAACACGAGGAAGATGATCGGCTGGACGAGCGAGACGACCAGAACGAACGGGTTCCGGACGGCCTTGAGGTTCCACCGCTTGAAGTTCACCCACACGTCCCCGACGAACGTGTTTCCGGAGCGTGCGTCCGGCCGTGCCGAGGCCGCCGTCGCTCGCTCGTCCGTCCCTGGCGTACTCATCGGCCGGCCTCCATGTCGTCGGTGTCGAGTTTCTCACCGGTGATGGCCAGGAACACGTCATCGAGCGTCGGCGCACGGATGTTGAAGCCGGTCACCGTCAGTTCCGCGTCCCGCAGCGCGACGAGCAGATCGGTCCCGTACTGCCGAGCGGTCTCGGCGGTGACGCTGATGCCCTCGTCCGTTTCGGTGACAGACGCGTCGGCGAACGCCTCGAACTCCCGTGCGATTGTCGCGGCCTGTCGCCGGGCCGACTGACCGCCCTCCAGTTCCACGTCGAGAACCTCACCGCCGACTTCGCGTTTCAGGTCCGCGGGACTTCCCTCCGCGACGATCTCTCCATCGAGGATGACCGCCAAGCGGTCACAGAGTTGGTCGGCCTCTTCGAGATACTGCGTGGTCAGGAAGATGGTCGTTCCGAGGTCGTTGATGCGCTGGAAGTAGTCCCACAGGCGGTTCCGGGCCTTCGGGTCGAGCCCCGTCGTCGGCTCGTCGAGGAAGACCAGCGGCGGGCGGTGGACCAGCGCGGTCGCAGCGTCCAGCCGCTTTTTCATGCCGCCCGAGAACTCCTCGACCCGCTTGTCCGCGACATCGGCGAGATCGACGAGGTCGAGTAGTTCAGTAACCCGCTCGGATCGCTCCTCTCGCGGCACCCCGTAGGCCTCACAGGCGAACCGGATGTTCTCCTCGGCGGTGAGTTCCGGGTCGATGCTCGTCTCCTGGGCCATGTAGCCGATCG
>PXRK01000019.1 GCA_003021015.1 Halobacteriales archaeon QS_4_66_20 | reverse complement strand
ATGGGGCGGCGTGGCTTGCAGAGCGACCCCGCAAACTCCACCCGCTCGTCGCTCCGGTTGCCGAGGAGTGGTTTGGCGACTGATAGTGATTGTTGTGATCCTTTACCGCTGAGTATTCCTCAGACGCCAGTTTCGGGCCGTGAAACCGCCGCTATTGCGACATGGTGCCGAACATAATCACAACAATCACTATGAGTCGGACCGACAGCTTATGCAGGCTGCGGGGCGGAACGAGACTGTATGGACGCGACGGACGGGTGCGATGCGCCCGAGGTCGTCCGCAGGCGGATTCTACGGAGTCACCGGGAGACGCTCGTCGGCCTGATCGACGCCGGAAGCGAGGTAGCCGCTGCTTGGGACGGTGAAACCGCCGGGTCACCTGGGGCTGTCCGGTATCCGCTCGGACGGGTGATCGAACGGAAAGGGCTCCGAGAACGATGGCTTGCCGCGTTCCTGGCGGGTACGGACGCGCTGTCGGCCGGGATTCGGGGCGATCCGGTGCCCGCGGCGCCGTACCTGACCGTCACGAGCCGCGGCCCGATCTGCCGCGGGACGCTCGAAGACGGTCGGCGACTCGTCGCACGGGTCGTCCTCTTCGAGGTCGACCGACGACCGCGGCGTTACCGGTTTCGCGGTCCGTCGCCGGAAACCTGTCTCGCCGTCGAACTGCTGTAATTCGCTGACGGCTACTGCTCGGCCTGCGCTTCGAGTTCGTCGAACAGTGCCGTGACGTGCTCGCGGACCATCTCGCGGATTTCACGGACGCGCTCGGGCGACTCCCCGTCCGGATCAGGCAGCGCCCAGTCGTGAACCGTCGTGTCGGCGTCGAGTTCCAGCGTCGAGCAACCCATTGTCGCCACGACGTCACACTCGTTCAGTTCCGCCGTAGTCACCGCTCGCGGCTGTCGGTCCGAGATGTCGACGTCCAGTTCCGCCATCGTCTCGACGACCTCGGGGTGGACCTCCTCGGCCGGGTCGGTGCCGCCGGTGACGATCTCCAGGTTACTCCACCCGCGACGGTCGCGCTCGCGCTCGGCGAACGCCGTGGCCATCTGGGAGCGACCAGCGTTCTGAACGCAGACGAACCCGATCTTCATACGGGCGTTTCGGCGAATCCCGATATAACGCTACCGACTCGGATATAAAGAGCGTCACGTGCTGCTTCGAGTGTCACATACCAGTACGGAGTCGAATATATTTCTCTGTACGAATATGGTTCAGTATCGTCCGAGATATATACCTCGTAGAGTGGATATATACAAATTAGCATCGTATTTATACACCTGCCGGGTGGTATGAGATGATGACGGACGACAAGTCCGCAGATGGTGTTACTCGGGGCGTATCGCGCCGGAAATTCGTGACCGCGGCCGGAGTTACTGGCGTTGTCGCACTCGCTGGGTGTACAAGCGACGACGACGGCGGTAACGGCAATGGAGAGGGCGGTAATGGAAACGGCGACGGCGGCAACGGCGGTAATGGGAACGGCGACGGCGGTAACGGCAACGGCGGTAATGGAAACGGCGACGGCAACGGAAATGGGAACACGGAGTTGACAGGTAGCATCCGCGTTTCCGGGAGCAGCACGGTGTTCCCGGTAGCCCAAGCAGTCGGACGGCAGTTCACTGACATGCACCCGGAGGTGAGCTTCGATCTGAGCAAGGACGGGAGCGGCGGCGGCTTCCGGAACGTGTTCATCCCGGGCGACAGCGACATCAACAACGCAAGTCGTCCGATCAAGGACGGCGAACTGCAGGATTGCCAGGACAACGGCATCGATCCGATCGAGTTCAGGATAGCCCAAGACGCGCTCACGGTCGTTGTCAACAACAACGCCGACTGGGTCGACGAAATGACCGTGTCGACAGTCGGTGAGATCTGGTCGCCCGAATCGCCACCCGAGACGTGGGCGGATGTCAACTCCGACTGGCCGGACGAGGAGTTCGAGCTGTTCGGCGCAGCAACCACCTCGGGGACGTTCGACTACTTCACCGAGGAGGTCGTCGGCGAGGAAGGCGCGATCCGGGAGGACTACGAGGGAACCGAGCGCGACGACCAGATTGCAGCGGGTGTCTCGGGGAGCGAGTACGCGTTCGGGTATCTCCCCTTCGCCTACTACGTGAACAACCCCGACCAGGTCAAGGCCCTCGCCATCAGCCACGAGGGCGGCGACGCAGTCGAGCCGAGCCTCGAAGCGGCACAGAGCGGCGAGTATCCGCTGGCCCGCCCGCTGTTCTTCTACGTGAACAACAACAAACTCGCGGAGAAACCCACCCTGCAGGAGTTCGTTCGGTATTACATCGAACAGTCGGGCAAGGACTTCATCGCCAGCGACATCGGCTACGTCCCGAGTTCCGACGATCAGGTCCAGAGTAATCTCGACACGCTCGAACAGAACATCTGACGGGCGACCGCGGCGTGGAACCGTCGGGTATTTTCCGCTCGACCGAAAGCTACCACACGACAAATGAGCAAAAAGCGAGAAACCGAGTTGTCTTCGCTCGAACGGTCCGAATTCATCGTTCGAAAAGAGCGCCTCTACGGCCAGTTGCTCGCAGCCTGTGCGGTGCTGACTATTGCAGTCACCGGCGGGATCATCCTCTCACTCTCCGGTCAGGCACTGACGTTCTTCGGGCACGTCTCCCCGATCGACTTCCTGACCGGACAGAACTGGTCGCCACTCAGCAACACGCCGTCCTACGGTGTGATTCCGCTGATAAGCGGGACGCTGATCGTCACCGTCGGCTCCGCCGTTATCGCCCTTCCAGTCGGGCTCGGAGCCGCGATCTACCTCAGCGAGTACGCGAGCTCGCGCGTCCGCGGGATCGTAAAACCGCTGCTAGAGATCCTGGCGGGGATTCCGACAGTCATCTACGGCTACTTCGCGCTGGTCTACCTGACGCCGCTCCTGGACGCTCCGTTACCGATCAGGCAGACGATTATTCCGGGAGAGTTCGTTCTGGTCGTCCCCTCCATCAGTACGTTCAACGCGCTGTCGGCAAGCATTGCTGTCGGCGTGATGATCATTCCGATGGTCTCCTCGATCAGCGAGGACGCGTTGAGTGCGGTGCCCGACAGCCTGCGTGAAGCCGGATACGGGCTTGGCTCGACGAAATTCGACGTCTCGACGTCGATCGTCGTCCCCGCGGCGACCTCGGGAATCGTCTCCTCGTACGTGCTCGCACTCTCGCGGGCAATCGGGGAGACGATGATCGTGGTGGTGGCAGCCGGAGAGAGCCCGAAAATGCCAACCTTCCCGAACATCCTCGAGAATTTCACAGAGTCGATCGAGACGATGACTGTGGCGATGGTCAACATCGCGAGTGCCGAATCTCTCGGCGAGACGGTCGCCTACGAATCGATGTTCGCAATCGGGCTCACCCTGTTCGCAATCACACTCACGATGAACTACATCGCCGAACTCATCAGTCGGCAGTATCGGGAGGAGTACTGAGATGGCGACAGAATCCGAGACACTGCAACGAAGCGGACGGTTCCAGTACGCCGAGATCAGGGGGAAAGCCTTCGAGGCGATCCTGATCGCAGCAACGCTCGTCGGCCTGGTAGCCTTGATCCTGCTGTTTGGGTTCATGTTCTTCGACGCGTTCGGCCCACTCTCGGCGTCACTCGAGTGGTATCTGCTCTTTTTCTCCACCCTGGTCGCACCAGTGTCGGCGTTTACGCTGTACTGCCGGCGGAATCCGGCCGCCAGGACCGCAAATGCCAGAGCGTCCGCGGCAGTGTTTGGCGGACTCGTTCTCAGCCTCGCAGCGTATATCGTGCTCAGAGCCATGAGCCCGTACGGACCGCTGGTCTACCTCATCACGGTCAGCAGCATGCCGCTCTCGGTCGCAGTGTACGGGCGGTACACCGAGAACTCGTATTTTGTCGGGCCGGCGATGGTACTCGCGATGTTGCTCGCTATCGTCTGGACCTTCGGCTCCGAGGTGCTTTTGTTCCCGCTACTCGACGCAGTATTCGGACTTGGCAACGACCTTCTCGGCGGGGTCCCGGTCCTCGGTTCGGTCCCGGTTCCGGTCGGTCGTGGCCTTCTGGTCACCGCCATCGCGGTCGGCGTCCCGACGCTCGCACTGGCCAACTCGGTTCTCCGACGACGAACATCCAGGGCCGGAATACTCGCGGTCTTTGCCGTCCTGGGTCTGAGTGCCGCCGGGACTGCTGGTCTGGATCAGCTCATCCGGCCGATCCTGGAGGTCTTGCCGATCTGGTCGGCCTACGCTGGTGTCATCGGTCTCCCCGTAACCGGGATTCTTGCGTTGTTGATAACCCGTCAGCGGGGGATGCGGGCAGGAATAACGGCGGTGGTGGCAGTCGTCGGGGGGGGTCTCGCAGTTGTGGCAATCGCAAGCGCTGTCTCGATGGACCCGTCGCTGTGGGTCGTGCTCTTTTTCGGGATGGGCGTGCCGACTGCGTACGTCGTGGGTGAGGCGGTCATCAGCGACCGGGATGGACGAGTCGGTGTCGCTGGCCCGTTCGTCATTCTGGGGGGCATTCTGGTCGGCGCGTATCTGGAGCGGTTGCTCTCTGTCACCGGTCCGGACTCCTGGGTGACGCCGACGCTACTCACCAACTCCTGGAACGGCCTGACCGCGACCGAAGCGGGAGCGTATCCGTCGATCGTCGGTTCGATCATGATCGTCAGCTTCATGGCGCTGATGGCGTTTCCGGTCGGGGTCGGCGCTGCGATCTATCTGGAGGAGTACGCACCCGACACTGGGTGGAAGGGGAGGCTCACGAATCTGGTCGAACTCAACATCGCGAACCTGGCTGGCGTTCCGTCGGTCGTGTACGGACTCCTCGGGCTCGCACTGTTCCAGAATCTTCTGAACTTTGCCCCCGGGCTGGTCTTCTCCGCGGCGGCCACGCTCGGCTTTCTGATACTGCCCATCGTCATCGTCTCCGCACAGGAGGCGCTCAAGGCGGTGCCGGACTCGCTTCGGGAAGCCTCATACGGTATGGGTGCCAGCCGGTGGCAGACGATTCGCTCTGTGGTCCTCCCGGAGGCCGTTCCCGGCATTCTGACCGGGACAATCCTCGCGCTGGGCCGTGCCATCGGGGAGACTGCACCGCTGATCATCATTGCGGTTCCGACGACGACGTTCACCACACCCGGCGGCCTGTTCTCGAGTGGTGCCGCGGTCCCGTTGCGAATCTTCTCCGCATCAGCAAACTTCGCTCCCGAGTACAGAAAAGGCGTCGTCGCGGCTCTCGCCATCGTGTTGCTCGTGTTGATGCTCACGATGAACGCCATCGCGATTGTCATTCGGAATAGATACCAGCAATAAGCAGGATACAACCATGAGTGAACCAGATCAAGAGACGCAGGCCGGAAGCACAGACGAAACGGGAAACTCCTCGCTGATCGAGACACACGTCACGTCGGATACTAGCGTGGACACACAGGGAGAGAACCCAACTTCGGTCGTCGAGACTCGCAATCTGAGCGTCTACTACGACGAGGAGCAGGCGCTTGATGACGTCAACCTCGACATTTACGAACAGGAAGTGACTGCGATCATCGGCCCCTCTGGCTGTGGGAAGTCGACGTTCCTCCGGTGTATCAACAGGATGAACGACCTCGTCGAGGCCGCGACGATCGAAGGGGAGCTTCGGTTTCGCGGAACTGATATCTACGGCGACAACGTCGATCCGGTCGCGCTCAGGCGGCAGATCGGAATGGTGTTCCAGCACCCCAACCCCTTCCCCAAGAGTATCTACGACAACGTCGCCTACGGACTGCGGGTCCAGGACGAGACAGTCACCGACGAGATTGTCGAAACTGCCCTCAAACGGGCCGCTCTCTGGGAGGAAGTCAAAGACCAGCTACACACGTCAGCGCTCGACCTCTCGGGGGGGCAACAACAGCGCCTGTGCATCGCACGCGCGATCGCCGTCAATCCGGATGTCCTCCTCATGGACGAACCAGCATCCGCGCTCGACCCGATTGCAACGTCGAAAATCGAGGATCTCATCGAGGATCTCACGTCGGAGTATACGGTCATCATCGTCACCCACAACATGCAGCAGGCCGCCCGGATATCAGACAGGACGGCGGTGTTCCTGACCGGTGGCGAACTCGTCGAGTTCGACCACACGACAACGATCTTCGAGAACCCGGCCGACGACCGGGTCGAGGACTACATCACGGGCAAGTTCGGCTGACGATGACACGAACCAGCTACCAGGAACGGCTACAGAACCTCCGGGGCGACCTCGGGGCGATGGCCGACACGGTGCTCGACCAGTACGACGACGCAGTGTCGGTGCTCGAAACCGGGGACCGGCGGCAGTCCGAGCGGATCCGCGAGGAGGACGAGCGGATCAACGAGTGGTACCTCGACATCGAGGCTGACTGCGTCGAGTTGCTGGCGCTACAGCAGCCGGTCGCCGGGGACCTGCGCTTCATCGCCTCGACGTTCAAAATCGCGACCGACCTCGAACGGATCGGTGACCTGGCGGTCAACCTCGCGGAGTACGGCTGCGAGGCCGGGGGCAATCCCGGCGCGGTCGAGCTGGTGCCGATCGCGCGCGCCGCCGGCGAGATGGTCGAGGCAGCAATGGACGCGTACGCAACCGACGACGTGGATGCGGCGCGGCAGGTGGCGGGCCTGGACGACAACCTCGACCGGCAGTGCCGGGAAGCAAGCGAGGAGGTCGTGATCGGGCTTCTGGCCAGCGATCCCGACGAGGCGGGCGTCGAGCAGCGCCTGGAGGACGTCTCGCGCGCGCTGCTGACAATCCGCGACATCGAACGGGTAGGAGATCACGCGGTCAACGTCTGCGCACGGACGGTGTACATGGTCGAACACGACGACGAACTGCTCTACTGACATGAACGAAAACACGGAGCCGATTGAACGGAAGGTACAGCTCACGGGGGGATCGACGTACACGGTGTCACTCCCAAAGGACTGGGCCGGCGAGCAGGACATCGAGCCCGGGTCGCTGGTGAACCTCTACTCCCAGGGCGACCAGCTCGTGATGACGCAGGGCGAGTCCGGCCCCACCGAGGGCGAGCACATCTCGACCGTCACGGCCGCTGACAACGACCCCGCAACGGTGGCACACTCGGTCGCCTCGGCGTACATCGCCGGCTGCGACGAGGTTCGGATCGAGGAGCTGAGGACCGCAGAACAGCGCCGCGCGATCGTCCGGACGATCCGGAGCTTCGTCGGGCTGGAGGTGATGTCGGAGGACAACGAGGGGATGGTGGCACGCACGATGCTCGACGCCGGGACGCTCTCGGCCGAGCAGACGCTGGCTCAGATCGAACGGACGACCATGGAGATGCACGAGGAAGCCGTCAAGGCGGTCGTCGACGCCGACGGGGAAGTCGGCGCCGGAATCGCCCGGCAGGACGACGACGTCGACCGCCTGTTCGCGCTGGTCTCGCGGGGGTTCCAGCAGTCGCTGGTCGATCCCGCCGTGACAATGGGCGAGCGCGACGCGCTGACCCCTTTCGAGTACTACATGGCAGCCCGACAGCTGGAGCGGATCGCCGACCACGCCGAGAAGATCGCGACGATCGCCGGCCGTCTCGACGGACAGCCACCGGAGGAGACCGCGACGGACCTCGTCTCACTGGCGGACCGCTCGCGGGACATCGTCGGCCGGTCGCTGTCGGGCCTGCTCGATCCGGCCTCGCGGACCGGCCACGTGATCGCCGACGCCGAGGAACTACTCGACGACATCGAAACGACCGACCAACAGCTGTACGAGCGGGGGCTGGCCGACGGGTATCTCCTGGGGCTGGTACTGGACAGCGTCGAGCGGACCGTCCAGTACGGAATCAACGTCGCCGAGGCCGGGTTGCAGGCCGAGCACCGCGGCGACGCGTCGACCTGATGACGATCCCCGCCGACCTCCGTCGACGTCTCGACGTCGAGCCGGGGGATGCTGGCAAGACGAACGCAGTCGAGGTCGAGAGCGAGTTTGGGGCGGAATGGTGCCGGTCGCCCTCTTGGGATTGTCCGAGGTATCGATGGCGGATTTTAACGCGGCCGCTCCAGCTGTGTGCGCGGTGTAGTCCTGGCGGGCCTGCGACGTACTGGATGCACAATCTCACCGAGCACCTCGTTGACTCGCTGTAGGTCACATGCTCAGACTGGAACAGCGGGCAGAAAGATCGCGCAACGCCCCGTAAAAAATACGTCGATACATCTAATACACTCGGCGACAAGCACTACACATGCCTATCGACATCGAAACCTTCGAATCGTCGACCACAGAGCACCTCCAGAACAATGGGGAGACGAACGCAGAACGCGTAATGCGGTTCCTCGCCACGCATCCAGAGCAGGCGTTCACCCAGAGCGAGATCCGGGACGCAACCGACGTGAAAGCCGGCAGTATTAGCGTCGTTCTCTCGCGATTAGAGGACCGCGATCTCGTCCGCCACAAGGGCAATTACTGGGCACTTGGCGAGGACGAGGACGTCGCCTCGTACACCAGCATGCTCGAGAGTACGCGGGCCGCGAACGATCGCTTTGGCGAGGAGGACATGGACGAGTGGTTGGAACACGCCGTCGACGACGAGGCGACTGAATGAGCTATCAGCGAGGCGATGTCGTCTGGGGCCCAGACCCATTCAAGTCCGGCGAGAATCCGCGTCCGTGGCTGATCCTGAACAACGACGCTCACCCGTTCGGTGACGAGGAGTACATGACGATCACGTTAACGACGACGCCTCACGAGCCGGCCGTGGCGATCGAGGCATCCGACTGGGTTGAGGGCGGGATACCACGCCAGAGTTACGCCTCACCGTGGTCAGTTGCATCGCCGAAACATGCCGCCCTCGTTCGTCG
>PXRK01000018.1 GCA_003021015.1 Halobacteriales archaeon QS_4_66_20 | reverse complement strand
GTGCGTAAGGAATTCTTACGCAGAACCACTCATGAGTACTGACGACCCTGAAGTCACGACCGTGACGTCGAAGGGACAAATCACCATCCCAAGTCGGCTACGCAAACAGTTCGGCCTCGAACAAGGCACGAAGCTGATGGTCGTCCCAACGGACTACGGTCTCGTGCTGAAGAAACTCGAGTTGCCATCTGTCGAGGAGTTCCAGCAGCGGGTCGAGGAGCGTGCTGAAACGGTCGATCTGTCGATGGAGGAGGTCAACGAATTGGTGCATGATGCGCAGGGCGTCGATGAATGAGAGCCGTTCTCGACACGAACGTTCTCATTTCGAGCATCATCTCGACCGGTGTCCCCCACGAAATCGTCATCAAGGGGTTTAGCAGCGAGTATCAGATCGTCGTCTCCGTCGCGACGCTCACAGAGTTTCGAGACACACTGCTCAAATACCCAGAGAAGTTCCACATGGACGAAGAAGACGTCCAACAGGAGGTCGAAACGATCCGCTACTTCGCGGAGTTCGTCGATCCGGATGAAGAGATTACAGCGGTTGAGGACGATCCTGACGATGACAAATTTCTCGAAGCGGCCGTAGTCGGGAACGTCGACTACATCGTCTCCGGCGACCGCCACCTGCTCGATCTCGATTCGTTCCAGGGGATCGAGATTGTCGAGCCCAGAGCGTTCTACGAACGTCTCACGACCCAGTAAGCCGCTCGTAGCCTACAGGAAATAATTCGTGTGACAAAATCCCTCGTGAGAGCGCTCGTCCGGGAGGTTTTTTTACCCCCAGAAGGGTGCGGGGGATCCGAACGCCCGCGTTCAATCGATGGAGACGAATCAGCTCATCGAACGCGCTGTCGAGGCGCTAGGCCCGAACCCCGACAACCGACGAGGAGCTCCGCGAGGCCGGGATTGAGCCCGAGGACAGCCGCCAGTCGGGGAGCGGCGAATTGCCCGACGAAGGATTTCGACGAGTTCTCCAAAAGGATAGACCGGAACCGATAGCAACCGCTGTTTAAATAAAAGAATCGCAAGAAGGATTTGAACCCTTTTTATGCAAGCCGGTGGAGGGATTTGAACCCTCGGCCTATTCCTTACGAAGGAATTGCTCTGCCAGCTGAGCTACACCGGCACGCGTGTCACGCCTGCCGAGCCCTGCATTACCCCGGCCTGAAGGACACCGGCATGCACACGAACGTAGTGGGGATAGTAAAAATAAGCGTTGCGACTCGCCGGTCGAATCGGCTGATGAATCCCTCACCCGTTCAGTTCCGCGACAGCCCCACGTCCAGCACGACGTTCTCCTCGTGAGGCGCGTAGGAACGAACGACGCGCCGGTTCTGGACGGTTACCTCGTAGTCTCTCGCAGCCTCCCGGATCGCGCGCTCGCCGGGGCCGAACCGGTCGTCCTCGTGCTGGATGTCGTAGTAGTGGAGGGTACACTCCTCGCCCGCGAGGGCGACGGCAGTGTCGAGAAACTCGTCGGCGGAGTGAGGGAGGTTCATCACAAGGCGGTCCGCCCAGTCCGCGTAGTCGGCCGCGACATCTCGGACGTCACCGTGGATCGCCGTCACGCAGTCGGCGACGCCGTTTCGTTCGGCGTTTTCCCGCAGATACTGGATCGCCGTCTCGTTGACGTCGACGCCGACAGCGGTCGCACCGCGCTCGGCAGCGGGGATCACAAACGGGCCGACGCCGGCGAACATGTCCAGCACCTGCTCGCCCGCCTCGACCTGCTCGATCACGCGGTGGCGCTCGGTCGCGAGCCGCGGCGAGAAGTACACCGCCGCGAGGTCGAGCGCGAACTCGCAGCCGTACTCGCGGTGGACAGCCTCGGTCTCCTCGCCGACCAGCACCTCCCAGTCGCGGACGCGCTGCTGGCCTTTGATCTTCGAGGCGCGGTCGAGCACCGTCTTCACCGGCAGCGCCGAGGCGACGATGGCGTCGGCGAGGTCGCGCGCCCGCTCGGGGTCGTCCTCGTCGACGATGACGACGTCGCCGATCCGCTCGTAGGAGACGTCGAACTCGACTAGCTCCGCGGGCATCGTCTGGGTCTCGCGTGCCGGCGCCTCGCGGTCGACAACCTCGTACTCGTCGGGGACCGCCCCGGGGTCGGTCACGGGGATGTAGAGGAACCCGTCCTCGTGGACGATTTCGTGCGCTCCGTCGATGATGTCCCGCTCGGCGAGGGCCTGACGCGTCTCCTCGCCGACCTCGCGCTCGACGCGGACGCACGGGACTGTCATACCTCCGGATCGGCAGGCGCCGGCGGTAAGTCTGACGCTCCGGGGTTGGGCTTGTTCGCTTCGTATACAGCCAGACGTGATTCACTCAAGCCATATCTCACTCGTCGAAACAGCGCTAGTTTGAAATAGTTCAGGAATGATGCCATGATAATGGCCTCGTACGTCTGTACGATCGCCGGAGGGAAAGGAGGGGTCGGTCGGACGACGACCGCGATCAATCTCGGGATTGCTCTCCATCAAGACGGGTACGATGTGATAGTCGTCGACGCGGACCTCGGGATGGCGAACGTCGGCGAACTGCTCGGCGTCGAGCCGGAGCACACAGTGCACGACGTTCTCACATCGTCGTCGGGGATAGAGGACGCGCTGATCGGGACCGAGGCCGGGATCGATGTCCTGGCCGGCGATCGGTCGCTCGGTGCGTACGCCGACGTGGACCCGGCTGTGCTCAGCGACATCGTCAGGACGCTCCGCGACCGGTACGAGGTCGTCCTCATGGACACGAGCGCCGGAATTCTCCACGAAACGACGGTCGCGATGGGCGTCGCCGACGGCATCCTCCTCGTGGCCACCGCCACCGACGTGGCAGCACACGATGCCGAAAAGATCGCCGCGCTCGCGGACCGTGTCGACGGGACGATCCTCGGCGTCGTCCTGACCCGCGTCCGCGACGCTAGCGACGCCGAGGGGTTCGCCAAGGAACTGGGCGTACCGGTACTCGGGGTGGTACCTTACGACCCCTCGTTGGCGAACGAACGGTCAGTCCTCGGTCCCGACGACTCCTCGCCCGCCACGAAAAGCTACCGCATACTGGGGACGTCACTGACCGACGCCTTCTTCGAGGGGGCCGATCCCATCGAACTCGACCCCGCGATCGACGAGGCGTGGTTCGATTCCGACGAAGCGAAAGCCGACCCGACGGAGGCTGACTCCGACGACTCCGACGACTCCGACGACGATGATTCCGGCGACGTGCTCGGAATGTTCAACTGAGCTTGCGGTCGTGATTCGACGATCACCCCTCGCCGAGCCCATAGTATAATAAATGATGCTGAATATACGGTATATCTAGCTGTGGAGCAGCCGGGCACGCACGGCACGGGCACGGGTGCCGACAGGGGACGTCGGGACGATCACGTCGAGCGCAGGTCGGCGTACTGGCACGGCTCCACAGGACAGCGGAAAGCACACAGGAGCAATACAGTATGTCAACAGATCCACAACAGCTACTGAACAGTTTTCGCAACCAGATCGATCCGACGGTAACGGGGCTCACACTGGGGATTCTCGGGGTGTTCGTCCTCGTCAGGGCGGCGTTTCCGGACTGGGTCGCAAACGAGTTCCTCCCGGGGATCCGGGGAGGGATGCTTGAACACTTCGGGCCGCTGTTCCTGATACTGATGGTGCTGTTCGTCCTGTTTGCGGTGGCCGTCATCGTCGGACCGTGGGGAGACATCCGGCTCGGCGGTCAGGACGCGACGCCGACGTACTCCTACCCGGCGTACTTCGCGATGTTCTTCTCGGCCGGCATCGCGGCGGGGATCGTCTTCTGGGGACCGACAGAGGCGCTGTTCCACTTCAGTTCGCCGGCGCCGTTCGTCGGGGACGGCGGAGAGTCGGCCGCGGCGGCCGGCGCGATGCAGACGGTGTTTTTCCACTGGGGAATCTCGGCCTGGAGCGCGTACGTCGCCATCGGGATTCCGATCGCCTACTACACCTACAACAGGGGCGCTCCGCTCCGGCTGTCGTCGCTGTTGTTGCCGTTGGTCGGCCGTGACCGACTGGACCACCCGGCGGTGAAGCTGGTCGACGTTCTGGCCGTGTTCGCGACGATCGGCGGCGTCGGCACATCCGTCGGGCTGGTGGGCGGCCAGTTCCTCTCGGGCGTCGAGTACCAGTGGGGGATCGAAACGTCGGCGGTCGACACGCTGATCGTCGTCGGCGGGATCACGGTCATCTTCACGGTGTCAGTCATCACCGGCGTCAAGCGCGGCATCCGGCGGATCGCCGGCGTCAACGTCGTGCTGTTCGTCCTCATGGGGCTGTTGACGCTCGTCCTCGGGCCGACGGAGTACATCCTCACAAACGGCGCGCAGGCGTTCGTCGACTACGCCGTCAACTTCGTCGGGATGAGTTTCGCGGGAGTCACGAGCGGCGCCGACTGGTACGGCACCTGGACCCTGTTCTACTGGGTCTGGTGGTTCTCCTGGGCGCCGTTCGCCGGGCTGTTCCTCGCGTCGATCTCGCGGGGACGGACGCTCCGGACGGTGGCGCTGACCGGCGTGTTCGCCTCCGGGTTCGCCACGCTCGCGTGGTTTGCCATCGTCAGCAACGCGAGCCTCCACGCCCAGACGACGGGCGTGGTCGACATCCTCGGGCTCGGCGGGGAGTTCACGCTCCAGGACATCGCCGGCTTCGCACTGTACAACGCCTTGCCGCTCGGCGAACTGCTGGTGTTCCTGTTGCTCTCGTTGATCGTCACGTGGATCGTCACCTCGGCGGACACGTCGACGCTCGTGATCTCGATCCACGGGGTCAAGCCCGGCGTCGCACCTGAGACCGCGACGCGGGCGTTCTGGGGGCTCCTGCAGGGGACGATGGCGTTCGGCCTCATCGTCGTCGGCGGGGCGAACGCGCTCCAGAGCGCAGCCGTGATCACCGGGGGACCGATCGGCATCATCGCGCTGGTCGGCATCGTCGGGCTGTTCTATCACTTCTGGGGCGAAACGCGCGAGAACGTGATGGCGGAACCGGCACAGGAGTGAGTGAGTATGGCAGGCATCCTCGATCAGGTCGGCGCGACGTCGACCCCGATGCAGCTGTTGCTCCTCGCGTGGCTGTTGAGCGGCCAGCTGCTCGCACTGGCGTTCGCCATCCCCTCGATCGGCGAGACGCTGACCGCGACGGTGCTGATCTTCGTCGCGATGACGTTCGCTGGCTCCGGCCTCGTATACCTCTCGCTACTCCCGTTCGAACCCGAGGCGGTCGGGAGCTGATGTCGAGATGACGTAGGCAAATCACGTCCGGGTGTATACAGACTGGCGGCGGTCAGTAGAACTCGCGGACGAGGTCCATCGCGTTCTCGGGGGCGCCGTCGGGGATATCGGCCATGCTGCCCTCGATGCCCTCGCGCTCCTCGTAGGGGACCGAGGCCTCGTCCTGGTAGAGCACGCCGACGTACTCGGTAGAGCCGTCGGTGATCAGGTCGCGGGCGGCGTCCTTGTCGTTCGGATCGTGGTCGGTCTCATCCACGTCGACGATGGCGTCGCGGAAGTAGTCGTAGGTGTCGACGTCGTTGAACGTCACACAGGGCGAGTAGACGTTGACGAGGCCGAACCCGTCGTGTTCGATCGCCTGCTTGACGACCTCGGTGTGGCGCTGGCTGTCCGAGGAGAACGTCTGGGCGACGAACGAGGCGCCCGAGGCCAGCGCCAGCGCCAGCGGGTTCACCGGCGACACGTGCGTGCCGTCGGGCGACGTCGACGTCTCGAAGTCCTCGCGGCTGGTCGGCGACGCCTGGCCCTTGGTGAGCCCGTAGATCCGGTTGTCCATCACCACGTAGCTCATATCGACGTTCCGGCGGACGGCGTGGATGAAGTGGCCCGCGCCGATCGAGTAGCCGTCGCCGTCGCCGCCTGCGACCATCACTTCGAGGTCGGGGTTGGCGAGCTTCACGCCGATGCCGACGGGCAGCGCGCGCCCGTGAACGCCGTGCAGCGCGTAGCTGTGCATGTACGTGCCGATCTTGCCCGAGCAGCCGATGCCGGCGACGACAAACGTGTTGTCCGGGTCGTTCCCGGTCTCGGCCAGCGCTTTCATCATCCCGTTCATCGTCCCGAAGTCGCCGCACCCGGGACACCACGTCGGCTGCTTGTCGGACTTGAAGTCAGTGAATCGGATGTCGGAGCTCATTGTGCTACCTCCTGTGGTTCGACCAGCTGTCTGATCTCCTCGGCCAGTTCGTCGGCCTTGAACCGCACGCCAGTGAACTTGTTGATCCGCTCGACGCGCTCGAGCACGTCGTGCTCGATCAGGTCCGCGAACTGTCCGTTCGCGTTACACTCGACGACGACCGTCGTCTCCGCGGCGGCGATCTCCTCGGAGAGGTCCGGCCGCGGCAGCAGATACGGCACCGAAATGAACCGGACGTCGATCCCGTCCTCGGCGAGAAAGTCCAGCGCCTCCCGCATCGGGCCCTCGTTGGAGCCCCAGGAGAGCACGAGCGTCTCGGCGTCGGGATCACCGAACTCCCGGTAGTTCCAGTCCTCGCGCTCCCGTGCGGTCTCGAACTTCTGGGAGCGTTTCTCGACCTGCTCGACGCGGATCTCCTGATCCTCGGTCCGGCGGCCGTTGGCGTCGTGCTCCAGGCCCGTCGTCATGTGCGCGCCGTCGGTCGTCCCCGGCAGCGCCCGCGGGCTGATCCCGTCGGCGGCGGGGAAGTGCGGCTGGAACCGGCCCTGCTCGTCGAGCCAGGAGTCGATCTCCGCCTCGTCGACGACGTTGCCGCGCTCGATCTCGACCTCGTCCATGTCGAACGTCTCCGGCGGGAACGTCTGCTCGGTGACCGCAAGCGACAGGTCCGAGACCAGAAACACCGGGAGCTGGTACTTCTCGGCGAGGTTGAACGCCTCGACCGTCTTCCAGAAACACTCCGCGACGGAGGTGGGCCCGACCACCATCCGCTCGATCTCGCCGTGGCCGCCGTAGACGAGCATGTCGAGGTCGCCCTGCTCCTGCTTGGTGGGCATCCCCGTCGAGGGCCCCGCCCGCATTACGTCACAGATTACCATCGGCGTCTCGCTGGTCGCGACCAGCCCGAACGTCTCCGTCATGAGGTCGATCCCCGGGCCGGAGGTGGCGGTCATCGAGCGCGCGCCGGCGCGGGCCGCGCCCAGCGCCAGGTTGATCGCGGCGAGTTCGTCCTCGGCCTGGACGACCGTGCCGCCGTACTGCTCGATGCGGCCCGTCAGGTACTCCATGACGTCGGTCGCCGGCGTGATCGGGTAGCCCGCGTAGAAGCGACAGCCGGCGGCGATCGCCCCCATCCCGATCGCCTCGTCGCCGTTGAGCAGCACGTAGTCGCTGTCGGTCGTCTCCACGCTGTAGCCGTAGTCGTAGTCGAAGTTCTCCGCAGCGAACTCCTGGCCGAGGCGTGCCGCCTTGCTGTTGTTGTCGACGATCGCCTGCCCCTTGTCTTTGAACCGCTTTTCCAGTGCCGAGTCGAGATTCTCGATCGGGAAATCGGAGACCTCGCAGGCGACCCCCAGCGCAACGACGTTACGCATGATCGCGCCGCCGGCGTCCTCGGCGAGACTCTTCAGCGGGACGTCCAGCCCGATCATCCCCTCGGGGATCTCGACGTCCTGCATCGTCGTCCGCTCGCCGTCGTAGATGATGACGCTCCCCTCGTGGAGTTCGTCCATGTTCTCGTCGATCGTCCGCTCGGTCAGCGCGATGAGAATGTCCAGCCGATCGACGACGCTCTCGACGCGATCGACGGACGATCGGATCTTGTAGGCAGTGTACCCGCCGCGGATTCGGGAGGCGAAATCCTTGGAGGTGTACACGTGTCGACCCGCCCGCGAGAGCGCCTGTGCGAAGATCTTCCCGGTCGAGTCGATACCATCGCCGGCCTCCCCGCCGATGGCCCAGTTGAGATCGTCTGGCATACTAGCGGAGGATCCGACGGCGTGAACAAAAAGCCTTCTGTCATGGCTTTTCACACCTCCCTGACGGGACGTGGCCGACGCGGCCGACGCCGCTCAGAGCCGGGCGTTCCAGTAGGAGACCGACGCGAGCGCCGGCCCCAGCGGCGTCGATCCGACCCCGGTGTCCAGCGTGCGGAACGCCGAGGCGAGACTGTTCGGGAGCTCCCGGTAGAACCCGTAGGGTCCGATCCAGTCGTGTTCCGCGCCGACCAGCTCCAGGTCCGTACTGTCCAGCAGCGCCTCGACTTCCCCCGAGGAGTACAGCCGCGACCCCATCGGGAGTGCCCAGTTGTACAGCGAGCGGGCGGAAAACCGGTTGAACGTGTCGAAAAACACCTGCTCGCGGGAGACGCGGCGCATCTCGGCCAGGAACGTCTCCGGCGCGTCCGCGAGGTGGAAAAACCGGATCGCGAACACCGCGTCGAAGGCGTCGTCCGGGAACGGCAGGCGGCCGGCGTCGCCGCGCATGTACTCGAGGTTGTCGGCGACCCCGACCTCTCGGGCGCGCTCGCGCCCCTGCTGGAGCATCGGCCCCGAGATGTCCAGCCCGACGATGTCGGCGCCGCGGTCGGCGAGCATCGCGGTGAACCGGCCGGTGCCGCAGGCAATCTCGAGGATCTCGCGGCCTTCGACCGGCCCCAGCGCGTGCAGGACGGCCTCCTTCTCCCGTCTGTCGATCAGCCGCCCCCCGCGGGAGAACCGCTTTTCGTCGTAGGCCTCGGCGACCTCGTCGGCCTGGTACCACTCCTGCCCTTTCACGTCCACCTTCTCGCGCCCCCGGGATTAAAACGATACTGATACCCGACAGGGCACCGTTAACTTAGACAGACGTTCCACGTCCAGGCGAACTGTTTCAGCCAGTTGTTTGTGGTTTCGACATTCTGTCCGGTGAAGGAGGCGTAGAACG
>PXRK01000017.1 GCA_003021015.1 Halobacteriales archaeon QS_4_66_20 | reverse complement strand
GACGGGGGTCTGCGGGTGCTCGGACTCGGCGCACCGCTCGGTAGCGAGGACGTCCGCGTGCCACAGGACTGCCCGGAATGTGGCAACGACAACCTCCGGATCGTCCCCGCCGAGGACGGGGAGGGCTTCGACAGCGTCTGCCCGGACTGCGGCGCCGAGGTCGGCCGCGATTGACTCCCCTCGGCCGGGTGGTGGACAGCTATTCTCGAATCGCTCGATACAGCGTGTACCCGACGAACGTGGCAATGTACACGATCGCGACAGCCTCAGTGACGAGCGACCGACCAAGGATGACGATCAGCCCGATAACCAGAGGCCCGATGAGCAGCAGCGAGTCGAAAATTCGGTCATCCGCTCCAGCCTCGACCACGGCGGAAACAACGGGGAGGTCCCGCGGCATCATTGGTAGAGCCCTCCACGCTTGAAGACCGTCCGGAGCATCACGAGCACCGGAATGATCTCGAGTCGCCCGATCCACATGTGAAAGAGGAACGCGACCTTCCCGATCGTGGGTAGTGATTCGGGGCCGGTGATTCCAGACGAAAGTCCCACGTTGTCCTGGGCGCTTGCGACCTCAAACAGGACGTTCGCGAGCGAATACTCCCCCGACGGTAGGGTCAACAGCAGTAGGAACGTCCCGACGACCAGGAACACAATCCAGAGGACGACGATAATCGCGGCCTCGATGAATTCGCGACTCGCCTCTTTTTCATTCAGTCGCCGATCGTTGATTTCCAGTCGCCTGACTGCAGTTTCGGGGTAGAACACGTCCGCAATCTGGTACCGGATACCCTTTGCGAGCGTCAGTCCGCGGATGAGTTTGATACCGCCAGCGGTCGACCCGGCTGCCCCACCGACAAACATCCCGAACGTGACCGTGAGCTGGGCGTAGGACGGCCAGCGACCGAGTGCAACGTTCGTCGCGTCGACGGCCGTCTGGAAGCCGGTGCAGGTCGCCGCCGAGACGAACTGGAACAAGCCGTACCGGAGGGCAGCGAACGGTGTCTCATACGGGCCAGCGAAATAGAGGAGTCCCCATAGCAACGCTGACCCAATCCCCATGTAGCCAAACACCCACCGCGTCTGAAGATCCGAGTAGAAGTTTCGCAGGTCGCCCTGAAGGATGAGGTAGTGAACGGGGAACGCGATACTTCCCAACAGCATGACCGGAATTAACACGAAGTCGATAGCGACGCTGTCGTAGGTTGCAATCGAGTTGTCCGTGATCGAGAAGCCACCGGTCGCGAGGCCCGTCATCCCGTGATTGACCGCTCCCCAAATCGGCATCCCCCCTAGCCAGAGAGCGAGAATAGAGAGAAACGTAAACAAGATGAAAATCCACCAGATCGTCCGAACCGTCGAGACGATGCTTGGATGGATTTTCTTCGACCGTGCTTCGCTCTCGTAGAGCGTCAGTGAGCCACTGCCGGGCCGTGAAAGAATGGCCGTCGTCAAGACGATCACACCGACACCGCCGACCCATTCACTAAACGTCCGCCACCACTGGAGCGTCCGCGGCAGCAGTTCCTCGTTGTCGGTCATCGTCAGCCCGGTCCCAGTAAACCCACTCATACTCTCGAAGAGGGCGTTCAACGGCTCGGTAAATGCTGCAAGCGTCGCCGTCTGGGCCGGCGTTGTGAATCCGGGCACACCGAGCTGGACGCTCCACGCAATCAGGAAAAACGGGAGCGAGCCAAAGAGCCCCACGGAGAACCAGCCTGACGCGGCGACGATCATCCCGTGGAACCGACCCGGAGCCTCCGCACCCTGGAATCGTCGATAGAGCAACCGCCCGAGTCCCAGCGGGACGAGCGCCGAGACCAGCAGCGCCGGGAGTGCGAAATACTCGCCCCAGACGACCGGCACGACGAGCGAAACGATCACCAGCCCGCCGAGTGCCTCCAGGATGCGACCGAGGTCCCGACCGACTGTGGCGACAGATCCGTTCATACGTTCTCTGTACTGGGTAGATTGGTCCCAGAGAGGTCGGAGCGAATCATGGTCACCTCACTCCTCGCGATCCTTATAGTGGCCGAAGAGGTCTGTAATCTCCGGATCGGCGCCGACACCAGAGTACACAGTCAGCAGATCGCCTACCTTGATCGTCGTTTCACCTCGCGGGGTAATCGGGTGGTCATTGCCTTCGCGTTCGATTACCACGACCAGCAGTTCGTCGGTGAGGAGGCCCAACTGTGCAGCTTCCTTGAGTGTCTTCCCTGCGATAGGGGCCCCCTCAGTAACCGTGATCTCGAACACTTCTGCCTCGTCGCCAATGCGCATATAGTCGACAATTGCCGGTCGCGCCACTGCTCGATACAGGTATTCGGCGATGAGTTGCTGCGGATTCTCCATCGTATTTACGCCAATCTGTCGGAATAGAGCCATGTGCTCGGGATTATGAACGACCGACAGAATTGAAGGAGTCCCGAACTCCTTTGCGAGGAGGCAGGTCATCACGTTCGTCGCGTCCTGGTCGGTCGTCGAGACGAGCGCGTCAGCCTGTTCCGCACCGGCATCCGCTAACGTGTCCTTCGTCGTCGCGTCAGCATTCAGTACCAGACAGTCGAACTCATCAGCAGCTCGATTCGCTCGCGTTTCGTCACGCTCGATGACGACAACCTCGTTCCCTGATTGTGTCGCAATATCAATGAGCGGTGTGCCGATATCGCCGGCGCCGACGATGATGATGTACATACTGATCACACCTCCAGACGCCGCAGTAGTGCTTCACGAATCGACATTGCCGACTCCTCGGGGCCACGGGCCATCACGACCGTCGTATCCACTTCTTCGCCGACGGTCTCCGGGAGCGACCCGAACACTGCCTGAGAAATCGCCCCAGACCGGGTCGCACCAACACAGATCGTGTCGTAGTCCTCCGCAGCGTCGAGTATCGTCTGTTCGATGTCCTCAGCAACTCTGATCTCAGTCTCGTAGGTCATGTATTGGATTCCAGCGCGTTCGGCTAACTCCTCAATCACTGCGTCCCCACGCTCGGTGGGAGAGCGCTGTTCGTCAGTATCGGGTTCCGGAGACTGTACGTTCAGCAGCGTCAGCGATGCGCCATCTGCCGCTGTGAGGAACTCAGCAGCGCGCCGAGCGGCAACCGGGGCGTGCGGGCCCTCCCCAGCGAGCACCATGATGTCACCCTCGCCACGCTCACCAGTGGAGCCGAGCTTCACGAGCGTCGCATCACACGGTGCGCGACCGATAACAGGGTCGATCGTCGACCCGAGGACGTGTTCGCGCCGGCTTCGGGTGCCCTGCCAGCCGAGAAGGACGTGATCAGCGTTCTCCTCCTCGATGACGTTCAAGATGACTGAGCCCGCGTGGCGACCGACGATTGCCCGCGTCTGGAGGCCGATATCGAGATCAGCCGCGATATCGCGGGCGGAGTCCAGCAGTTCCTGTTGCCGTTTGACTCGTTCCTCCTCGAATTCGAGGTCCTGTGAGAGTGACGTCTGCCGGGGGACCTCGATAACGTTCACGGCGATGACCTCGGCGGTTTCGTCTTCGTGGGCGTGCGCGCTGGCCGCAGCCATCCGGAGCAGATCCTGTTCTGTCTCCGGGTTCGCAACCGGAACCACCACACGGTAGCGGCCTTCACCGTTCGCCATCGCCGTTGGCTCGGGTGCGATAGCCTCACCGACGAGGCTCTCGCTCAGTGCGCGGTCACGCGCGTAGAGGTAGTACCAGCCGATGCCGAAGACGACAAGGACAGTCCCGATTGCACCGACTGGTGTCGGCGTTGCAGGTGCTGCAAGTTCGACGGGGCCGACTGTGAGGACGGCCGGCACGAACTCGACCGACATCTGGAACAGGACAGCCAAACACGCCAGCATCCCGACAATTGGGACGAAGGGATACAGGATCGACGGGATCTGGAACGCCGGTTCGTAGGCCTCCGGGTTCGCCCGGCGCAACACGACGATGGTGACGTGAACCAGGGCATAGGTCACGAGATACATGAAGCTCGCCACCTCGGCGAGCGTCCCGATGCCGACGCCGATGGCGATCAGGACGAGTGTGATGATCCCGGTCGCCGAGATTGCTCGGTACGGCGTTCGGAACCGGGAATGGACCTCGTTGAGCCAGTTGATGAGAATTCGATCACGCCCCATTGCGAAGTTGACGCGGGCGGCCGAGAGGATGCTCGCGTTCGCGCTCGAGACGGTCGCCAGGACGGCGCCGACGATCATCGCAAGCGCACCGAGTGAGCCCATGAACTCCGTCGCCACGTCGGCCACCGGGACCTCGGAGGAAGCGAGCGCTTCGATCGACAGTGTTCCGGTGGAGACGAACATCACACCCACGTACATCAGCGTCGGCGTGACAACCGACGCGATCATCGCGAGCGGAAGGTTCCGACTCGGGTTCTTGATCTCCTCGGCACTGGTCGCGATCACCTCGAACCCGATGAACGTCACGTAGACGGTTCCGATCGTCGCCGCGACCGCTGGCCAGCCTTCGGGGTTGAACTCCCCGATTGTCGGACCACTGATGATGCCTATGGCAAGGAACGCGATGATGAGGCCGACCAGCGTGAGGACGATGACGTTCTGCAGTGAGCCAGTCTCCTTGACGCCGTAGTAGTTGACGGCGGTCAACAGCGCCGCCATCGCGAGCGCCGCGACAGTAATCCCGATCTGGCCCCAGCCAGCCAGGAACCCGATGTACTGACCGAGCCCGGGGAGAAGATACTGGCCGAAGCCGATCATGTAGAAGGCTGAGGCAAACGTCAATCCAGCCCACATCCCCCAGCCGACGATGCTCCCGAAAAACGGGCCGAGCGCGCGGTTGACGTAGTAGTAACTGCCACCGGCTTTGGGCATTCCGGTCGCCAGCTCCGAGAGGGACAGGGCTGCCAGCAAGGATACCAACCCACCGGCGAAAAACGAGATCATACTGCCGGGGCCAGCCTGCTCGGCAGCGATACTCGGCAGAACGAAAATCCCGGCACCGATCATCGTGCCGAGCCCGATCGTGTAAGCCTCGAGGAAACCCAGATCGCGTGCGAGTTCCTGCTCAGTCTCACTCATAGTGATTGTTGTGAGTTTTTTCGGCATTGCATCGCACTAGCAGTAGTTTCACGGCCCGAAACTAGGGTTTGACGAATGCCCGGCGGTAACGAGTCACAACAATCACTATCATACGTAATCACACTCGTCATCATTCGCGGTGCTCCGTCCGTGCAAACTCGCGTACAGTTGACCATCATTCGTCTTCGGATTCCTCTGGAAGTGCGATGACCGGTCGGTCAGCCTTTGTCACCAGCTTGAGTGCCGTATCCCCGGACAGAAACTGAACCAGTCGATTGCCCCCTCGTGGCCGAAACGCAATCGCAGCGGCTCCCACATCTGTCGCGACGTCAATGATGGCCGACACCACGTTTCTGCTGTATGCGATTTCTGTCTCATTCTCCGGAATAACTCCACGAAACGCATCAAATGCCTCCGAAGCACGTTTCTCGGCCTGTTCAAGCGAGAGTTTGTCGGGAACTCCATCTCCCTTCTCAACAACGTGGACGACGGTTACCTCATCGTAGTCGTACTCATCGAGAATCTGCGCCGTTGCACGCGCATCTTCCTCATTTGCTACCGGAACAACGAGGTGGCCTGTAAGTGATCTTGACATACATTTTCATTCTGACTCATACGGTCGTGCGTGACTCGTTACCGCTATTGTAGTGCGGGCACGTAGCTTCGGTCTTCTCTATGATGCCACCACAGGATTCACAGCGAATCTGCTCAGCATTGTGGACATCACCGAGATACGCCCAGTGAATCAGGGTACTGGAGATGCTATCGGGCGGCGTCGGCCCAGCATCTGAGTCCCGCATATACTCACCTCCGCCCTCCAGAGCAGCGGGAACCATCCGGTTCACATCTGGGAGCCCGCGGAACAAATGACAACGCACTGCGTGTGAATAGGACGTTCATATACGCTGATTTTCCTTCGGAATAGTAAATAACTACCGCATATCACGTCGCTGGGTATCGAAATCGGTACTCGATTGCCCAGTGGTGAAGGTGGGCGAACGCGGCTCTTCTGCCTCGGTTTGTTCCACCGGCGCCCTTTCGGTCATGGAGCACGTAGCTGTGACACGCATGCAATGGCAACCTGATTGGGGCCTTCGCGCCCGCATGGGCGTGACAATGTTCCTCCTGTTCGCGCTGTACATCGTCTTCTTCGCCGGGGTGTGGCTGTACACCGGCGGGAGCATCCTCATCGCCGCCCTGCTGATCGGCAGCTTCTCGCTCGTCCAGTACTACTATAGCGACAAACTCGCCCTCCGATCGATGGGTGCGCAGACCGTCGAGCGCGGGGAGTACCCGCAGTTACACCGGACAGTCCAGCGCCTCTCCCAGCAGGCCGACCTGCCGGAGCCGACCGTCGCCGTCGCCGACGACAACGTCCCGAACGCTTTCGCGACCGGCCGGAACCAGGGCAACGCCGTGGTCTGCGTGACGACCGGCCTGCTGGAGACGCTCGACGAGGAGGAACTGGAGGGCGTGATCGCCCACGAACTCGCCCACATCAAAAACCGGGACATGATGGTGATGACCATCGCCTCGTTCCTGGCGACGCTGGCGTTCCTGTTCTTCCGGTGGGGTGCCTTCTTCGGCGGCGGTCGGCGCGGGCGGGGCGGGGGCGGCATCTTCGTCGCGATCCTGCTGTCGTTGGTCGTCTGGGTCGTCAGCTACCTGCTGATCCGGGCGCTCTCGCGGTACCGCGAGTACGCGGCCGACCGCGGTGCCGCGGCGATCACCGGCAACCCCATGGGACTCGCCAGTGCGCTGATCGAGATCTCCGACAATATGGAGCAGCTTCCCAAACGGGACATGCGGGAGGAGGCGGAGCTGAACGCGCTGTTCATCGTGCCGATCTCGAAAGGCGCCATCGCGAAGCTGTTCCGCACCCACCCGCCGACCGAAAAGCGGGTCGAACAGCTCCGGCGGCTCGATCGGGGAATCGAAGGCCGCTGACCGCCGCCTGCCATGTCAGCGACGCGGGCCACGTCACAACGGCGTCGTAAACGGGTTCATACTGGTGGCTGTACGTACGTGAACACTCGAATTGAGAATCCAGGCGGAACGGGTCTGTACCCGCAGATAGACAGTCAGACGTGATTCAGGTACGCCATGCCGTCCCAACTCCGTTGGTCGGGCCATGACACAGCCGATGGACTGTCCTGACACTGGACGGAGTCACGTCTGGCTGTCTAGCAGAGACTGGTGAGTAAACGAATTACAGCCACCAGTATCAGCGTCGTCCGGTCCGTTCGAGCGGCGAGCCAGCCTCCTGACCCGGCCCTGCCGTCACGTCGTCGGCGTCGGGTGCGACGCGGTCGACGTTTCGCGTCCGCAGGATGTTGAATGCGGTCATCAGGTCGGTCCGCGAGACCAGCCCCACCAGTTCGCCGTCCTCGACGACTGGCAGCCGGCCGATATCGTGTTCCTGCAACGTCCGGAGCGCGTCCATCGCTTCCGTTTCCGGCGAGGTCGTCACGATGTCCTCGGCCATCACGTCCCCGACGGTGAACGCCTCCCGTTCCACCGGATCGACGTCTTGGACGTCACCGAGCGTGATCATCCCCACGAAGTCGCCGTTGTCGACCACCGGGTAGCCCGTGTGTCGCTCCTCCAGCATCCGGTCGACCAGCGCCGCGAGCGAAACGTCGGGAGCGACGACATCCAGCCGGTCGCGCTCGGTCATGATGTCGGCGACGGTGACGCCCTCGAACGCGGCACTCATCACAGTCTGCTGGGCCTCGCTCGAAGCCGCGATGTAGATGAAAAACGCCAGGATGACGAGGATGATGTTGGCGCTGAACAATCCGACGAGTCCCAGGAAGAACGCGAACAGTTTGCCGACCTCGGCGGCTTGCTGGGTCGCTTTCGCGTGGGACCGACTCCGCGCGAGGAGCGCGCGCAGGACGCGCCCGCCGTCCATCGGGAACGCCGGGAGCATGTTGAACCCTGCGAGCACGACATTGAGCACGGCGAGATACCCCAGGACGAACCTGGGAGCGTCCGCACCCGCCGGCGTCAGCAGGAACCCGAGGTAGCAGGCGACACCGACGCCGACGCTCACGATGGGTCCCATCACCGAGATCGCGAACTCGTGGCGCCAGTCGCGGGGCATCTCCGTGAAGTTCGCTAGCCCGCCGAGCAGCCACAGCGTGATTGACTCGATCTCGTAGCCGTAGCGCAACGCCACCAGCGAGTGTCCGAGTTCGTGGAGGAACACCCCGACAAACAGCCCCACGGCGGCGACCAGTCCCAGGAGCCACGGCTGGTACTCGCCCTCCAGCGCCCCCGGATCGACGTCGTCGCCGGGGAGTTCGCTCACCACCTCCGCCAGCAGCCCGATATCCCAGCCGATGGCGGCGGCGAACAGCGGGAGTACGATCAGAAACGTCCAGTGGAGTTTGATCGGGATACCGGCTGCTGTCCCGACGTGTATCCCTCGCATACACACAGTAGGCGGGCTCAGTAATTAAATGCCAGCTTTGACTCGCGAGGACCTCAATCCCGGGAGGGGGCGGACCCCCGGTCTGCCACGGATCGTGGGTGGCCGTCAGTGCTCGATCCAGCCACCCGGTGTCGACGTCGTGGTTCGTCATACTGGTGAGTAAACGAATGACAGCCACCAGTATCACTCCCACCTGGTCGGTGCGATGCCGAGCCGGCGGACGGCGAAAGGGTACAGGAAGACGACGAGGAGCGCTGCGATGGGGTCGAACCAGACTGCGGGCGTCCCGAGCACCAGTCGAAACCCGCCAAGGACAACCGAAACCAGAACCACCATCGCGACGAAATGCGGGACGAGTTCGAGCAGTTCCCTGTCGATCATGTTCTGTACGCCTCGTCGAACCGGAGCGCGGGGTGTTTGTCCGGAAGCGACTCGTGGTCCCGTCTCCGGTCCGCGGGCAGGACCATCGTCCGGAGAACCTGGTCGACGCTGCTCGTATCTTCGATTCCCATGTCCCTCCCGTTTGACAAGGAAGTATATGACTGCTTGGACAGGTTCAGTTTCAGATGGGATGGACGTCCCGAGTTCCTGGCGGCCGGCACACCCGACGGGCGCGTGAGAAGACGTAAGGGGCTGGCGAGAGACGGGTGAGCACGGATGAACTGGCGTTTCCGAACACTACTGCGGGTATTCTTGCTCGTCGGCGGGCTTGCCTTCGTCGTGCTGGGCACGCTTGAAGGCTCGCTGTTCAATATCGGACTCGGCAGCGTGGCCGCGTTTCTCGGGCTCGTCGGACTGTGGTACTGGTGGCTGTACGTACGTGAACACTCGAATTGAGAATCCAGGCGGAACGGGTCTGTCTCCGCAGAGAGCAGAGACTGGTGAGTAAACGAATTACAGTCACCAGTATGAACACAATGGTAAACGTCATCGCAGTCGGGGCGACCGTCGCCGCCGCCCTGTTCGGGATCGCGGCGCTCGTGACCCTCTCCGCTGACCGGTTCGTCCTCTCCGGGACGCTGTTCGTCCTCGCGGCGTTCGCTATTTATGTCAGAGAAACAAGCAAATGAGTGAACACGTCCCGAAACGCCACACATCAGACAGGGAACCAAACACGGTCAAGTAAAGATCGCCCGATACAGCCGCTATCGACGGCGATTACGGAAAATTCGAGGCGAAAGCCCCGCCCTTCCCGTGAGCGACGAGTGGTCCGACACTAGTCGGAACGACGAGCCGAACAGGGCGGGGATGAAGCCGACACGATATGACCAATCCCACTCGCTGTCTCCCGATGGGAATCCCACTACTTATAGTTCCCGACATGGAATATAAGAGTAGACATGCGACATGCTGCTGCGGGGAACCTGCTCATGCTCAAGCTGGCAACGAGTGGGTCTGCCCACTCACACTCACACACCTTCGTAGCCCAACCAGCAGCGGGTTGGCATGTCACGACAGGACTCCCCCAGCGGTGGCTGCAACTGGGGAGTCGGGCCGATGGCCCGGCCCGCTGCTCACTGTGCTGGACGCCTGTGAGTGCCACTCCAGAACGGAGGGCAACACCGAGCGGATACCCAAGACGCCACACCCTCATTTCCAGGGCCGAAGGTGTATCAGCAAACCCGCAAGTTCACAGCCGGGGGAATCACGCAGGCAGGATTCCCCACGGAGGAATCCTCGCGCTGTAGCGCGGGGAGGAGGTCAAGTGACAGGAAACCAGTAGATGAAAAATTATTTTATTTGAAGTTGAGAACGGTAACAGGACGAGAAATATGCACGAAACAGTTCTCATCGCAACGGACGGGAGCGAGGAAGTCGAGCGGGCAGTCAACTATGCGATCGACCTCGCGGAGGCGTTCGACGCCGAGGTTCACGCGCTGTACGTGGTCGAGACGCAGGCGACGTACATCCTGACTGTCGGGCTCTCGGACGAGGACATGGAGGAGTACAAGGAGTACGGCGAAGAAGTCGTGACAGATGTCGTCGAGCGAGCGAAGGACCGCGGGCTGGAGGGTCGAGGTATCGTCCGGAAGGGGGGGATCGCCGAGGAGATCGTCGAGTACGCGGAAGGAAACGACATCGGTACCATCATCATGGGCCAGCAGGGCCGCGGCGCGACGGTCGACAAGTACATCGGGAGCACGGCGGAGAAGGTCATGCGCAAGACCGACGTTCCGGTGACAGCCATCGGTCCGAAAAACGAGTGAACGGTCGGTTCGGGGACAACGCCGGCCGCGACACGGGGTCGCGCTCCCGCCAGAGGAGTCACGGAATCTCCGGGTCACAGCGAGTGTCCCGGAAAATACTCATGTAGACAGAGCCCGTACCGGCTCGTATGCAGACTCCTGTGCTTCAATCGTTCCCATCCGGGGTGTTCGAGATGGCGTTCTCGCTCGCGCTGGTCGCCGGGGCGCTGCTGTTGCTCGGGGGGATGGTCTCGATGGGCGTGTTCCTCTACCGGTCGATGAAAGGTGACGGGATGAAAGACCCCCGCGAGGTCGCGCCGGAGAAAACCAAAGACGGCGATAGCGGTGTCACAAAGGGGGATACCGACGACGAGTGGGACTACTACTGATGGTGTTGTGATTGTTTACAGACTGCCTCGGACGAACAGGGATTGCAGGGCTTGATACGGTCATGCGTGAGTCTTTACCGCCGTGGCGACACAGATATGGCATCAGAGGGCGGGAAACAGCCGATACGCTATCCTGGTCCTGAAAATAGTCACGCACGACCGTATGAATCGTCGGTACTGTGTCCGCTCGGCGGTACAGAGTCACAACAACCACTATGAGAGCGCCCGCCGGGCCTGCAGAGCGTGCCAGCTCTGGGACGTTCGTACTTGAGCATCCGGCAGGTCACGGGTACCTGAGGTCGTACCCGCGCCGCTTATGCCGTTCGAACCCCTAGATCTGCATAATGTTGAGTTTACTAAAAAAATGTGTGATGTTTGTTCTCGAGCCGCCGTGGGAGAAAGAGGGGCCGGAGACGTTCACCCTGGCAGTGCCGGAGGCCCACAGCACGTTCAAGCGGGGGGACGTCGGCTGGGCCAAACGGCCGCCCGCGGTGGTCGAGTGCCCCACCTGCAGCAGCTCGTTCACACACGAGTTCGCCAACGACTTCATCGACTGTCCGACCTGTGGCTTCGAGTCACCTCCCGACAAGTTCGGGAAGGTTGACGTCCTGATGTTCGCGTGCCCGCACTGCCAACGGCAGCTGGACTACGGCGTCCGCCACCCCGAGATGATGGACTTTCCCGAGTGGGCCTCGTGTACGGATTGCCAGTATCACTGGGAGTACCAGCACGACTACGACGACTGATCGGCTCCGGCGCAACCGGGCATACGCGCTGTATACACCCGGACGTGATTCGCTCAAGCTATCACGGCACACATCGGGATTGTCACGGTCGCTACTCATACTGGCGGCTGTACGTACGTGAACACTCGAATTGAGAATCCAGGCGGAACGGGTCTGTATCCACAGATAGCAGAGACTGGTGAGTAAACGAATTACAGCCACCAGTATCATGAACATCACGTCCTGACGTATAGGGAAGTCACGTCCGGGTATATCTTGCGACCCCCACCGCACGACCACACCCGACGTGCAGCTTAAACCCGCGTCTCGATTAGAGGTAGTATGGGCGTGGACGCGTCACCCGGCCCGATCGCGGAGCAGACCTTCGAGACGTACTTCAGGATCGCTGCCGTCTCGGGTGCCGTGGCGCTCGTCGTGTGCTACTGGATCGGCCTGCTCTCGCTGTCGGACCCGTTCCACGTGACGACGACGCTGACGCTGTTTCCCGTCTACCTCCTGTTCGTCGCGATTCTGCTTGGGGTGTGGCTCGGCTACGCCACTGACGAACGGAACCTGACACCGGTAGCCGAGCGCGACGAGTCGGACGTGGACGAAACCCCGGACTATCGATACCCGTGAACGAAAAAAACTGTTCGCGGACGGCCTGGATCAGTCGCCAGGTTCCTCTTCACCGGACGTGATGTCCGTCACGATTTCGCCGCCCTCGGTGTCGATCACGACTTCGCCTTCTTCGGCCATTTCGGCCACGCGTTCCTGGAACTCCTGGGATTCGAGCACCTGGTACTCGGTATCTAACCCCTTCCAGATCGCGTACATCATGAAGATCAGTATTAGCACGAACGGTAACCCGGTGGAGATCGCGGCGGCCTGGAGCGCCTCCAGCCCCGCGTCACCGCCGGCCACGAGAAGCGTCGCCGCGACGATTCCTTCCACGACGGCCCAGAAGATGCGCATCGTCACCGGCGCGTCGTGCTTGCCGCCGGAGGTCAGGTGGTCGATCACCAGCGACCCCGAGTCCGAGGACGTGATGAAGAACGTCGCGACTAGCAGAACCGCGAGCGACGAGAGGATCAGCGTCCCCGGAAGCGTGTCCAGCATCGAGAACAGGGCGACTGCCCTGGGCACTTCGACGCCCTCGGCAAACATGGCGCCGCTCACCGCGGCGTTGCCGTTCAGCTCGATGTTGAGCGCCGTGCCGCCGAGCGCCCCGAACCAGACAACCGAGAACATCACCGGCAGGACCAGCACGCCGGAGATGAACTCGCGCACGGTGCGTCCCTTCGATATCCGGGCGATGAACATCCCGACGAACGGCGACCAGGCGATCCACCAGGCCCAGTAGAACACCGTCCAGTCGACGAGGAAATCCCCTTCCCCTGCTCCGCCTGGCCCGTAGTACCCGGACCCGGCGAAGAAGTGATCGTACAGCGCCCCGGTGAAGAACGACAGCTCGAAGAAGTTCCCGAAGTACGCCCCGAGCCCCTGGGGGATGAGCCCCAGGATGAAGACCGTCGGACCGAGCACGAGCGTCGCACCCAGCAGGGCGAACATCAGGAACAGGTTCAGGTTACTCAGCCGCTTGACGCCGCCGTCGAGCCCTGCGGCGACGGAGAACACCGCGATCAGTGTGACGAACGCGATGATCCCGACCTGCACGCTGGTTCCGACCGGGACTGACGGGAACGCGCCCGAGCTCTCTCCGAGGAAGTTGAGTCCCGCGTTGATCTGGAGCGCGCCGAGCCCCAGCGACGTCGTCAGCCCGAACAGCGTCGCGAACACGGTCAGAATGTCGATGATGTGACCGGGCCAGCCGTAGATCCGCTCGCCCAGGACGGGCCAGAAGATCGACCGGAACGTCAGCGGCAGGCCGCGGTTGAACGAGAAAAAGGCCAGCGACAGGCCGACCAGCGCGTATATCGCCCAGGGGTGGAACCCCCAGTGGAAGATCGAGACGGCCATCGCGACCTCGCCTGCCGCCGACGTACCGCTGTCCGCGCCCAGGTGCGGGTCGAAGAAGTGCCACGTCGGCTCGGCGACGCCGAAGAACATGAGTCCGATCCCCATGCCCGCGCTGAACAACATCGCGATCCACGATATGTCGCTGAACTCCTTGTCCGCGTTCACGCCGCCGAGACGTATCTTCCCGTATTTGCTGACAGCGAGATAGACCATGAACACGATGAACAGGTTCGCTGCCAGGATGAACAGCCACCCGAACGTCGTCGATACCCCTTGACGGACATTCGTGTACAGGTCAGCCGCCGCATCCTGGAACACCAGCGACACTGCGATGAACAGGAGGATGACCCCTGCTGAGATGAAAAACACCTGTGGGTGCACGTCGAAGCCGTACCCTTGCCAGTTGGTGTCTCCCGGTTCGCGGTCGGTTTCGGCGTGGAACAGCTCTACCTGTAGCCCGTCCCCTCCGAACCCGTCGTCGTCATCACTCCCACTCATGGTTTGCCTCCGATCCCTTCTTTGCCGTATTGACGTTTGTGAGTCATGCTTTGTGTTGCCGTCGGAATCAGTGGCGGCACCTCGCCATTTTGAGTGCCACTCACTAGCGCGGTTGTGATTGACCGCTGGTATAAACTTCAGTGCTTCGATAATTATAATCTGATGGACAACAATAGTTTCGGCGTGAGAGGGTGAACGTTTCATCAACGTCTATAGACGTTCGTCTGTTCAGTGACATAAGATATAAAATTATAAGTATTCCGTCGGCCCCGCCGCCAGCGGCGGTCAGGTCGTCGGCGGGGATCCGGCTCAGAACCGCACGAACAGCGAGCCGAACCGGTACGGCCTCGCGACGAACGAGAGGACGAACATGCAGATCGTGAGCAAAAACGAGAGTGCTGCAAGCAGGACGAACAGCGGTGACGGCACGATCATCGTGGCTGTCATCGACAGGACTACCAAGAACAGAAACGACATCGCGATACGGAGCCCCTTCTCCTTCGGTCTGAACCCACAGTTCGAACAGGTGACGTCCCCACGCTCCAGCCCGTGCCCACACCGGTGGCAGTCTATGGCTTTGTCGAGTAATGATACCATTCGAACTACCCGACGTTCGGGGTGCCGACAGATAAAACCGACTGTGTACAGCCGTCCTGGACGCGAAGAGAGATCGAATCCGTCCAGAACCGCACAGGGCCCGATGAGACGAGTCCCGTCTCATACTGGTGGCTGTACGTACGTGAAAACTCGAATTGAGAATCCAGGCAGAACGGGCCTGTCTCCGCAGATATACTGCCGGACGTGACTCTGTTACTCCGAGTGATACGCGGACTAGGGGTTTCGGTTGTCTCAGATGCTGAGCGCTAGCCGGGTGGAAACGGAATCACGTCCGGCAGTATAGCAGAGACTAGTGAATTAAAGAATTACAGCCACCAGTATCAGTTGCGGCCGGACTGCCCGGCCGGAACGAGGTCACCCCGACGCCGCAGCAACTTCTGGATGAACCGACCGATGCGGCCGGGTTCGCGGGAGGGCTCCGGCCCCGCGGGAAGGTAGTACGGGAGCTCCTCGCTGGTTTCCGAACTGTTCGTCGCTTTCGCGGTTCTCTCACTCATACATATCAATCTCGGAGCCGGACGGATTTAACGCTTGTGAATTATTCTTTGGGTATGTAAAACCATTATTGACTATTGTGGAACAGTACCACGGGATAGACGATGACCGGGGTCCCCGTCGATATCTTTTTCGGCGCGCTGATCCTCTTGACGGGACGATGGTCGATCTTCCCTGGCGCGGCGAGGGCGACGAGGAGGCCAGCGACTCCACCCCGGACCCAGTCGACGACGTCGATCCGGTCGTCACCTGTGAGTTTCAGGACGGGACGCTGAACGTTTACGACGACGAGGTCGTCATCGAGCGCACGTCGCGATCCAAGTTCGCGGAGAAGACGATTCCCCTGATCGAGGTTACCGGCGTCACCTACGCCGGGCGACTCGTCATCAGCTACATTCAGATCGAGCAAGCCGGGTTCGAAAACGACACTGCAAGCCGGCTGTCGACGCCGGTCGACGAAAACACCCTGCACCTCGGCCGTGGCAAGCGCTCGTGTGCGAAGCGGGCACGCGACGCGATCCGTGCCCGCCTGGAGTGACGATCGCCGTCCCACAGTCACTATGAGAACGTTCGGGACGAGAAGTCCTGACGGTCACTCGGGAGTCAGCCACCGTTCATCGCAGCGACGCTCCGCACTACCGCCGCATTCTCCGCGACATCGTGGACCCTGACGACGTCCGCACCGCGTTCGGCCGCCATGGCGGTCAGCGCGAGCGTCGGGGCGAGGCGTTCGCCGCTCCCGCAGCCGACGTGATCGTACATCGACTTTCGGGAGTGGCCGACCATCACCGGACAGCCCAGCGCCTGGAACTCGGCGACCCGGTCGACGAGTTCGAACGACTCCGCGGGGCGCTTGCCGAACCCACAGCCCGGGTCGACGACGATCTGCTCCCGGTCGATGCCGGCCTGCTCGGCGAGCAGGACCCGCTCGTTCAGTTCGTAGAGGACGTCCTCGACGACGTCACCGTACGACGTGCTGCGGTCCGGGTCGACGGGCGTCGACTGGCTGTGCATCACCACCAGCGAAGCGTCGTGGTCGGCGACGATGAACCGCATCTCCGGGTCCGAGAGCCCGGAGACGTCGTTCACCACGTCGGCGCCCGCGGCGAGTGCGGCGTCGGCGACCGCCGCCTTCCGTGTGTCGACCGAGAGGGCAATGTCGAGCGACGAGAGCGCCTCGATGACCGGGACGACCCGCTCGATCTCCTCCTCGACCGACACCGGATCGGCCCCGGGCCGGGTACTTTCGCCGCCGATGTCAACGACGTCCGCCCCCTCGGCGACCATCTCCTCGGCGCGCTCGACTGCCGCGTCCAGCCGGTCGTACTCGCCGCCGTCGTAGAAGCTGTCGGGCGTGACGTTCAGGACGCCCATCACGGCCGTCCGGTCCGTCTCGACGGCGTCCCACGATCCCGGCCGTGATCTGCCCGTGTCGACGGCCGCCCGAAGCTGTCGGGAAAGGTGCGCGAGCCCGTCGCCCTCCTCGGCGATGGTGTCAGCGAGCGTTCGCAGCTGTGGCCCGGTCCCCGAGAGCACCGTCACGACGAACTTGCCCGGGGCACCCGTCGTGGACCGCAGGCACGTCCCGCCGATCGCCTCGAGGTGCTCCGCGACAGTCCTGGCCTGCTCTTTGCGCAGATACGCGTTGAACACCCGGGTGTCGACGGCCTCGACGGTCGCTTCCTGGAACGCCGCGCCGGTGAAGACGGCGTCCCGGGTCAGCCGCCGGCCGCGGTCTTTCGGGACCAGCAGCCGCGTCCAGCGGTCCCGCGCCTCCGCAACCGCGTACAGCGAGCCCGTCACGAGCACGAAGTCGTCCGGATCGGCCGACGCGATGGCCCGCTCGGTCGCCTCCGGCACCGAGGGGATCTGGTGGACCGTGTCGGCGTGTCCCTCGAACGTCGCCGCGAGGGCAGCCGGGTCCGCCGCGCGGTCGTTGTCTGGCCGCGTGGTGTATGCGGTGTCGACGTCGGGATACGCCGCCACCATCCGCTCGTGGTTCTTGTCCCGCATTGCCGCAAACACCACGTGCAGGTCGTCGTACTCGTACCGGCCGACGAGGTCGCGCAGGGTCCCGGCGGCGCCGGGGTTGTGCGAGCCGTCGAGCACGACCATGGGGTCGGTCGAGCGGATCTCGAACCGCCCTGGCCACGTCGCGCCCTGTAGCCCCTCGGCGATCGTCGAGGTCGACAGGTCGGCGACCTGCCGCGCCAGCACCGACGCGACGCCCGCGTTCGTCGCCTGGTGGGCGCCCAGAAGCGGCAGCCGACTCTCCAGCGCCCAGTCCGTGCCCGTGATCGAGACGTGGCTCTCGATTTCGGAGCGCATCCCGTCCTCGACCGCGTGCACGTCCGCGTCGGGCCCGCCCACGGTGACGACGTCCGTCTCTTCCCGGATCGCCGCCAGCGCGTCCCCGCTGGCTCCCGTCACCAGCGGCGCCCCGGACGGCGCGACCTGCGCCTTGTCGCGGGCGATCTCCTCGACGGTCTCGCCCAGCAGCTCCGTGTGCTCCAGGCTGACGCTGGTGACGGCAGCGGCGACCGGGTCGACCACGCTGGTCGCGTCGTAGCGCCCGCCGATACCGACTTCCAGCACCCCGACGTCGACGTCCGCGGCGCCGAAGTGGGCGATCGCCAGCGTCGTCAGCACCTCGAAGTGGGTGGGCATGTCGTCGTCGGCCCGGAGGCGCTCGATGCAGGGCTTGAGCTCCGTGAGGATCTCTGCGAGCCGTTCCGTGGGGATCTTCCGGCCGTTGACGCAGACCTGCTCGCGGACGTCATTCAGCCGGGGCGAGGTGAACAGTCCGACGTCCAGCCCGCCGGTCCTGAAGGCGCTGTCGAGTATCCGGGCGGTGCTTCCCTTGCCGTTCGAGCCCGCGATCTGCACCCAGTCGACCTCGTCCTGCGGGTCGCCGAGGTGAGCGAGCATCCGTGCCGTCGTGTCCAGCCCGAGCTTGGGCCGGTGTTGCTGCAGGGACGTGAGATAGTCGGCTGCCTCGTGATACTCCATATCACATGTCCCCGGTGGGCTCCTGATTAACCTATCGGGCTCCTGCCCGCCCGACAGCCGGGGACAGCGCGGGCCGAGCGAACCACAATCACTCACCGAGATGAACAGTTGTGTCACACAGCGGCTCCGGACCCGAGGTGGCCACATCCTTTCCGACCCATGTCAGATATACGAACCCTCATGAGGCGATGGGAGAGATGTACACGTAGGATGTCATCAGACGACGACACACAGGAGCCGATTCCAACGGACTACGAACTCGCACAATCGACTGACATGGAGCCGATCTGGGAGCTGGTCGAACCCTGGGGCCTCGGGCTCGACGACCTCCAGTACTTCGGCGAGTACACCGCGAAGGTCAAACACCACGCCATCGATCGCCTCCGGGATCAGGCCGAGGACCGCGAGCAGAACCTCGTACTGGTGACGGGGATGACGCCGACGCCGAAAGGCGAGGGGAAGACCGTGACGACGGTCGGCCTGGGCCAGACGCTCAACCACCTCGGCGAGGAGACGATGACGGCGATCCGGGAGCCGTCGCTTGGCCCGGTGTTCGGGGTCAAGGGCGGCGCGGCCGGCGGCGGGCGCTCGCAGGTGCTTCCGATGGAGGACATCAACCTCCACTTCACCGGCGACCTCCACGCACTCACCTCCGCGCACAACCTGATCGCGGCGATGCTCGACGCCCGCCTCTCGCAGGGCAACGACCTCGACATCGACGTCAACGAGGTCGCCTGGAAGCGCGCCCTGGACATGAACGACCGCGCGCTACGCAAGACGGTCGTCGGCTTGGGCGGCAAGAGCGGCGGCACGCCCCGCGAGGACGGGTTCGAACTGACCGCGGCCTCGGAACTGATGGCGGTGCTCTGCCTGGCGACGGACCTGGCGGATCTCAAAGAGCGCGTCGCCCGGATCATCGTCGCCTACGATTCCGAGGGCGACCCGATCACGGTCGACGACATCGAGGCCACCGGGCCGGCCACGATGCTGCTCCGGGACGCGATCAAGCCCAACGTCGTCCAGACCATCGAGGGGACGCCCGCGTTCGTCCACGGCGGGCCGTTCGCTAACATCGCCCACGGGACGAACTCGCTGATCGCCGACAAGGCGGCGTTCGGCATGGCCGACTACCTCGTCACCGAGGCCGGGTTCGGCTCGGACCTGGGCGCCGAGAAGTTCATGAACGTCGTCTGCCGGATGGGCGACATGGTGCCCAACGCCGTCGTGCTGGTCTCCTCGATCCGGGCGCTGAAGTACCACGGGCTGGAGCAGTGGCCCGTCGACTACGACGAGATCGACGAGGCGGGCGTCGACGCGGTCGAGGCCGGGTTCGAGAACCTCGACAAGCACGTCTCGAACCTCCAGCAGTTCGGCGTCCCGATCGTGGTCGCGGTCAACCGCTTCCCGGACGACTCCGACGAGGAGATCCAGACCGTCATCGACCACTGCCGGGACGAACTGGGCGTCAAGGCGGCCGCCTCCGAGGTGTTCGAGAAGGGTAGCGAGGGCGGCGTCGACCTCGGCGAACGCGTGATTGCTGCAGTCGACGAGAGCAACGAGTCCGAGTTCGAGTTTCTCTACGACGAGGACGATCCGATCGAGGAGAAAATCGAGACAGTCGCGACGGACATCTACGGCGCCGACGGCGTCAAGTTCACCGGCGGCGCGCTCGACGACATCGAGCGCATGAACGACCTCGGCTTCGGGGACGTCCCAGTGGTCATGTCCAAGACGTTCCACTCGCTGAGCGACGACGCCAGCAAGAAAGGCGCCCCGAGCGGGTGGGAACTGGAGATCAGCGAGGTGTACCCCTCGGCCGGTGCCGGGTTCATCGTCGCCCTCACCGCCGACGCGCTGACCATGCCGGGGCTGCCACAGCGCCCCGCCGCCGCCGACATGGACATCGACGAGGACGGCAACATCTCCGGGCTGTTCTGACCGTCGCGCGGGGGTTACTCGGTCGTCGCGATCGCTTCGATTTCGACGGCTGCACCTTTCGGCACCGCGTCGACGCCGACCGCGCTGCGTGCCGGCGGCTCCGCCTCGAAGAACTCGCTGTAGGCCTCGTTGAACGCGTCGAAGTCGTCGATGTCGTCGAGATACACCGTCGTCTTCAGCACGTCCGACAGCGAGTACCCCTTGGATTCGAGGATCGCCTCGACATTTCTGAGACACTGGCGGGTCTGGTCGCCGACTGGCTCGTCGTCGAGGAGTTCGCCGTCGGTCGTCAGCGGGAGCTGTCCCGCCGTGATGAAGAGGTCGCCGTTCGTCGTCGCCTGGCTGTACGCGCCCACTGCTGCTGGTGCGTCGGCCGTGTTGATCACGCGCTTCATGGCTCATGGTTCCGGTGACGCCGTGTTAAACCCCGCCGGCGCCTCAGTCTGAAACGTGGCCGACGTGTTGTGTTCGGGCCGTCGTCTGGGAGACGAGCCGGCCGACAGTCGCTGCCGGTGTCTTCCGCTGGCGTCGCGTGCGGGCGCACAGGGCGGCGATCGGCGTCTTCGCCCGGCGATAGACGGCGATCGGCCCCGTCGCCCGGCGATGGGCAGCGATCGGCCCCATCCCTCGGCGATGGGCGGCGACCGATTTTTACACCAGTGCGAGAATACGTGAGTCATGGCCGACAGCCCGGACGACGCGCTGGAGCAAGCCATCGAGGAGCTGTTTTACCCCCACGAGATGGTTCCGTTCGTCAACTGGGACGAGTTCTCGGGGGCGAAACCGGCCGTCGTGCTGACCGGCGTCGTGACGGGGCTGTCGTTCGTGACGGGGCTGTCGAACCTCAGCCAGACGGAGATCCTGCTGGAGGGACCGCTGGCGCCGGTGATGCCAGCCGCGGATCTGTTCGCACGGTTCGCCGGCGTGATCGCGGCGTTCCTGCTGGGTCTCGTGACGTTCGGCCTCCAGCGGCGCAAACGACTCGCACTCCGGGTCGCGCTCCTCGTGCTCCCGCTGCTCGCACTGCTGCCGCTGACGACGCTGCAGACGACGGACATCCCGCTGTTGCTTGTGCTGTGTGTGACGTACCCACTGTTGGTCTGGAACCGCCAGCGGTTCGACAGGCCGGTCGAACTCTCGCCGCTCCAGGTCGCGTCGCTGTTCTCGATCGTCGGCGTCGTCGTCTACGGGACGATGGGTGCCTACGGCCTCAGAGAGCAGTTCGTCGACGTGAACGGGTGGGGTGATGCGATCTACTACGTGATCGTCACAATCGCGACCGTGGGATACGGCGACATCACGCCGCTCACGCCCGTGGCGAAGTGGTTCTCGCTCTCGATCATCGTCTTCGGGACCGGCGCGTTCACGGTCGCCGTCGGCGCTCTCCTGGGCCCGGCGATCGAGTCCCGCATGGCCGCAGCGTTCGGAAACATGAAAGCAGAAGAACTCTCACTCCTCGAGGATCACGTGGTGGTCCTCGGCTACGGCGAAGTCACCGAATCGTTGCTGCAATCACTCGACGGTGAAACCGACCTGGTTGTCGTGACGTCGGACTCCGATGTCGCCTCGTCGCTGGACTCGGAGGGGATCAACGTCCTCACCGGCGATCCGACGGACGAGGCGGTGCTGGAGGACGCAGGCCTGGACATCGCCCGCGGCGCCGTCGTCGGGAGCGACGACGATGCGACCGACGTCCTCTCGGTCATCGCGGCGAAAAACGTCGCCCCGGACGTCCGCGTCGTCGCCGGCGCCAACAGCCAGAAACACGTCGAGAAACTCATCTCGGTCGGCGCCAACGAGGTGATCAACCCCCACCAGATCGGCGGCCGGCTCCTGGGTGCGTCGATCCTCGATGAGGAGGCGGAGCTGGCCTTGACTGACGTGTTCGAGGAAGACGATACCGCCTGACGAGTGCCGCTGCATCGCTCAGTCGACGCCCAGCCCCACCGCACGGAGCGGCATCCTCTACCCCTTGCAGTTCTGATACCTGTGGTTTTGTACAGCCAGACGTGATTCAGTTGAGCCATGCCGTCCCAACTCCCGTTGTTCGGGGCATGACACAGCCGAGAGACTGTCCTGGCACTGGACAGAGTCACGTCTGGCTGTACATGCCAAGAGCTAACTGACCACACGTGCAGGTATCGATCGAATGACGACAGACGGGATCAGTGCCGCAGAGCAGGTCCTCGCGAAGGTGCTGTTACCGCTGTGCGTGCTCTCCGGCGCGCTCGTTCTGTCGGGGTTTTTCTTCCCCGCATTCGTCGGCAACGCCGTCTCGGGGCAGTCCTGGCTGACCGTCTCGCTCCTGTTTTTCAGTTCGGGCCTGGGGTATCTGGCAGTCCTGCCGTACGACCCGGACGCCGACAGGCAGTCCGGCGAGCTGGCGCTGCTCCGGATCAGACGGACGAAGCTCGTCGACGTCGTCCGGGAGTTCGTGACGAGGCAGGACCCGATCGTCCTGCTGGTGCCGGTCGTCGTGTTCGCCCTGTTTCTGCTCCTACAGATCGCCTTCCCTGCGAGCGTGACGGAGACGGTCGACGAGGCTTCACAGGGGATCCTGACCGAAGGTGGCCCGGTGTTTCTCGGTGCCGTCTTCCTGGCGGTCCTCTACTGTCTGTTCTTGCTCGTCGGTCCCTGGGGGGAGGTCAAACTCGGCAGCCCGGACACCGAGCCGAGCTACACCTACCCGATGTACTTCACGCTGATCTTCACCGCCGGCATCGCGGCCGGGATCGTGTTCTGGGGGCCGGCCGAGGCGCTGACTCACTACCAGACGCCGCCGCCGTACTTCGACGCGGCGCCGGAGTCGGGGGCGGCGATCGACGGGGCGCTGACGTACGTGCTGTTTCACTGGGGGTTCTCTGCCTGGAGCGCGTATACCGTGATCGGCGTTCCCATTGCGTACTTCGTGTTCAAGCGCGGCGCGCCGCTGCGGGTGTCGACGATCCTGACCCCGTTTCTCGGCGTCGACGGGCTGGATTCGGTCTGGAGCAGGCTGGTGGACACGCTCGCCGTGTTCGCGACCATCGGCGGGATCGCGACGTCCATCGCGCTGGTGAGCGAGCAGTTCCTCACCGGGATCGCGTCCAAGTGGGGCGTCTCCTCGGGCGAGGTCGGCCCGGTGCTGTTCGTCGGCGGGCTCACGATCATCTTCGTGCTCTCGGCGGCGTCGGGCATCCACCGGGGGATCCGCCGCATCGCCGCGCTCAACGTCGTGCTGTTCGGCCTCTTCGCGCTGATCCTGGTCGGGATCGGCCCGCGCTCGTTCGTGCTTGAGCGCGCCACCAGCGCGGTCGGGAGCTACGCCGTGAACTTCGTCCCGATGAGCCTGTACGCCGGGGGGCAGTGGGTCGCCGACTGGACGGTCTGGAACTGGTCGTGGTGGTTCTCCTGGGCGCCCTTCGCCGGCCTGTTTATCGCCGCGGTCTCGCGGGGCCGGCGGATCAGGACCGTCGTGCTGACCAGCGTCGTCGCCACCTCGGCCGCGTCGATGGTCTGGTTTCTCCTGCTGGGCGGGACGTCGCTGTTCGTCCAGCACTCCGGGGAGGCGGACATCCTCGCCGTGATCGCTGACTACGCCAGCTCGGAAGCTGTGGCGGGCTACCCCCTGTTCGGGGCGCTCCCGCTGACCGAGCTGCTCACCTTCCTTTTCCTGTCGCTGATCGTAGTGTTCATGGCCACCTCCGCCGACACGTCGACGCTCGTCGTCGCGTTCCTCTCGACGCGCCGCGGTCTCGCCCCGTCGACCGGCAGCATCGTCTTCTGGGGCGTGTTCCAGGGCGCCGTCGCTGTCTCCGTGCTGATCGTCGGCGGCTCCGAGACACTGCAGGCGATTTCCGTCCTGACCGGCGGCCCGTTCGCGGTGCTCACGCTGGTCTCGCTCGGCGCGCTCACGCTGACGCTGTACCGCAACGAACGCGGCCACCAGTCGCTGGTCGGCCGCGCCCGCGACCGACTGCCGACGATCCAGACCCACCACGACCTCGACCCGCCCGACGAGGACTGACCGGTGGGGGCGGATGGACCCCTGTCGGTCACTGCCGCGGCGGACCGGTATCAACTGCCTGCGACCGAAGTACAGAAGTTCTCGACGATCCGCTTGCCCGCGTCCGTGAGGATGCTCTCGGGGTGGAACTGGACCCCGATCTGTGGGCTGTCGACGTGTCGGACACCCATCACGACGCCCTGCTCGTCGGTGGTGTAGGCCGTCTCGATCAACTCCTCGGGCAGATCCTCGCGCTCGACGGCCAGCGAGTGGTACCGCCCGACCTCGAAGGGGTTGGCGACGCCCTCGTACAGACCGTTGCCGTCGTGGGTAATCTCCGATGGCTTGCCGTGGACCACGTCCGGGGCGTGCCCGACCGCCGCCCCGTGGGCCGCACATAGCGCCTGGTGGCCCAGACAGACGCCCAGCGCGGGGTAGTCGGTCTCGGCGAACACGTCGATGGAGACGCCAGCCTCCTGTGGCGTTCCAGGACCCGGCGAGACGACGATCCCGTCGGGGTGTAGCTCGCAGATCCCCTCGACGTCGATCGCGTCGTTGCGGCGGACCTTGACCGGCGCGAACTCGCCGACGTACTGGACGAGGTTGTACGCGAAGGAGTCGTAGTTGTCGACGATAAGGATCATCGGACGCCCTCCGCGGTCCCGGTCTCGATCGCGAACGAACCGCCCTCCCCGAGCGCCTCGTCGACAGCGGTCACGAGGGCGCGGGCTTTGTCCAGCGTCTCCTGGTACTCCCGTTCCGGGTCGGAGTCGTGGACGATGCCGCTCCCGACGCGGAGGCGGTACTCCCCCTGGTGGTGGACTAGCGTCCGGATCGTGATGTTGAGCGTCGCCCGGCCGTCGAAGCCGAATACGCCCATGCTACCGGTGTAGGGCCCCCGCCGGGTCAGTTCCACCTCGTCGATGATCTCCATCGTGCGGGGCTTGGGCGCACCGGTGATCGTCCCGCCGGGGAAGACGGCTGCCACCGCGTCCGCGATGCCGGCGTCGTCGCGCAACTGGCCCTCGATCAGGGAGACGAGGTGCATCACCTCCGAGTAGCGGTCGACGCGCCGATATTCAGTCACGTCGACGGTCCCGTACGCACAGACCTTCCCGAGGTCGTTGCGCTCGAGGTCGACCAGCATCGCGTGCTCGGCGCGCTCCTTCTCGTCGGCCGTGAGATCACGCTCCAGGTCCGCGTCCTCGGCCGGCGTCTCTCCACGGGGTCGCGTCCCCGCAATCGGCTCCGTGAGGAGGCGGTCGCCGTCGACCTCCAGCAGCAGTTCCGGGCTGGCGCTGACCAGATCGACGCCCGGGAACTCGACCAACCCGGAGTACGGCGCCGGGTTCACCTGGCGCAGCGCGTCGAAGGTCTTGACCGGGTGGACCGACGCCGGCGCGACCAGCCGGTGGGAGACGTTGGTCTGGAACGTGTCCCCGTCCCTGACGTACTGCTTGATCGTCCGGACGCGGTCGGTGAACGCCGCCTTCCCGCACTCGCTCTCGAACGTTGCCTGCTGGACTGCAGTCGGCCGCGACTGCACGCCTGTCTCCCCGTTGACGGCCGCCGTGGCCAGCGACGTTACCGCGTCCGTCGCCTCCTCGTAGGTGGCCGCGGGCGAGTCCCCGACGACCGGGCAGGCCGTGACGTGGAGGTCGACCTCGCCCTCGCGGGGTTCCTGCCAGGCGGCGACGGTGTCGAACACGCCGAGCTGGACCCGCGGGAGGCCCTCGGAGTACGTCGTTTCCGGGATCTCTTCGAGCTCCCTGGCGACGTCGTAGGAGAGCCACCCGAACGCGCCACAGGGGTACGGCACCTCACAGCCTCCCCGGACCAGCCTCTCGCGCGCCAGTAGCGAGTCGATCGCCGCGATGCTCGGGCTCCCATCGTCGATTCCTGTCGCCTCCTCCTGGACGGTCAGGAGTTCGACGGGCTCCACGCCGAAGTACCCCCAGCCGTTCTGGCCGCCGGTGGTTTCGAGGTAGAACCCCTCGCAGTCGCGGTCCCGTGCGCGGCGGTAGGCCTCGAACGGGTCCGCGACGGAGATTCGGGCCTCGACCGGGACGCGTGCCCCGGCCGGGGCCGACGCCGCGGTCTCGACGAACGCCGCTCGGTCGGTCACGATGCGTACCTGACTCATTGTCTCTCGGTCCCGGAGGTCCGGCAAACGTGCCTCCGGTTGCTGCTTTACATCTACGCAGTTCTACCCGAAAAATCTTGCGTAGGTCATCTAAGAGGGTCTGATATTGTGTGTTTGAACGTAAATGGGCGGTTATCGCTGGGAATATACAGGGGAGTATTTCAAAGGGTGGAGTATTCCCCAGCAGCCATTATTACGACGTGGGCGGTGGTGGGGACCGAGAGCGACGCCGGCTCGCAGCCGCGGCTGAGCGACCCGGCGCCGATCGAGACACACCATGACTACGATAATCGACGGGAACGCGATCGCAGACCGGATCAGAGCCGACCTGACAGACTGCGTGGACGACCTCGTGGCGGCGGGCACCAGACCCGGGCTGGCGACGGTCCTGATGAGCGACGACGACGCCAGCGAGACGTACGTCTCGATGAAACACCGCGCCTGCGCGGAGATGGGGATCGAGAACATCCACGACGAGATCGACCCGTCGGCGCCGGCCGAGGTGCTGTTCGAGCGCATCGACGAACTGAATGAGGACCCGTCGGTGCACGGGATCCTCGTCCAGATGCCGGTGCCCGACCACGTCGAGAAACGCACAGTACTCGAACGGATCGACCCGCTGAAGGACGTCGACGCGTTCCATCCCGAGAACGTCGGCCGGATGGTCGCGGGCCACGCCCGGTACAAACCCTGTACCCCCCACGGGATCCAGAAGATCCTGGCCGCCGAGGGGATCGAGACGGAAGGCAAAGACGCGGTGGTCGTCGGGCGCTCGGACATCGTCGGCAAGCCGATGGCGAACCTCCTGGTCCAGTACGGCGAGGGCGGCAACGCGACGACGACTGTCTGTCACTCGCGGACCGAGAACCTCGCGGAGAAGACGCGCGACGCCGACATCGTGATCGCGGCCGCGGGCGTCCCGGAGATGATCGACGGGTCGATGCTCTCCGACGGCGTGGTCGTGATCGATGTCGGCGTCAACCGCGTTGAGGCCGACACCGAGAAAGGGTACGAACTCGTCGGCGATGTCGAGTTCGAGAGCGCGAAGGAGAAAGCCAGCGCCATCACCCCCGTTCCCGGCGGCGTCGGGCCGCTGACAATCGCGATGCTCACGTACAACACCGTCAAAGCGGCGAGTCTTCAGTCCGGCGTCGACGTCGATCTGCCGTAGGACGCGTTCTGCCGTCGTGTGCCACACCGCTGTTTGACTGTCATACGCACGACCGTATCAAACACCAGGATCGGAGAGCCAAATCTTCATATCCCACGCGGCACCGACTAGCATACGAGCGGGACAGGAGACTCGCGCGGGCACCCACAATGTCGATTACAGCCACGGTTCACATCCAGCACGACCATCTCGCGTTGATCCCGACCGTCCAGTCCCTCCAGGGGGTGAACGTCCGGGTGATCACCCAGGTCAACACGGATCCGGAGGTGTCGCACTTCCCGTTTCTGTTCGAGTACACCGACCGCCGGGAGCTGGAGCGGGTGCTCGATTCCGACCCGACGGTCGAGGCGTACGAACTCGTCGACTGGGCCGACCAGCAGGGGATCTACTACGTCGAACACACCCCGGAGACGAAGCTCATCAGCACTGTCGTGACGGAGGTCAACGGGTTCCTGGTCGAGTCCGAGACCACGGACGGGGGCTGGCTGGTGCGGCTGCTCTTGCCCGAGCGATCGGCGCTCAACGCCATCTGGGAGTACACCAGCGAGGAGGACATCTCCTTCGAGATCATGGACGTGTACGCCAACGAGTACGCCGTCGGCGCGGAGTCCTACGGCCTGACCGACGAACAGCGGACCGCGCTGCAGGCCGCCCACGAGATGGGGTACTTCTTCGAACCGCGGGAGACCTCCCTCGAGGAGATCGCCGAGGAGATGGACCTCTCCTCGACGGCGATGAGCGGCCGTCTGCGCCGCGGGATCCGGAACCTGATCGCCACGACGATCGCCGAGGACACCCCCGAGCAGTAACAGAAGTGGTCCCCGGACGCCCTACAATCTGACGCGACTCCCCGGAAACCTCAGAGTATCGACACTATCTCGGGCGGGGTGTGAAGATATCCCACAGGGGATAAACAGAGGGAATAGTTCACAGTATCTTTTATACCGGTCTGAAGCGTCGTCCTAGAGGAATGTCAGATAGCGACCACCCGAACTACCCCAGTGTGGATCAGTCCGACCGTATCGTCCCGAGAAATCTCCGGCAGACCGGCGATCCAGGCATCGAGATGCTGGTTTCGACGCGCGTGCGCAAATCGCCGTTCTTCCACAAGTCCTTCGGCGAGAACGGCGCCTGGCGGTGCACGGTGTACAACCGGCTCTACCACCCGCGGGGGCTCGTCGAACCGGAAGACGGCGGCGCGATGGCAGAGTACGAGGCACTGACCAACAGCGTCACCATCTGGGACGTGGCAGTCGAGCGCCAGATCCGCGTGAAAGGTCCCGACGCCGAGGCGCTCACCAACTACGTCGTCACCCGCGACGTGAGCACGATGGACGCGATGGACGGGAAGTACGTCATCCTCTGCAACGAGGACGGCGGCGTGCTGAACGACCCGGTGCTGCTGCGGCCGGAGGAGGACGAGTTCTGGTTCTCGATCTCGGACTCCACGCTGATGCAGTGGCTGCAGGGCGTCAACGTCGGCATGGACTTCGACGTCGAGATCGACGAGATCGATGTTGCGCCGATGCAGATCCAGGGGCCGCTCTCGGAGGACGTCATGATCGACGTCGTCGGCGAGGAGGTCAGCGAGATTCCCTACTACGGGCTGATGGAGTCCGAGATCGACGGCTGCGAGGTGCTGATCAGCCAGACCGGCTTCTCCGGGGAGAAGGGCTTCGAGATCTACGTCAAAAACGCCATGGAGAACGCCGAGCGGGTCTGGGACCCGGTCCACGAGAGCGTCGTCGAACACGGCGGGATGCAGATCGCGCCCGGCCACCACCGCCGGATCGCCGCCGGCATCATGTCCTGGGGGCAGGACCTCGACCACGAGACCTCGCCGTTCCAGGTCAACCTCGGCTACCAGGTGCCCGACGACAAGGACGCCGACTACATCGGCAAGGAGGCGCTCGAACGCCAGCAGGAACTGATCGAGAACGGCGAGTACCCGTTCAACCACAAGCTGATCGGGCTGAAGATCGCCGGCGAACCGATCCGGGACTACGCCCCGGACTTCTGGCTGATCTCGGACCCCGACACCGGCGAGGAGGTCGGCTACCTGACCTCGCCGTGGTACAACCCCGACCTGGACACGAACATCGGGATGGGGTTCGTGCCGGCCGACATGCTCCAGGAGGAGACCGACGTGCCGCTGAACGACGAGATCTACGACGCGGACCTCGACCTGGAGTTCCGGGTCCACCTGCCCGACGAGTACGCCGAGGAGCCGGGGGAACCGGTGTTCGCGACGACCGCGAAGGTGCCGTTCAAGGAGTCTGTCAACCCCAGCGCACGCGAGCAGGCCAAGCTCGGCGCCAAACGCGAGGCCGAAGCCAACGAACACGACGACTGATTGCGATCGACGGCGAAGTACACGACGAGTCGTCCGCGGCCCAGAAGGGAGAATCTCGATCTTCTCTCATAGTGATTGTTGTGATTATTTACCGCCGGGCATTCGTCAAACCCTAGTTTCGAGCCGTGAAACTACTGTTAGTGCGATGCAATGCCGAAAAAACTCACAACAATCACCATCAGATCCGAAGATGGGCCGGTGGGTCGACGGCCTGTAGCTGTTCGAGCATCTTGAGGCGGTTCTCCTCGACCCACACCTCGGCGATCTGTCCGTTCTCGACCCGGTACATCGCCATCCCGGTCCACTCGACCGCCTGGCCCGTCGGCTCGACGTCCTGGAGTTCGGCGCTCTGGGTCCCGCGGGCAGAGTACCGGACGGCGACCGTGTCGCCCTCGGCGATCATCGCCTCGGTGCTGCCCTCGTAGTCCGGGAACGTCTCGAAGTACGATTCCAGGAAGGCGACGACCTCGTCGGGTCCGTGGAGTTCCTCGTGAACCCCGTGTTCGACCACGTCATCGGCGAGCAGTTCCCTGAGTGTCTCCTCGTCCCTGTCGCTGAACGCTCGCAGATAGCGCCGGACGAGGTCTGCCGTGTTCGTGTCTGTTGTTGCCATCGTATCACCTCGGTGAGCGCCCCGGTCGCCGCGCCGTCCCGCTGGCGCCGGAGCAGTATGGACGGTTCGGCACGGATCGTGTTAATTGTTTGCAATCCACACGAAAAATTCAGGGGGTCCGCTCTCGCGCACGGGGCTGTTATAGTGATTATTGTGACTGTTTACCGGTGCGACCACACGCCTTACTGCGGTCGCTCCGGTAAGGACTCACAATAATCACTATTAGCCCTGGAGTCGTCCGCGCCGCCAGTCTTCCGTGTCCTTGGTCTGGTTGAACGTATAGATGTGGATCCCGCTGATCCTGTACTCCTCGTCGTCAGCGTACGGGCCGAGGCCGTCGACCAGTTCGTCGGGCTTGTACGTTCCCCGTGAGCCGACGATCTGGCGGACGAAATCGACCACACCGGTCGTCTTCCTGAGGAACTTGACGGAGTCACCGACGCCGACCTTCCGGGAGATCTGCAGCAGGCGGCTGTACTTCATGACGCCCGGAATCCCCACTTCGACGGGGAGGTCGACGCCGCGACCCCTGATCTTCTCGATCCACTCGATCACTGCCTCGGGATCGTAACAGAGCTGCGTGACGATGAACGTGGCGTAGGGGGCTTTCTTGTCCATCTCGGTCCGGAGCGTCTGTTCGTCGAGGAACTCGTGTCCCTCGGGGTACCCGGTAATCCCGACCTCCTCGAAGCTGTACTCCGTCTCGTCGAGCGCCACGAGCAGCTGGTAGGCAGATTCGAACTCGCCGACTGGCTCCTCGCGGTCGCCGCCCGGGACGAAGATCTCGGTGACGCCCGCCTCGGTGAGCCGGCGGGCGATCTCCTCGAGGTGGTCCCCATCGCGCACGTACCGCGCGGCGATGTGGGGCACGGGTTCGTACCCGTCCGCGGCCGCCTGTTCGGACCGCTCGACCGTCCGCTCGATCCCGAGCTGCGGGGAGGTCGTGATCGCGATCGTCGCCCCATCGGGCAGGTACGTCAGTTCGTCGTCGAAACTGTCGAACGGCATCAGCTCGAACCGGGCGTCGCGAAGCAGCGCGTCCGCCCCGTCCGATCGCGAGAAACTCTGTTGTGCCATCTGTCCGTTTATAAAGGGCTTGCGCTACTTCTCTCTGTGGGTGCTCCTCCGAACATGTTTATATACCACCGGTCGGTTCCACCGTCTCGGGCGTACACTGGCGGATCCGCGTGGCGACGGTGTGGTACGTCGGCGTCTTCCGGGGCTCGTCCCCGACGCGGTGTAACACCAGGTCCAGCAGGTTCAGCTGCCGTAGCAGCTCCCGGGTCTGTTCCTCGGTCAGATCGAGCTTCTGCGTCACCTCGTGGGCGCTGCGCGAACCGACGACCGCGTCGCCGATGTCCGTGATCGTGACCTCCGCTGGCAGCCCGATGCCGTCCGTGATCAGCTGCTCGTCGGGGATCGTCTCCAGCGGGTCGTCAGTCGACGCCGGGGACGGGTCGGTTGTGTCGACCTCTTGATCGTCGTCGGCCCGGCCCCGCTGGCGGGTCTCGTATGACTCCGGCTCGTGGATTTCGGCCTCGATCATGTACCGCCGGACGGTCTCGGCGGAGACGTCCATCTCGATCTCCCGGCTCATCTCCTCGAACGTCTCGCAGGTCCCGTAGAGCCGTTCGAGGTACGGGGTGTCCTCGTAGGGAGGAACCGACTCGTCGCGGGCAGCCGCGAGCGGGTCCCCCTCGTGTCCGTCGCCTCCGGCCGTTCCGGCCCTGTCGATCGCTCCCCGCGTGGCTCTGTGGCGTGGGGCTGGCTGTACGTCGACGATGCTGCCTTCCGTCTCCCCGTCGGGGGGACGGACCGCGAGGTCGACCTCGACGACCAGCATGCCGTCTTCCGTCACCCCGAGGGACTCCTCGCTCTGGACTGTGACGCCGTCTTTCGCGGGGAGCGAGAGCAGTTCCGACGGGTCGAGTTCGACCTGGAACCCGCCCTCGGCCGTGAACCTCGCGTCCGTCGGCGTTACAGCTGTCTCCTCGGCCGTCGCCGAGCAGAGCGATACCACCAGTTCGAGGCTGGCCCGAAGGACACCACCACTCGCCTCACCCGACACTGCCTCGACGTTGCGCACGCACGCCCCGTGAGACTCGTAGTGTTCGGTAATGTCCGAAAGGACATCGAATGTGTTTCTCACTCCCATAACCTGGTGCATATATGACACACTGTTGTTCATAGTCGTATATGTGGAACAGATAACCCATTGAAGTCAGCCCCAGTACGAACGCCCCGAATCGGTTCGAGCAGCGAGGGTGAATACACCGGTTTGCGTGTCTTGGCAGTCCACAGAGTCACGTCCGACAGTTAGTGATTGTTGTGACTCGTTACCGCCGGGTATTCGTCAGACGTCAGTCTCGGGCCGTGAAACCGCCGCTATTTCGACATGGTGCCGAAAATAATCACTCGACGCGCCGGCCGACAGCGGCGAGTCGTTCCCCTGCGACCATTACGCCTTCGCGGGTCAGCGAGTACGCGACGCCGCTGTCCGCGACGGTGACAGTCTGAAGCCGCTCGAACGACGACGGGCAGTAGATCGTTCCGAGTTCGCTCCCGGCCTCGAGGTACTCACCGACTCCGACGTCCGGCCGCAACTCGAACAGCCCCGAGGCCTGGGCCGCCGTCCGCTCGGCGTCGTCCCGGAGCACTGTCTGCTCCGGCGGCGGATCGGGACGCCCCGCGAGGACGCCGAGTTCCCGCAGCAGGTTCCGGACGCCCCGGACGCCCGCGTCGACGGCGTCGTGGCTTACCTGCCGGCTGTTCGCGAGTTCGACCGCGACCGCGGGGATGTCGGCGTCGGCTGCGGCCGTCCGGAGCTTCCCGCCGGGGGTGTCATCGGGGTCGTCGACGAGCAGAAACTCCGTGCCAAACACCTCCGCGAGCCCGCGCGCCTCCGGGTCGCCCCCGGTCACTCTGACGTGTTCGAGCATGTCCGCGGTCCCGGTGTGCAGGTCGACGATCACGTCGGCAGCCGAGACGAGCTCCCACAGCTCGGCCGCGAGCCGCTCCTGGAAGGTGCCGTCCTCGTCGCCGGGCCAGACCCGGTTCATGTTCGGGTTCACGGCGTCGAACTCCGGCGGGGCGCCGTACGAGCGGTGATCGAACGCCGGCCGGTTCGCCAGCGGCACCGCGACGACGGTGCCCGCCAGTTCCGCGTCCAGCAACGCCTCGTGCAACCGCCGGAGCGTCGCCGGGCCGTTGAGTTCGATTCCGTGCTGTGCGGCCTGGACGTACACGGTCGGCCCGTCGCCGCCCTCGTACCGGTGGACGGTGACGGCGACGTCGGCCCCCGACGGGAGCCGCCCCAGTGTCCGCTCCGTGGCCGTGTGCGCGACCCGCTCGTGACTCATACTCCCCATTGGTGCCCAGCGGATAAAGGATCCATCGGGGGCGGGCCAGCCCGGACGCCGTTCCGATACCTCTACTTCGTCCGTCGCTGATACGTTGAAAACGGGTTGGGGTGGCGATAACTATATTTGCGCGCCAGCGTGACGTTTCGACCAGAATTATGCAAACGACAGAGCGCCTGCCCGAGGAGGCAGGCACAGTGGTCGTCGGGGCCGGGATCGTCGGCTGCAACGTCGCATACCAGCTGACGCAGCTCGGTCGCGAGGACGTTGTCGTCGTCGACCAGGGGCCGATGCCGACGACCGGCGGCTCCTCGACGCACGCGCCGGGGATCATGTTCCAGACTGCCGAGCCGAAGGAACTCACGCAGTTCGCCAACTACAGCCGACAGCTGTACTCCCGGCTGGAGGGCGCCGACGGCCAGCAGGCGTACAACGAGACGGGCGGCATCGAGGTCGCGCGCAGCGAGGAGCGAATGGCGTTTCTCCAGCGTCGCGTCGAGTGGGGCCACGCCTGGGGGATCGAGGACCCCCAGCTGCTCAGCTCGGACGAGGTGACCGACCACCTGCCGCTGGTGGACGAAGAGGAGATCCTGGGCGGGTACTACTCGCCGACCGACGGCCAGGTGTCGGGCGTCATCGCCTGCGACGCGCTCGCCCGCGAGGCGATGGAGCGCGGCGCGGAGTTCGTTCCGCACACCCGCACCGAGGACGTCCACGTCGCGGACGGCGCGGTCCAGGGTGTCGTGACAGAGAACGGCACCATCGAGTGCGACGAGGTCGTCATCGCGACGAACATCTGGGCGCGCCAGCTCGGCGAGCGGATCGGTGTCCACCTGCCGGTGACGCCGGTCGAACACCAGTACACGATGACGGAGCCGCTGGAGGAGCTGTCCAAAAGCGGCGTCGACGTCACCGATCACCCGCTGTTCGAGAACTACGAAAACGTCTCCGGCGAGAAGGCCAAGCGGCTGCTCCTGGGACCAGACCGGCCGATCCTCCGGGACCAGGACAACGCGATGTACTACCGGACCCACGGGGACTCCTACGGGATCGGGTCGTACAACCACGAGCCGATCGTCCCCGATCCCCAGGAGCTCGGCGGCAACGACCCCGAGGGCGAACAGGGCTCCGTCCGGGAATTCACCGACTACCACATGAACAACCCGACGCACCCCGACCGCCCACACAAGTCCGCCCGCCAGGCCAGCGACGAACTCCTGCCCGCGACGGCCGGCAAGGACCTGGAGTTCAAGTACAACGGGATGTTCGCCGAGTCGCCGAACGGCCTGCCGGTGCTGGGCCCTGTCCAGCAGTACGAGGGGCTCTGGACCGCGGCGGCGATCTGGGTCACTCACGCCGGCGGCGCCGGCAAGGCGCTCGCCGAATGGATGGAGAACGGCGTGCCGCGGCTGCCCGACGGGCCGATCGACCTCTCGCGGTGTAACGTCAACCGCTTCGACGAGCACGAGGGCAGTTGGGAGTTCGCCCGCGACATCGGCGGCGAGGAGTACCGCATCGTGTACAACGTGATGCACCCAAAGTGGGTGTGGACCGAGCACCAGCGCGACATCCGGCGGACGCCGATGTACCACTCCCACCAGGAGTACGACGCCGAACTGTGGGCCGAAGCCGGCTGGGAGGAGCCACAGTGGTTCGAGTCCAACGAGGACCTCCTCGAGCGCTACGAGGACCGGATCCCGGACCGCCACGGCTGGGAGGGCACGTACTGGTCGCCGATCGAGGGGGCCGAAGCCCTCCACGTCCGCGAGCACGTCGGGCTCCACGACATGACGTCGTTCAACAAGATCGAGGTGATCGGCGCCGACGCCGGCGAGTACCTCCAGTCTCTCTGTACGAACGACATCGATCTGGACGTCGACGACATCACCTACACGCTCATGTGCAACGAGGGCGGGGGCGTCCGCGCGGACGTGACAGTCACGCGGACCGACGCGGACCGCTACCTCGTGTTGACGACCGGCCGCGAGGTCGGGAACAACCACGTCGCGTGGATCCGCGACCGCGCGCCGGAGGGCGTCGTCGTCAACGACGTCACCTCCAGCCTCGCGGCGATGGTCTGTACGGGCCCGGACGCCCGCAAGGTGCTCTCGAAAGTGATGGACACCGACCTCTCGGACGAGGCGTTCCCGTTCTACACGAGCGAGGAGACGTTCGTCAAGAACGTCCCCGTCCGGGCGCTGCGAGTCTCGTATGCGGGCGAACTCGGCTGGGAGCTGTACACGCCCTCGGAGTACGGCGAACGCCTCTGGGAGCACGTGCTCGCCGCCGGCAAGGAGTACGACATCCGGCCGTACGGCAACGGCGCGCTGGACGCCCTCCGTATCGAGAAAGGGTTCCGCCTGTGGGGCGAGGACCTCCACACCGAACACAACCCTTACGAGACGGACCTGGGCTGGGCAGTCGACCTGGAGACCGACTTCGTCGGCAAGGAGGCGGTGGCCGCGGCGGCCGACGGCGACAACATCGACCACAAGATCGCCTGCCTGACGCTGGACGACGAGGAGGAGACGATCCTCGACAACCGCCCCGTGTTCGCGCCCGGCGAGGACGAGGCGCTCGGCTACGTCCACAGCGCCGAGTACGGGTACACCGTCGGCGCCTGCGTCGCCTACACGTACGTCCCGCCGGAGTACGCCGACCCCGGCACCGACCTGGAGATCCTTTACGAGGGCGACCGCTACGCTGCGACGGTTCGCGAGGAACCGCTGGTCGACTGATCCCTTCCGGGGAACTCGACTCGCGGCGATCGGGGTATTCCTGCCGCAGAAACATCGTTTCGTCTCTCTGTCAATCTGTGGTTGCACTCCACACCGGACATCCGGGCTGATTCGCCACGATCCGCTGTCTGCCCCGATCTGTCGATTCTTGGTGCCTGAATCCCTCTATCCGCGTTTCTCGGTACAAACATTCTCGCGCTACCAATGACTTTATGATTGTGACAGAAGACCATCTACCGAACGACATGAGCAGCACAGACCCCCCATCACAGGTACAGACTCTGGTCATCGGCGCCGGCGCGGTCGGGTGCAGCGTCGCGTATCATCTGACGGAACTCGGCGCCGAGGACGTGGCGGTCATCGACCAGGGACCGCTCCCGGTGACCGGCGGCTCGTCGGTACACGCGCCGGGCATCATGTTCCAGACGTCGCCGTCGAAGCTCCAGACGAAGACAGCGCACTACACGAGCAGGCTGTTCGCCGACGCGGGCGTCTACGACGAGGTCGGCGGCATCGAGGTGGCCCGCAGCGAGCGGCGCATGGCGTTCCTGCGCCGGCGCGAGGAGTGGGCGACCTCCTACGGTCTGCCGGACCCGCAACTCCTCTCGCCGGCCGAGGTGACCGAGTCCCTCCCGATGGTGAACGAGGAGGAGATCCTGGGCGGGTACTACTCGCCGACCGACGGCCGCGTCGACGGGATCGGCGCCCTGCAGTGGTACATAGAGCACAGCGACGCCGCCTTCTACGGCAACACCACCGTCGAGGACCTGGAGGTGGCGGGCGGCGAGATCCGGGCCGCCGTCACCGACCGCGGCCGCATCGAGTGCGACCGGTGCGTGATGGCGACGAACAACTGGGGGTACCAGACCGGCCAGCTCGCGGGGCTGGACCTCCCCATCGCGCCGGTCGAACACCAGTACGTCGTCACCGAACCCCTGCCGGAGCTGTCGGAGTTCGACAGTTCGGTCGGCGAGCACACGACCGGCCTGGACGTACCGGGCGACCGTTCGATCCAGGAGTACATGAGCCAGGGGCCGACCCGGCCGGTCGGCCGCGACCAGGACCACTCGCTGTACTTCCGCACGCACGGCGACGCGCTCGGGATGGGGTCGTACAACCACGAGACGCTGTCGGTCGACCCCGAGGAGATGGGCACAAACAGCGAGGACCGGCAGGCTTCGGTGCGCGGGTTCACCGAGGAACACTGGACGGAGCCGACCCACCGCCACCGCGACAAATCGGCAAAGCAGGCGTTCGACGAACTGCTGCCGGCCAGCGCCGACGCGTCCTACGAGGCGACCGAAAACGGCATCTTCGTGTTCACGCCGGACGGCATGCCCGCGGTCGGGCCGACGGCCGCCGTCGACGGCCTCTGGAGCGCGCTGGCGATCTGGTGGACGCACTCGGGCGGCTACGGCCGGATCCTCGCCGAGTGGATGGAGAACGGCGTCCCGCGGCTCCCCTCCGGACCGGTCGACACCGGCGGCATCCACGTCCGGCGGTTCGAACCACACGCCGGCGAGAAAGAGTACTTCGTCGATCGCGGCGCGACCCGGTACGAGCAGGTGTACATGGTCGTCGACCCGCGCTGGCAGCCCGACGATCACCGCGGCCTGCGCACCAGCCCGTTCTACCACCAGCAGCAGGAACTGGGGGCGGAGTTCTACCAGTCCGGCGGCTGGGAGTCGCCGCAGTACTACGAGCACAACGCGGACCTCCTGGAGCGCTACGAGGACCAGATCCCCGAGCAGGACGGCTGGCAGGCGATCAACCGCTCGCCGATCGAGGGGGCCGAGCACCTCCACACCCGCGAGCACGTCTCGATGTTCGACATGACGACGTTCTCCTCGATCGAGGTCTCCGGCGACGGCGCCCGTGCCTTCCTCCAGCGGATGTGTTCGAACGATATCGACATCGACGTCGGGCAGGTCCGGTACTCGCTGCTGCTCAACGAGGGCGGCACCATCCTCGCGGACGTGACCGTCGTCAAACTCGACGAGGAGGAGTACGTGGTTACGACCGGCGGCGGCAACTCCCCCGGGATCCACGGCGGCTGGCTCGCGGAGCACGCCCCCGACACCGTGTCGGTGCAGATCCAGGAGGGCGGCAGGTCGACGATCGGGCTGTGGGGGCCGAAATCGCGGCTGCTGCTCCAGCGGTGTACCGATGCCGATGTGACCAACAGCGGGTTCCCCTACTTCCGCGCGAAACAGATGTACGTCGGCGAGGTGCCGGTGCTCGCGCTGCGGGTCTCCTACGTGGGCGAACTCGGCTGGGAGCTGTGGGCGCCCGTCGAGTACGGCCAGCGGCTCTGGGAGACGCTGTGGGAGGCCGGCCAGGATCTCGACGTCCGGCCGATGGGCGGCGGCGCCCTGAGTTCGATGCGCCTCGAGAAAGGCTACCGGCTGTGGGGCACCGACATCGACACGGACTCCAACCCCTTCGAGGCGGGGCTGCCGTTCGCTGTCGACATGGACACCGACTTCGTCGGCAAGGAGGCGCTCGCGCAGGCCCGCGAGGCCGGCATCGACAACCGCATCACGCCCCTCACCCTCGACGATTCGACGGACATCATGCTCAGCGGCCGCCCGGTGATGAAGGACGGCGAGGCGATCGGGTACGTCCAGGCGGGCAACTACGGCTACACCCTCGGCGAGTCCATCGCCTACACGTACGTCCCTGATGAGTACGCCGAGGCGGGCACGTCGGTCACCGTGCAGTGTGAGGGCCAGCGCTACGACGCGACGATCCGGGACGAACCGCTGTTCGATCCGGGGCGGGACAAGATCATCAGGTAGCCAATGCAAACGTCACCAGAGCGACCATGACATCGACAATACAGAACCCATGACTTCGCCAGACTCGGAGGAACTCCCCGTTCAGTACGAGGACATCGAACGGGCACGCGAGCGGATCGACGACGACACCGTCGTCAAGGAGACGCCGGTCGAGCAGAGCACGTCGCTCGGCGAGTTCGTCGGCGGCGACGTGTACCTGAAGATGGAGCACCTCCAGTGGACGGGCTCGTTCAAGACCCGCGGCGCGTACAACAAGATCGTCCAGGACGTCGAGCGCGGCGTCGAGGAGTTCGTCGCCGCGAGCGCGGGCAACCACGCCCAGGGCGTCGCGCTCGCGGCCACGCGCTGTGGCGCGGACTCGACGATCTTCATGCCGGAGAACGCGCCACAGACGAAGATCGACGCGACGCGGGGGTACGGCGCGACGGTCGAACTCGTCGGCCAGGACTTCCAGAAGACGATGGCCCACGCCAAGGAGGTCGTCCAGGACCGCGACGCCGAGTTCGTCCACGCCTACGACGACACGGACATCATCGCGGGCCAGGGGACGCTCGGCACCGAGATGTACCACGACCACCCCAACGTGGAGACGGTGGTGGTGCCGATCGGCGGCGGCGGCCTCATCAGCGGCATCTCGACGGCGATCAAACACCTCTCGCCCGAAACGCGGGTCGTCGGCGTCCAGGCCACCGGCGCCGAGACCGTCCACAAGAGTCTCGACAAGGGGATCCCGGTGACGCTCGACGAGGTCGACACCATCGCCGACGGGATCGCGACCGGCGGCATCTCCGAGGCGACGCTCCGGATCATCCAGGCGAACGTCGACGAGGTCGTCACCGTCTCGGACACGGAGATCGCCCGCGCGATCCTCCTGCTGATGGAGCGCGCGAAGCAGGTCGTCGAGGGCGCGGGGGCGGCGTCGGTCGCCGCGATCCTGAGCGACGACCTCGACGTCTCCGGCGAGACGGTGATGCCGCTGCTCTGTGGCGGGAACCTGGACATGACGCAGCTCCAGACAGTGCTGGTCCACGCGCTGACCGAGCGCCAGCAGCTCCTGCGGCTACGCGTCCGGATCACGGACCGGCCGGGTGTGCTCGAAGAGATCTCCGGCGTCATCGCCGACTTCAAGGCCAACATCCACGACGTCCGCCACGATCGCTCCGTCGAGGACCTGGAAGTGGGTGAGGCCTACATCGTGTTCGACGTCGAGACCAGCGGGGCCGAACACGCCGGCAACATCGTCGACGCGATCCGCGATCACGGCTACGAGGTCGACGTGGTCAACCACACCGCCAGTGATCGTCGGGTCTGATGGCGACAGTTAGGGCCGGCCGTCGGTCGCGTCCCTGCCGGACGACCCGGCGAGCGGTTCGATCGACACCCGGTCGGCCCCGGTGCGGACGAGTGGGTCGGCGACGGCTGCGTGCAGGGAGACAGTCCCCCGGCGGACCGACCACTCGAGTCGGGCCGTAGCTCTGAGGTCGGCGCCGCCGGTCGCCACGCGGACTCGGTCGCCGTCGTCCACGTCGCGGTCCGCGGCGTCGGCGGGATGGAGCCGGACCTGTCCCTCCTCCCCGGCCGACGACGCGTCTGTCGCGCGCCCGCCGACGACGAGTTCCAGACCGCTACCGGGCGTCGATTCGGGACGATGGGCCGGGGAGACCAACGGCGCCCGGCCGTCGGGCGTCCGGAACGCCTCCCGGTAGAGCACGCGCCCGCTCCCGGCGGGCCAGCGCGCACCCTGCTCCCCCGGTTCCGGGTACTCGATACCTCGATACGGCGGTGCGACGGCGCACAGTTCCGCGAAGGCGTCCTCTGGATCCTCGTACTCGAACTCGCCGAACTCCGCTCCGATGGTCCGCAGGATCTCGAAGTCCGTCCGGGCCGACGCGGGCGGCTCCCGCACGGGCTGCAGCGGCTGGATCCGCCGGTCGAGGTTCGTCATGGTGCCGCGTTTCTCCGCCGGCGCAGCGGCCGGCAGCACCACGTCCGCGTGGCGGGTCGTCTCGCTTTCGGTCAGTTCGACCACGGCAAGGGTGTCCAGTCCGCCGAGTCGGTCCCCGATCCAGTCGGGATCGCGCTTCGACACTCCCGGGTTCTCGCCCACGACGAGCGCGCAGTGAATCTCCTGGCCGAACGCAGCCAGCAGTTCGTGCGCCGTCCGGCCCGGCGTCTCCGGCGGAGCGACGCCCCACTCGCGCTCGATCCGGGTGCGAGCCTCCGGATCGTCCAGTGGCTGGTGGCCCGGGAGTCGATCGGGGACGCAGCCGGCGTCGGTCGCCCCCTGCTCGTTGGACAGCCCGCGAAACACGTGGAGGCCCGCCCCGGGCCGCCCGACGTTGCCCGTCAGCAACAGCAGGTTGAGCAACGAATCCGCGGCGCTGGGCTCGCGCTCGTCGGTTTCGATACCTGTTCCGACGATCGATGCCACGCCGTCCGCGTCGCTGATCGTCTCCGCGACGCGCTCGACGGCGTCCTGTTCGACCCCCGCCGCCTCCGCGAGCGCCGCCCGGTCGAGCGCCGCCAGTTCGTCGACGAACCGATCGGTCCCCGACGTCCGCGCCTCGACGAACGACCGGTCGACCCCGCCGGCGTCCAGCACCGCCGCGCACAGCAGATCCAGCACCAGCCCGTCCGTGTCGGGACGTGGCGCCAGGTGGGCGTCGGCCAGCCGCGTCGTCTCGTTGCCGACCGGATCGACGTGAATCAGCGTTGCCCCGGCGTTGACGGCCGGCCTGACGTAGCCGTTGAACGCGATCGGCTGGCGCTCGGCGGGGTTGGCGCCGACGACGAGGATCACCGCCGCATCCCGGAGGTCGGCCAGGCCGTTCGTCGAGGCCGGCCAGCCCAGCCGGTCGGAAAGCGCCCGCGCCGAGGAGACGTGACACAGGCGGGCGCGGTTGTCGACGTTGTTGGTCCCCAGCGTCCGGGCGAGTTTCCCGAGCAGGTAGTTCTCCTCGGTCGTCGAGTGTGGCGCGCCGAGAAACGCCAGCGCGTCCGGGCCGTGTCGCTCGACCGCCCGCTCGATACCCGACACAACCCGGTCGTAGGCCGCCGTCCAGCTCGCCGGTTCCAGCGAGCCGTCGCGGCGGACCAGCGGCGTCGTGAGCCGCTCGTCGTCCGGAATCCGCTCGAGTGCGTGGATCCCCTTCCGGCAGAGCCGGCCGCCGGTGTTGACCGGACCCTCCCGCCCGACCGCGCGCGAGCCCTCCGCGCCGGGCGCGAGTCGGCAGCCGACCGCACACAGCGAGCAGACGGTCTCGCGGTCGTCTTCCATCAGCTCTCCTGGACTCGCCGCCCGAGCGCTTTCAGGAGCGACAGCAGGTAGCCCACGCCGGCACGCAGCTCCGAGCTCCGGAGGTCACTCACCAGCCCGGACAGCGACAGCGGCCCGGAGTCGGTCCCCGCCTCGCCGACGGCGCCGAGGACGGCGTTCAGCCCCTCCGCTGTGTCCTCGTCGATCTCCAGCGCCGCGAGCGGCTCGGCCAGTTCGATCAGGTCGTCGAGGTGACCCTCCCGCTGGAGCGCCAGCAACGTTTCCAGCAGCCGCGCGAGTTCGCCGGCGTTCTCGCCGAGGTCGGCCGCGAGCGCCGCCGTCTCGTCCGTGGCGAGGCCGTCGGCCGCCGCGACGAGGTTCGACGTCCTGTCAGTCAGGTGCTCGACCTCCTCGTCGTCGGCGCTGGCGGCCACGAGGATCGCCGTCGTCAACAGGTCACCGAGCTCGCCGGTCCCCTCGACGGCCGCCGCGAGCTCCTCGTCGTGTGCGGCCAGCGCCGCCCGCAGGTCCTCGGGTTCCGCCTTCTCGGCCCCGCCGTCCTCGTCCCTGAGCGTCGCCGACTCGGGGTAGGAATCGGCTGGTTCGGCCATCTCAGTCGTCCCCCGTGGTTTCGCCCTCGTCGGGCCGGTCGGCCTCCTCCGCCGCTGGTTCGCCGGCGCCGGCCCCGATCGGCTGTGGCTCGCCCTCGGCGGGCGTGATCCGCACGGCCGACACCTTGTACTCCGGCGTCGCGGCCGCGGGGTCGAGGTGTTCCTCGTCGGTGAGGCGGTTGACGGCGGTCTCGGCGAAGTGGATCGGCGCGAACACGCTGTCGGGGCCGATCCGGTCGGTCACCTGCGCCGGAACGGTGATCTCCCCGCGACGGGAGGTGACGGTGACCATCTCGCCGCTCTCGATGCCGTAGTTCGCGGCGGTCTGTGGGTGGATCTCCACGAAGTCGCTGGGGGTGTACTGCATGATTCCCTCCTCGCGGTGGGTCATCGTCCCCGTGTGGTACTGGTACAGCACCCGCCCGGTCGTCAGCGTGAACGGGTAGTCCTCGTCCGGCAGCTCCGCCGGCTCGCTGAACCCGACGCCCTCGAGGTTCGCCTTGCCGTTGTGCGTGTTGAACTCGTCGGCGTACAGCCGGGTCGTCCCGGGGTGGTCCGTGTCCCAGCAGGGCCACTGGAGCCCGCCGTGCTCCTCGATGCGCTCGTGGGAAATCCCGCCGTACAGGGGCGTCAGGGAGTTGACCTCCTCCATTACTTCCTCGGTGTCGTCGTAGTCCCAGTCCCGGCCCATCCGGTTTGCGAGGTCCTGGAGGATCTTCCAGTCCGGCCGCGAGTCGCCCTTGGGCGGCATCACCTCCTTGACCATCTGGACGGTCCGGTCGGTGTTGGTGAACGTCCCCGTCTTCTCGACGAACGACGACACCGGGAGTACGACGTCGGCGTACTTCGCGGTCTCGGTGACGAACAGGTCCTGGACGACGAGGAAGTCGAGGTTCTCCAGGACCGCCTCGGCGTGGTTGACGCCGGGTTCGGAGAGCGCGGAGTTCTCGCCGATGATGTACATCCCGCGGATGTTGCCCTTGTCGGCTTCGAGGAACATCTGGGTCGTGTAGTAGCCGTACTCGCCGGAGATGTCACAGTCCCACGCCTCCTCGAACTTCGCGCGGATCTCGTCGTCAGCGACGTCCTGGTAGCCGGGGAAGTTGTCCGGCAGCGGGCCCATGTCGCCGCCCCCGCCCTGGACGTTGTTCTGCCCCCTGAAGGGTGAGACGCCAGTGCCGGGCTTGCCGAGGTTGCCCGTGATCGCCGCGAGGTTCGCCATCGCGATGACGTTCTCCGTGCCGTGGGAGTGTTCGGTCAGCCCGAGCGTCCACCCGAACACGCACGTGTCGGCCTCGGCGATGGTTTCGGCTGCCGAGACAATCTCCTCGTGGGGGACCCCCGAGATTTCCTCGACGCGCTCGGGCGTGAACTCCTGGACGCTCTCCGTGACGTCCTGGAAGCCCGTCGTTCGCTCGTCGACGAACTCCTCGTCATAGAGGTTGTTGTCGATGATGTACTTCGTGATGGCGTTGATCCAGGTGGCGTCGTAGCCGGGGTTGACCTGCGTGTACTGGTCGGCGTACTCGGCCATCTGGATCTCGCGGGGGTCGAACACCAGCAGGTCCGCGCCGTCCCGGACGTTCTGCTTGATCCGGGTCGCAATCACGGGGTGGGCCTCGGTCGTGTTCGAGCCGGTCAGCAGGTAGCAGTCGGTCGTCTCCAGATCCTCGGTGCTGACCGAGGCCGCGCCGTAGCCGTACACCTTCGCGAGCGCGGCGACCGTCGAGGAGTGACACAGCCGGTTGCAGTTGTCGACGCTGTTGGTGCCAAGCACCTGCCGGGCGAACTTGCCCATCAGGTAGTTCTCCTCGTTGGTGGCCTTCGAGGAGGCGATCACTGACAGCGCCTCGCCGCCGTGTTCGTCCTTGATCTCTCTCAGACCCTCCGCGACCCGGTCGAGCGCCTCGTCCCAGCTCGCCTCGCGGAACTCGCCGCCCTCGCCGCGGACCAGCGGCGCTGTCAGGCGGTCGTCGGAGTTGATGAAGTCGTAACCGAACTTCCCCTTGACGCAGGTGGAAATCCCGTTGACCGGCGCGTCCTCCTCGTCGGTCGGCCGGGCCGCCAGGATCTCCTCGCCGTCGGAGTAGAGGTCGAACCGGCAGCCGACGGCGCAGTACCCGCAGGTCGTGTCCGCGACGTTCAGCTCATCTAGGCGCTTGTCGCCGATCGACTGGGCGATCTCGAACAGCTTGCCCTCGGGCAGCGTCTCGGCGGCCACCCCTTCGGCGACGTTCTCGACGTTTTTCAGCGCCTGCTGTCTGGCCTGCTGCATGTAGCCGGCCACGCCGTCGAGGTCGTCGTCGGTCATGGCCAGTCGCGCACCTCCTTGTCCTCCTCGGGGGCGGTGTCGACTGGTAGATCACGCTTCTTCGGCGTCATGGGCTCCTTGGAGTCGTCCGTGCCGTCGATCACCTTCCCGACGCTGTTCTTCTGTGTGAAGCCGGGCAGCGGGATCGTGGTCGCGTCCTCGATCCCTTTCTCGACGAGCGCGCCGGTCGGACACACCGTCGCGCAGTGGCCACAGGAGACACAGGTCGAGTCCTCCATCGTCTCCGCGCCGTTCTGGAAGCCGATCCGGGTGTCCTGGCCCGAGCCCTCCATGCGGAGGACGCCCTCGACCTGGACGTCGTTGCAGGCCTCGACACATCGGTTGCAGAGGATGCACTTGTTGCGGTCGATCTGGATGAACGACGAGGAGTCGTCGATCGGCTCGTACTCCTCGCGGTCGCCCAGCACGCCGTACCGTGGCTCCTCGACCTCCTGTTCGATAGCGGCGTCCTGGAGGTCACACCGGCCGTTCTTCCCGCAGGTGGTACACCGGAGGTTGTGATCCGACAGCACCAGGTCGAGGTTCACGTCGCGGGCCTCGGCGGCGTCGGCCGCGGCGGTCTCGACGTCCAGGCCCTCCTCGGCAGGGAAGCTACAGGCCGGCACGACGCCGTGCTCGTCGGTCTCGACCATGCAGGTCCGGCACTCGCTTCTGGGGCCGATGTCCTGGCGGTCGTACTGACAGAGCGCGGGGACGCTGTCGTCGGTGTCGACGGCCTCGACGGCGTCGAGCAGCGTCGCGCCACTGCCGACGGTCACCTCGGTCCCGTCGACGGTGACGGTGACCGCGTCCTCGGCGCCCAGCGGCGGGTCGGACGCCGTCCCCGGCGCGATCGTCTCTGTCAGTGGCGGTGCGTCGTCGGAATCGAACGGTTCGGAACTCATGTGGTAGACACCTCGGCTTTCCGCGGACAGCTGCCGGCCGGACACCGCCCGTCCGCGTGGGCGTGGAACTCGGATTCGAACTCGGTCATCGCCGTCCGGGTCGGCCGGCCGGCGTCGACTCCGAACGTGCAGATACTCGACCGCTCCATCACGCCGATCAGTTCCTCGATGCCGTCGCGGCGGTACCGCCCGTCGTAGAGGTCGCGCAGCAGCTCCGCGAGCTGTGTCGTTCCTTCCCGACAGGGGACACAGCGCCCGCAGTTCGTGTCGGCGGCGAACTGTGCCCGCTCGCCGACGAACTTGACAACGCAGCGGTCCTCGCCGAGCAGTTCGACGACGCCCTCCGTCCCGAGGCCGGCGTCGAGCAGCGACTCGGGGCCGGCCCGGACGTCGAGCGAATCCGTGAGCCCGCCGAAGCGCCCGCCGACGCAGGCGGCTTTGTACTCCTCGGCGCCGTCGACGGCGTCAAGCGCCGCCGCGAGCCTGGCCCGTTCCGGCAGTTCGACCGTCGCTGGCGCGGCCACGTCGCCGGTGACCGTGACCAGCCGCGAGTCGGCCGGGCTGCCGGTGTCGAGTGCGGCCGCGAGGTGTGCGACCGTCCTGGCGGTGTGGACGACAGTCGGCCGGTCGTGGATGCCGGTTTCGTCCGGGCCCGGTGGCCGAAGCCGCGCTTCGAGCCGGTGGTTGCCCTCGATGGCCTCGATCGCCATCGTCGGCTCGGCCGCGCGGTAGACGGCAGGGCCGGTCACGACCGACATCGAAACAGGGGGATCGGGGTACCCCCACACCGCTGTTTCGACCTGATCGACGGCGTGGTCGTCGTCCTGCGAGATGTACACGACGATCCGCTCGGCGTCGGTCGCGCGTGCCACCGCCGCCGCCCCGTCGAGCACTGCGAACGGCGCGCTCGACGATAGCAGTGTGTCGGCTCCCGTCCCGTGGGCATTGACGACCACTGTCGGGTCGCCATCTGCCTCGCGTGCCGTTTCCCAGCTGTCGGCCAGCGTGCGGTCCTGACACCAGTCGCCCCAGCCGCGGCCGAGGATCTCCGCGCCGAGTTCGCGAATCGTTTCCGGGTCGGAGCCGCCGAAGCCGACCGCAGCCTCGTAGTCGTCGGGGTCCGTGGGCCGGAGCCACCCGCAGGGGCCGAGCACTGTGCGCTGGCCGGCGGACAGTTCCGGCAGGTCAGTGGCGGGCAGCCGTGCAGCATTCGGGTCGTGCTCGACGACCGCGTCCGCGCCGTCGACGACGCTGTCGAACCCGTCCTCGAGCCCCGTCAGGAGTGCCTCCGCGCGGCCGACAGAACACGCTGCGAAGAACGCGGTCCGTCCGTCTTCGGTGAGCAACACGAGGGGTTCGACTGCCGGTACCCCCGTCGACCCGACCGCGTGAACCTCACTGTCAGCGTCCCGCAGTACGTCCCCGATCGCGGTCTCCGCCTCCCGAGACGCGATCCGAACTGTTGTCCTGTCCGTGTCAAGTAGTGACATTTGATACTACGTCGCATAACGTGGCGTTGTGGTATTAAGATTTGTGAGGGTGTCTCCCCCCGTTGAAGTGACCGAGACCTTCGGACGGGAGTGGTATGAGGAGCTTACCCCGGACCGCTCCCACCTGCCTTGTTTCTCACTGGACCTTCACGGGGACGCGGAACTGGGCGCGTCAGCCCGCGAACTGGCCATCGACAGCGATTCCGAGGTCTAGTGAAAGCGCCGCTCACGCCCGACTGGCTTCTCGCTCACGCGTCCGCCAGTCGTCGGTTGATCGTCTGCAGCACGCGCTCGGCGTGTTCCTCGGCCGTCCGCTCGATCCCGGTCGTTCGTCGTTCGATCCCGTCGACGAACGACTGGTCCGGGACGGCGTCGAGGTTGCTCCGGGCAGTGAACACCGACGCCCGGAGCGCGGCCCGGGCGAGCATCACCCCGGTCGCGGCGTCGGCAAGCGCCGTTCTCGTGCCTGTGTCGGCTACCACTTCAGCTGATTCGACGACAGTCAGACACGCCCGGGCGATCGTGAGTGGGACGCCGATCGCCCGCTTGAGCTGTTGTTCGTCCCGCTGGTCGCCGTTGGCTCCGAACAGTCCGTCGACGACGGCTGCGTCCGCGTCCGCGAGTGTCAACAGCCCATCGCGCTGGGTCCGGAGGGTCTCGCCGGCCTCGACGAGTTCCTGAGACACTGCATCGTCCCCGGCCTTCTCGACGGTGTGCAGGCAGACCATTTCACACAGCGAGGCGCCGATCGCGCCACTGACAGCCGATGCGCTGCCTCCGGCCGGCGTCACGCGGCGCGAGGCGATCCCGGAGAGGAACTCGTCGATCGGCTGCGTTCTGTAGCTCGTCATGTCCGGTCGCTCGTGGTCGAGTACGCCGTCGGTCGGTAAAGGATGTATCTCTCAGCTTGCAAACCAGTCCTGTCAGACTATCCGAGTGTAGAGTTTTCGAGGGCTCGAGTTCGAGTTTTCACGTATTTACAGCCACCAGTATGAGCGCACTGGCGGAACCGGACCTGCGATCACTCGGACGCTGACGGCTCCAGTGTTTCCTCGGACCCGTCGGCGAAGACCACGCGTTCGACCACTCGGCGCTGGTCCATACCTTCATCGTCTACGTACCGGTAGGTGGTATCCTCCTCTTCCCCGTCCGTCTGCCTGTGCGAGCCGTCACAAAACGGGTACTCGTCCGAGAGCCCGCACTGACAGACTGCGATGTCGCCCTTCTCGGGGTCGATGTCTGACTCGTCGAGTTTTCGGGGCCCGGTCGCCTCGTGTTCGATCAACCGTCCCATGCTCTGACATTCCGCGTGGCAGCCGGAAGTATATTTCATCGTTCCGGAACAGCCGGGTCGAAAGTAGGACTCAATAGCATTCCGAACAGCATGAAAGCCCCGAGACGCTCACTCCGTCCCGGACGACGCAAGCACTGCAACGAGCGAACGAAGTGAGCGAGTGAAGCGCGCAACGAGTCCCGGACGGGTGAGCGGCCGGGGGCTTTCATGCTGTCTGTACCTGACTCACTCCATTCACCAATGCCTGCCAGAGTTCGAGGAAGCAACAGCACGCCATCATATACAGCCAGACGTGATTCAGGTACGCCATGCCGTCCCAACTCCCGTTGTTCGGGCCATGACACAGCCGATGGACTGTTCTGGCACTGGACGGAGTCACGTCTGGCTGTATAGCAGCCTCACCGGAGCTCGTCTTCGAGTTCCGCCAGCTCCTCGGGCGTGTTGACGTTCTGGAGCGTGTGCCATTCCGTCCGAGCCTCGACTTCCTCGGGCGCGACGAAGCAGACGTCCAGTTCTTCGAGCGCCGACCGGAACCGTCGCACGCCGTCGTCAAGTAGCGCCGTACTCACTCGACGCATTGCCGCGGCTTCGTAGACAGCCAGCGCCGGCTGCGGGGTCCCGCCCTGGAGCCGCGGGACGGCAGCCTGCCGGCCGCTAGCCTGCTCGAAGAAGAACGCCAGGAACTCCGGGTCGACCGCGGGAATGTCGCAGGCGACGACGGCGACGTACTCCCCGGAGGTGTGCTGAAGCGCCGCGTTCACGCCAGCGAGCGGGCCGGCGCCCGGCTCCGGATCGGTGACGAACTCCACCGACCCAGCGGCCGAATCGAGTACGGCCTCGAACCTGGCTCGCTGGGCCTCACGACAGCTGACGAGGAGTTCGTCGACGACCGGGCTCGTCCGCTCGACGACCCGCTTCACCATCGGCTCGCCGTCGAGTTCCGCGAGCGCCTTGTCCTGTTGCCCAAACCGCCGCGAGTGCCCGCCGGCCAGCACGACCCCGCTGCGATCTGTCGTCGTCATCGTCGCCTCACTCCCCCGATGTGCTCCCGTCGTTGTCGCCCGGAAACACGGGACGTTCCCACTGCTGGACGGTGACGGTCTCGCCGGCCGCGATTCCCTCGCGCGATTCGGGTACCTCGACCCAGCCGTCCGCGAACGCGACGCTCGACATGACGCCGGCGCCACCCGTCTGGACCGGGCTGGCGGTCGGTTCGGTCCCGTCCCCACCCTCCTCCGAATGCCCGTCCTCGAGACGGACCCGAGCGAAGGTGCGTTCGCCGGGCGCACTCGGGAGTTTCCGGGACAGCGTCGCCCGGACGGTCGGCTGTGACTGTGGCTCGGTCCCGGCCAGCCACGCGAGCGCCGGGCGCAAAAGCTGGACGGCAGTAACCAGACAGGAGACGGGGTAGCCCGGCAGCAGCACCACGGGCGTCCCGTCGACGACGCCGAACCCGACCGGGTGGCCGGGTTTGAGGCTGATCCCGTGGACGAGCACCTCGCCGAGGTCGTCAACGACGTCCGGGACGAGGTCCCGCTCGCCGACCGACGAACCGCCCGTCGTGACGACGACGTCGTGATCGAGGCCGCCCTCGACGGCCGCCCGGAGCGCGTCCTCCTCGTCGGTGACGACGTCCCGGTAGCTCGGCACTCCGCCCCACTGGGTCACCAGCGATGAGACGAGCAACCCGTTCGTCTCGACAATCTCACCAGGTCCTGGGGTCTCGTCCGGGTCGACGAGCTCCTCGCCGGTCGGGAGGACGCTCACCCGGGGTTGCTCTCGAACCGGGACGGCCTCACGGCCCGCGGCCCGGAGGAGTGCAACGTCCGACGGCGTGAGTCGGTGGCCCGCCTCGAAGAGGTGCTGTGACGCTTCCACGTCCTCCCCGGCAGGCGCGACGTTCTCGCGCTCCGCGACGGCGTCGTAAACTAGCAGCGAGTCGTCGCGGCGTTCCGTCTCCTCGACCATCACGACGGCGTCGGCACCCTCGGGGACTGCGCTGCCGGTGTTGACCTGGACCGCCGTGCCGGCGTCGACGATTTCTTCGGCGCGTTCGAAACGAGCGGGCGATCGATCTGTCGCGCCGAACGTGTCGGCTGCCTGGACGGCGTACCCGTCCATCGCCGCGCGGTCGTAGTGCGGGACCGGGCGGACCGCCTCGACGCCGTCCGCGAGGACGTGTCCCACGGCGTCGGCCGGCGACCGGCGCTGGGTCCGGCCGTGCGGCTCGCAGTACTCGGCCAACAGTTCCCGGGCGGCGGCGAGCTGCGTCACCTCGGTGAAGCCGGCATTGCCCATACCTCCCCGTAGTCGTCACGCCCCAAAATCATCGTGGTTGTTGCAGGGTTACTGGTCTGCGGATTCGTATCCGGCTTCCTCGGAGAGGAGTCCGTCCAGGGACTCATCCAGGCGTGATCGCAGGCCCTGGACGCTCGCTTTCCCGGTTCGGTCGCGATTCAGCGTCACCGTCAGCCGCTGGCTCCCGACCGGGACGAAGCCGAGGTCGAGATCCGTGGCGGTCGCGCGGAGGCCGAGTCCGGCGTCGGCACGCCCGGCAGCGACGCTCCGTGCGGGGGACTCGATCCCCGGAAGCGCCCTGTGATAGCCGTCGATGGCATCCGGGTCGACGTCCTGTGCCTCCAGGTGGTCGTCGAACGCATCTCTCAGAGAGAGCGACACGTCGAGGCTCGCAAACTGACGGCCCCCATCCGCGAGATCCCCGAGATCCGAGAGCCCTGCCGGGTTGCCCTGGGGGACGACCAGCCCCCACTCCCGGCGCCAGCTCGCGAGTTCCTCGCCGCCGGGGGTCGGCTCGCCGGTCACCGCCACGTCGGGGATCCCGTCCGCGAGCCACCGGCCGGCGTCCGCGTCGGGCAGTGTCAGATACCGGGTGCGGTCGAGGCCGTCGAGGAGCCGCCAGAACGCCGGGTCCGGGTCGCCGACGCCCAGAAGCGTCGGGATCGGCGCGTCGTCGAACCGCTCGACCGCCACCGTCGAGCCGGCGGCGAGCACTGAGGTTTCGGGCGGCATCCGGACGACGCCGTCGGTCTCGACCAGCGTCGTGGTCGCGCCGCTGCCCTTCGTCGAGGCGTACGCAACCCGGTCGCCGTCGCCGTCGGTGACCAGCCCCACGGCGAGTAAGCGGAGGCGACCGCCGTCGTAGCGGACACGCGTCGCGAGCGTCGCCTCGGTTTCGCCGGCAGCATCGGTGGCTGACTGATCGGTCCCTTCCCCGAGTGCCGGCGCGACGAACGTCCGGAACACGGACAGCGCCGAGACGGGATAGCCCGGCAGTCCGACGTACGGGGTGTCGAACAGCCGGCCGACGAGCAGCGGCCGGCCCGGCTTCACCGCGACCCCGTGGACCAGCCGCTCGCCGTGCTCCTCAAGCAGTTCGACGAGCACATCGCCGGTCCCGGCGCTCGTCGATCCGGAGGTCAGCAGGAGATCCGTCTCCGCCGCCGCAGCCGAGAGCGTTTCCCGCAACGCCGCCGCGTCGTCGGACGTCTCGACGTAACGGACGGCCTTGCCCCCGGCAGCCTCGACGGCCGCCGCGATTGACTGGCCGTTTACGTCGTAGATCTGGCCGGCCGACGGGTCAAGTTTTGCCCCCGGCTGGAGGAGCTCCTCGCCGGTCGATACCACCGCGACCCGGGGCGGAACCCGGACGGGCACCGTCTCCCGACCCAGTGCGGCGAGCAGGCCGACGTGACGGGGCCCCAGGCGCGTTCCGGGCGCGAGCGCACGGTCGCCGGCAGCGAGGTCGGCGCCGCGGGGCATCACACTGTCGCCCGGCGCGACGGCGGTGCGGATCTCGACGCTGTCCTCACCCTCCACGGTCCGCTCGACGGGCACGACCGCGTCCGCACCCGGCGCCAGGACGGCGCCGGTCGCGACTTGGACGGCCTCGCCCTCCTCGACGGTCGCGTCGGGCGCGTTGCCGGGCTTGAGGCTCGCAATAACGGGCAGGGTCACCGGTTCGCCTTCGCTGGCCCCGAACGTGTCGGCGGCCCGGAGGGCGTACCCGTCCATCGCCGCGCGGTCGAACCCGGGGACGTCGATCGCGGCGTCGATCCGCTCGGCCAGCCGCAGTCCGCGCGCCTCGACCGGGGATCGCTCCTCGGTGCCGCCGCGGATGTCGAGCGCGTCGATGGCCTCGGTTGCTTCCCGTGGCGTCGAGAGGTCGCGGAACTCGCGGCGGGTCATACCTCCCAATCGGACGCCGCGCTACAAGTACCCACCGTCGACTGCCGCAAACGTACCGCTGACAGTCTCACACTCCTCGCCGACAGCCTCAACTGCCCGCGTTCGCAACTGCCCCCCATGAAGGTGCTCCGGGTCGTCGGGCCCTCAGATACGGGCAAGACGACGCTCGTCGAGCGGGTCGTCGAACGGCTGAGCGAGCGCGGACGCGTGGGGACGATTAAACACATCGACTGCGAGCCGGACATCGACACCGAGGGGAAAGACACCGCCCGCCACCGTGCAGCCGGCGCGGCCCGCACCGAGGGTATCACGACCGCCGGCACCTGGTTCGCGACCGGCGACGACCGGACGCTCGCGGACGCGCTCGACGATCTTGCGAGGACCTGCGACTACGCCATCGTCGAGGGGTACGGCGACGCCGCCCTCCCGACTGTCGCGCTCGGGGACGCCGACGTGACTGACCCGCTCGTCGCCGCCCCGACTGCGGACGCGGTGGATGTCGACGCACTCCTCGACCGGCTTGAGGAGTGTGGCTCCTACGAGCCCCGAACTCCCTAATTGTGACACCGTAGCGGTAACGAATCACGAACGACGGTATGACGGATAGCCAGCGGAAGCCTCGCCCGTCAGGGCGGGGAGGAAGTCAATTGCGCTGATCGACGAGAACGACTTGCTTCCGTTCCCCAGCACGCCGTGGAGCCTCGCCAAATACGGGCGGCCGAAAGTTATAACGATTGATAGTGATTATTGTGAGTCGTTACGGGATCGACCGCACGACTGCGTGCGGCCGACCCGGTAAACAGTCACAATAATCACTATGAGGCGTTTACACTGTGAGTAAAATCATGGGAGTGGAAAACAAGCAAAGAACGGAGAGAGGACAGGAATCAGCGGACGGCATTCCGGAATCGCTCTCGCTGGACGAGGCCGCGAAGATAATCGGCAACGAGACGCGGATCCGGATTCTCCTCGAGATCGGGAAGGCGTGGGACGACGAGCAGATGGTGAAAGAGCACCTCCCGTATTCCGAACTCAAGCAACGAGTCGACGTGCAAAACAGCGGGCGGTTCAACTACCACCTGGAGAAACTCGTCGGTCCGTTCGTCGACCAGTCGGAGGAGGGGTATCACCTGAACGTTCCGGGACGGAAGCTGTACCGGACGATCGTATCAGGCACTTTGACGGACCGTGCCGGGATAGAGGCGATCGAGGTCGGTCGGTGTCGGTGCGACGGCGAACTCGTGATGGAGCGGCACTCGGGGCACTTCTGCCTGATCGTCTGTCGGCAGTGCGAACAGAAGTTCTTCGCCATCGCGTTCTCGCCGCGGGGGTTCGAGGAGCGGACATCAGCGGAAGCGATCGAGGCTTTCCGACTGAAGTTTCACCACTACGTCAGCATGTTCCGGGAAAGCCTCTGTCCGAACTGCGACGGCCGGGTCAACGCCGAACTGACCGACAGCCTCGACGAGTTCTGGGAGGGCGACTACTGGGAGGAGGGGTACGAGTCCGAGGTTCGGGCGGTGTTCTGGTGTAGCACGTGCAACACGTTCTGTCCCTGTGACGTCCCGACTGTCGCGCTGACAACGCCCCCGGTGCGGCGCTTCTTCCGGGACAACGACCGCGACCCGCGGCTCTGTCACGACTGGGACGACGTCTTCATCGACGCCGAGCAGTCGGTGACCGTCCTCGACGTCGATCCCATCGAGGTCGGCCTCTCGTTCGAACTCGGCGACGAGCGGCTGGACGTCCACCTCGACAACGACTTTCGGGTGATCAGTTCCCGGCGACACCGGTCGTAACTCCCCGGGCTCTCGACTCCGGTCCGGACGACGGGGACGGCCGAACGATCAATATAAACCGGTCCGGGAAGACTGGATCGTTCTGTGCCCCGGGATGCCAGGCCCCAAACCGCCGAAGTCTTCCGGTTTTCCGCCAGAAGGTCCTGGCTGGGAGAGCGCGTGAACAGGGCCGACCCGGGGTAATCAGAGTTCACAAAATCTTCATTGAGCACCCACCTGTTCGTACTCACCATGGACTGGGTCATGAACGTCTCCAGTACGATGCTGAACGGGGGATCGGGGAAATGAGACACGGTAGACAGATCGGCGGCGTTGTCCTGACGGCGATCATGGTACTGTCGATGGTAGCCATGGGGTTCGCTCCGACGGCCGGTGCGACGGCGGACGGCCCGACGGCGCACGACGAACTCGCTGGAGACCGGGGACCGAACGCGGCCCTGGCTGATCGTGATCGCGTCGGGGACGCCCCAGCGAATGGGGCCGTTCTAACCGGGGCCCAGCCAGCGAATGACGATCCGCCAGGTCACGGGAACGACAGACCCGCGGACGCGAACGGGACCGTCAGCGTCGTCGCCAGAGTCGAGGCAGTCGAACTCGACGACAGACCTGGGGCCCGCTCGTTGCCGGAGAACGCCTCTGATCGGGCGCGCGAGCGGATGAAAGAGGTCGCCGAACAGTCCCAGAAGCCGGTCGTCGATCACGCCAGGGCGACCCCGGGCGTCGAGGTGACCGAGCGGTTCTGGCTCGCCAACGCGGTACTGCTGGAGGTCGATACCGAGCGGGCCGACCTGGACGCGCTGGCCGAGGTCGAGAACGTCACCCGTCTGCACGAGAACTTCGAGGTGGAGATACCCGAGCCGGTCGAAAACGGGACTGGCACGGAGACAGCGGGCAGTACCGCGACTGCAGGTGAGTACGACACCACGTGGGGGCTCGACCGGGCGAACGCGACGGAGGTCTGGTCGGAGTACGGGACCCGCGGTGAGGGCGTGAAGGTCGCGGTGCTCGACACCGGCGTGAGGGTCGATCATCCGGACATCGATCTGTTCACGGAGGATCCCGACGATCCGACGTATCCGGGCGGCTGGGCCGAATTCGATGCGGATGGCAAGCGAGTCGAGGGCTCCGAACCCTACGATTCCGGGACCTTCATCGGGCACGGAACGCACGTCAGTGGGACCGTCGTCGGCGGGAACGCGAGCGGCGAGTACATCGGGATGGCTCCGGACGCTGACCTGATGCACGCCCTCGCTCTCTCCCGTGGCACCGGGACCTTCGCTCAGATCATCGCCTCGATGCAGTGGGCCGTCGACAACGACGCCGACGTCATCAGCATGAGTCTGGGTGCGCCCGGCACGTACCCGTCGTTCATCGAGCCCGTTCGGAACGCCGAGGACGCGGGCGTCGCGGTGGTAGCTGCCGAGGGGAACGACCGCGACCGGACCGGGACTCCCGGTGCCGTCTACGATTCGCTGACGATCGGCGCCAGTGACGAGGGGGATGGCCTGCCGTCCTTCTCCGGCGGTACGGAGATCGACACACAGGAGGCGTGGTATCCCTTCGCTCCGGAAGAATGGCCCGACGAGTACATTGTGCCCGACATCGTCGCCCCTGGAGACGACATAAAGAGTGCTATCGGCAGGCTCGGCGACTACCGCAAGGTATCCGGAAGTTCGATGGCGACGCCACACGTCTCCGGGACGATTGCGCTCGCGCTGTCGGCGGCGGACAACGAGTCGGTCGACCAGCTGAAAAACGCCGTGACGTCCTCGGTCTGGAAGCCCGCCGACTGCGACGAGGAGTTCGAGGGCGGTTATCCGCCCGTCGAGGGCGAGTGTGCCCCCGACGGGAAAGACCCCGGCTACGGCTGGGGGATTCTCGACGCCAAGGGCGCCGTCGATCGGGTGGCCGCCAACAGCGGATTCACCGGCACGGTGACCGGCCCCGACGGCGAACCGGTCACGGATGGGACCGCCGAACTCGACGGCTTCAACGTCGAACTCGACGAGGACGGAAGTTACACGCTCCGCGAGACGGAGGGTGAGTACGAGGTGACCGCCGACGGGTTCGGCTACGAGCCCGAGACGGCGACCGGAACGGTGAACGAGAGCGAGTTCACCGAACTCGACTTCACGCTTGAGGAAACCCTCGCTGTCGAACCTGTCTCATCACCGGCAGAGGCGATACTGCCCGACAACGAGACCGCAATGACGGTCCGGACGGCCAACGTCGAGTCGTGGACCGTCGAGCAGGTCGGTGACTTCGAAGGCGATGCGACGCTGTTCGTCGACGGCGAGGCGGTCGCGTTCGGCGAAACCGTCGAGTTCGACGATTACACTGGCCCGGTCGAGATCAGCGTCCACGTCGCGGAGGGCGACGGAAATGTCAAACTCGAACACACGGTCACCGGAGCCGGCGAGACCGCGACGGTCACCACCCCGTCGACGCTCGTAACCGACCGGTTCGTTGACGTCGGCGTCGTCGGCGCCTACAAGTTCGGGTACGCGGGGAACGTGCAGCTGGTACTAGACACCGAACTGCCGGCGAACTACCGGTTCGAGTACGTCAGTTCCGAGGACCTCCTCGACGTGACCGACGAGTACGACGTGTTCGTCGTCCAGAACTTCGGATCCGGGGAGGAACTCGCCGGTGACTTCCACGAGGCCACGTCCGACCCCGGAACCGGGGTCGTCTACCTCGATCAGCAGCCGCAACTGCTGTTCACTCGGCCGGACACGAGCAACGCGATCACGCAGCTGTCACGGGCGACGAACGATCCCAAGCGCACGAAGTCGGATAAAACGTTCGCCACCGACTTCCTGCAGTACAGCGTCGATCGGGCGCACCCGATCCTCGACGGCGTCGCAGAACCGGGCGAGAACGTCACCATCCAGGAACGCGATCGGAGGATCGAGTACACGACCTTCGAGGAGTTCTCGGGACAGACGCTCGCTGGCGTGAACCTGCCCGAGGGCGGGTACACGATCGACGCTGGCGTGAAAGGCCCGGGCCTCGCGATCGACGAGAAGACCCGGACCGTCCTCGCTGCGTCGATGGGGCGGTATTTCAAGGCCGAGAACGACCAGTTCACCGACGCCGCCGACGATGTGCTCGTCAACTCCGTCCAGTATCTGGGCCAGGAACCGCAGGCAACCCTCGAGCGCGCCCCGCCCGACCGCGTCGACCCCGACGAATCGGTCGAGGCAACGTTCGAGGTGTCGGACCTCGAATCGCTCTCCGTCGCTGTCGCCGAGCGGTCGACGCTCTCGGCGGACGAGCTGACCCTCTCGGTCGACGGTGAGACGGTCGGCTTCGACGAAACCGTCGAGTTCGACGAGCGGGACGGCGAGGTGACGGTCGCCGTCGAGGCCGACGAGGCCGGCGCAGTGGCGCTCAAGACGACCGTCGAGACCGCTGGCGCGGAGCATCCGCTGACCGTCCTCACGGGGACGACGGCGGTGTACGAGCCGCCGCTCGTCGTCGGCGAGGACGTCGATGGATTGGACGAGGCGAACGCGATGCTCCTCCCGGGCGCGACGGTCCACGTCGCGAACGGCACCTACAAAGGCCAGTTGATCGTCGACCAGCCCGGCGTAACGCTCGCCGCCGCGCCCGGTGCTGACCCCGTCCTGGAACCGGGCAAAGATGCCAAACAGTGGGAGGCAGTGCTCCGGATCGAACAGCCCGGAGTGACCGTCGACGGATTGACGATCGATCACGAAGCCGAGGAGCTCGCTGACAGGGGCTCCAACATCGGGGACTATTACGGGATCGAACTCCGGGGGAACACCCGGGAGACAACGATCCGAGACGTCGAGATCTACGAAGCCGGCACGGGCATCGCCCTCGCGAACTCCAATTTCCGGGAGGGGCTGTTCGTGGACGCCAGGGACACGACCATCACCGGCGTCACCGTCGCCGACGGGCCGGTCGGAATGGTGGTCGGTGAGACTGGCTTCTTCGGCGGCTACGGCACCTACGACGGCCTCGAGGTATCCGATACCGAGTTCCGGAACCTCAAACCGGCTGGCGAAGGCTTCTTTACGACCGACGCCACCGGTATCGACCACGTGTGGGGCACCGGCGTCACCTACACTAACGTCACCGTGGAGGGCTGCGAGGGTGATGAGGGCTTCTTCGCGCCCGAGTGTGACGGCGGCTTCGTCGGCGGCTTCGCGTGGAACACGACGCTCGAGAACAGCACGTTCAACGACAGCCAGGCCGGCATTGTCATCAACAACGGCGTGCGGCAGTTCGAGGTCCGGAACAACGACGTCCTGAACAGCGGGACTGGCATCGAGATTCTCGGTGCCATCCGCGTTCAGGACTTCAACACCGCCCGGGTGACGGAGAACCACGTCGAGGCCGAAACCGGACTCCGGGTTGTGGACAAGACCGACCCGACCGTCGAGGTCCGGTACAACGATTTCTCGGCGAGCGACACCGTATTCGAGAAGGACACTATTAGCTACTTCGGGGACCCGCCCGAATTCGATCCGGACCTCCGGCTGAACTACTTCGGTGAACGCGGTCCCGATCCGGCTGCCGTCAACCGGTACGATCCGTTCCTGACGGCTCCGCCGGCGGACGTCGCGACCGATGCCGACGAGACGACCGAGCTGGCGACGCACCTCGAGCTGGCTGCCAACGAGACCCAGGCGGTCGGGATCCCCGGGCCAACCGACCAGACCGTCGCGGAGATACTGGGGTCGGCGTTCGAGGGCACCGTCGAGATGTACGACAAGCAGCGCGGTGACTGGGAGCCGGTCGACGTCGGGTCCGGCGTTCAGCTTGACCCGCTCGACGTCCTCCGGGTAACGCCGGAGGAGAACACGACTCTCGTCGCGAACTTCCAGGCCGAATCCGGCAAGAACCCGCCGGCGGGGCCTGGGAAACCGCCGATCTCGCTGGATCGGGGACAGAACGTCGTCGCAGCGCCGTTGTACGACGAGCCCGACGCGGCATTCGCGACGCCGTCCGACGCCGTCACCCTGGAGAAACAGGTGGCCATTCAGCCGACCGGGCAGCTTGGACCTGACGCCGCGGAGGACGAGGTGAGTCCCTTCGCCGGCTACGTCGTGGACGCCCAGCGTCCCGTGCCGCTCGAGTTCAGGCTCTCTGCGAACCCGACAGTCTACGAGCTCCACGAACAGCTCGGCCTCGAACGGCCGTCCCTGACCGGTACTGACACGAACCTCACCGAAGCGAGTTACCTCCCCGAGAAAATCGTCCAGACGACCGATGCGACCGAGCGGGTCGCTGCGCTCGAACAGGGACGGATGGACCACGAGACGGTCGAACACCTCGTCAACGCCACTCTCGACGCGGCAGCCGACGAGGCTGCCGAAACCGACGATCCCGTCGCTATTTGGGAAGCGGTCAACGAGACCCTCCACGAGGAGGCCGACGAGCTCGGGATCAGACTCGGCGAACGCGACATCGAACGGATCATCGAAATCGCGCGACAGGCCTGCCACGGCCACCAAGCGTCCGCGCACCTGGAGGTCGACCAGGGGAACTGCGAGTGGGTCCACGCGGGAGCGTAGTCGACCGTTCCCGCCGTTGCTGCCACGGTCGATCACTCCTCGGATTCGTAGTGTTCCCCGGCGGACTCCGGCATCCTGGTTTTGCCCACGAAGGCGAGGACGACGAGCACAGCCACGTACGGGATAATCTCGATAAGGGTCGACGACAGTTCGACGCCGGGAACGCCCTGGATCTGGAGCTGGAGCGCGTCGAGGCCGGCGAAGCCGAACGACGCCAGGAACGCGCCGACGGGGTTGTAGTTGGCGATCAGGTACGTCGTGAGGCCGATCCAGCCGCGGCCGCTCGTGATCGTTTCGCCGCCGCCGGCGAACTGGCCGGCGTTCAGCGCCAGCCCGGCCCCGCCGATGCCGCAGTACAGGCCGGAGAGAAGCACGCCCATGTACCGCACCTTCCGGACGCTGACGCCCGCGGTGTCCAGCGTTCTGGGGTCCTCGCCGCTCGCCTGCAGGTGTTTCCCGAACGCCGTCCGGTTGAGCAGGTACCAGGAGAACGGCACGGCGGCCAGCATCAGAAACACCGGCGGCGTCGCGGTGAACAGCACATCGCCGACGTACGGCACGTCAGAAAGCAGCGGCATCGCAAGCGAGTCGAACGAGCCGACGCTGTCGCTGTTGACCGTTTCCCAGATGACGATGCTCCCGAACGGGGCGAAGCCGAGCGCGATCAGCCACACAGCGAGGCCAGCGATGATCTGGTCGGCCTTGAACTCGATACAGATGATCGCGAACAAAAGCGTCACGACCAGGCTAGCGAGCACGCCGCCGAACAGGGCAATCATCCTGGCACCGGTTCCGCCGCCGCCGATGAACCACATGACTGCGATCGCCGAGAACGCCGAGATGATCAACAGCCCCTCGAGCCCGATGTTGATGACGCCGGACTTCTCCGCGAAGATACCGCCCATCCCCGCGAAGGCGATCGGGACTGTCAGCCGGAGTGCCGACCGGGCGTACGACGCGTCGATGATTCCGAGTAGCTTCAGCCCGATGGCGAGGGCGCCCGGAACGATGACGAGGAGGAACACCAGCGCGATGAGCAGTCCGGCGACGATCCCGGCGGTGCGGCGAACGGTCCGCTGATCAGCCATCGGTCTCACCGCCCTCGGTGCCGTAGCCGGCGTAGTTCCCGATCATGCGGAAAAACTCCGGCATCGCGACGAACAGGATGATGAACCCCCGCAGCACCTCCACGAGTTCGGGCGGGATGCCAAGCGCGAAGTCGATCTGCAGGCTCCCGCCCTTCAGCGCGCCGAACAAAAGCGCCGCCGGGATCACGCCCAGCGGGTTGTTCCCCGCCAGGATGGAGACGGCGATCCCGTCGAACCCGAGCGCCGGCATGTCCGTCTCCCAGCGGTAGTGGACCATCAGCACGTACATCGCGCCGGCGATCCCGCCAAGCGCCCCTGACAGCGACATACTCCCGACGATGTTGCGCTTGGCGTCGACGCCGCCGTAGTCGGCTGCCTCCGGCGCGAGCCCGCTGGTCCGGAGGTCGTACCCGACGACCGTCCGCTCGTACAGCAGGTAGATCAGGGCCGCCGCGAGCAGCCCGAACAAAAGCACCAGCACCGAAAACCGCGTGCCGTCGATCGTCGGCGAGAGGCGGGCGAACTCCGGGATCGGCGTCGTCTGCACGGAGTCGGTCGTCATGTCCCCGACGTGGTTGCGGACGAGGTAGAACGCGACCCCCATTGCGACGAAGTTGAGCATGATCGTCGTGATGACCTCGTGTGCGTCGGCGTAGGCCTTCATCACGCCGGGCAGTGCGCCGTACAGCCCGCCGACGACCGTCGCGACGAGCACGGCGAGCGGGACGATCACGAGCGTCCCGGCGATGTTCCCGGGGAGTGACGGCGCGACCCAGCCGATGGTCAGCGCGCTTCCGAGGGCACCGAGGACCATCTGGCCCTGGGTTCCGATGTTGAACAGGCCCGCGCGGAACGCCACGGCGACGGACAGCCCCGTGAATAGCAGGATGCTCGTCTCCTGCAGCGTCAGGCCGAGATTGATCAGCGAGCCGAACGCGCCGTCGAACAGCGTCCGGTACAGTTCGATCGGGTCGTAGCAGAACTCCCGGTCGGCGAGGACGAACGCCGGCTCCCGACACGTAGCGACCGTCCCGGAGACGGTGACGATGACGCCGCCGACGACGACCGCGAACAGCAGCGAGGCGACGCTGATCACGATCCGTTCGATCACAGTCGCGTCGACGAGGCGGTCCAGCAGCCCGCCCGGGTCCTGTCCGCTCATCGGTCACCGGCGCCCCCATCGGGCTGTTCGCCGGCCATCAGCAGGCCGACCTCCTCTTCGGTCACCTCGTCGGGGTCGACGACGTCCATGAACCGGCCGTCGTACATCACGGCCATCCGGTCCGAAAGGCGCTGTACCTCCTCCAGTTTCGAGGAGACGAGCAGGATCGCCGCCCCCTCGGCCCGGAGGTCGAGCAGCCGGTTGTGGATGAACTCGATGCTCCCGATGTCGACGCCCCGCGTGGGCTGTGCGGCGACCACGAGCGACGGGTCGCGCTCGAACTCCCGGCCGACGACGAACTTCTGCTGGTTGCCGCCGGACAGCGACCGGGCCAGGGCGCTCCTGTCGGGCGGCCGGACGTCGTACTGCTCCAGCACGTCGTCGACGTACTGGCCGGTCGCCTCCCAGTCGACCAGCGGCCCGTTCGAGAACGCCGGCAGCCGCTGACAGCCGAGCAACCCGTTCCGGAGGAGGTCGTACTCCATCACGAGGCTCCGGTGCTGGCGGTCCTCGGCGACGTAGGACATGCCGTCGGCGATCCGCTGGCGCCGGGAGTGGTCCGTCACGTCCGCCCCGTCGAAGGTGATCGCGCCGGACTCCGCGGACCGGAGCCCGGTGAGCGCCTCCACCAGTTCCGCCTGCCCGTTCCCGTCGACGCCCGCGACGCCGAACACCTCGCCGTCGTCGATCGAAAAGGAGACGCTGTCGACCGCCCTGATCCCCCGGTCGTCGTCGACAACGAGGTCCTCGACCGCCAGCGTCGTATCGCCGAGTTCGACTGCCTTGCTGGAGACGTCGAACAGCACGTCCCGCCCGACCATCATGCTCGCGAGCTCCTCCCGGGTCGTCTCCCCGGCCTGCACCGTCGCGATGAGTTCCCCGTCGCGGAGGACGCTGATCCGGTCGGCCGCCCGCAGCGCCTCGCCGAGTTTGTGCGTGATGAAGATGATCGTCTTGCCCTCGCCGAGCAGCTCGTCGAACATCCCGTACAGCCCCTCGACCTCCTGGGGGGTGAGCACCGCCGTCGGCTCGTCCAGGATGAGCGTCTCGGCTCCCCTGTAGAGGGCTTTGAGGATCTCCACGCGCTGTTGCTCGCCGACGCTCGTCTCGCGGATCCTGTCGGTCGGATCGATGTCGAACCCGTACCGCTCGGCGAGGTCGCGGGTCACCTCGACGGCGGCGTCCTCGTCCGTGAGCAGGCCGAACAGTTTTGTCGGCTCCGCGCCGAGGACGACGTTCTCCGCGACGGTCATCGGCTCGATCAGCATGAAGTGCTGGTGGATCATCCCGATCCCGGCGTCCATCGCGTCGCGCGGCGAGTCGAACTCGCGCGGGACGCCGTCGACGTGGACGGTCCCCTCGGTGGGTTCGTACAGGCCGTAGAGGATGTTCATCAGCGTCGTCTTGCCGGCGCCGTTCTCGCCGACCAGCGCGTGGACGGTCCCGCGCTCGACTGCGAAATCAACGTCGTCGTTGGCGACGACGCCGGGAAACCGCTTCGTGATGCCGTCCATCTTCACCGCGTACGTCGACTCCCGGCCCTCGTCGCCGGCCCGAACACCCCTCTGGTCGATCATTTGTGACTACACGTCGTCGAGGTTGTCAGGAACGCTGATGTCGCCGTCGACGATCGACTGTCTGGTCGTCTCGAGTTCGTCCGTGATCTCCGCGGGCAGTTCGCCTTCGAAGTCCTGCCCGATGACGGTGCCGATGCCGTCCTCGGCCAGCCCGAGATCGTTGATCTGTCCGCCCTGAAAGGAGTCGTTGGCGGCGTTGTTCGCAGACTCGTAGACGGCCGTGTCGACCCGCTTGGTCATCGACGCGACGATCACGTCGGAGAACTCCGCGGCGGACCGCGACTGGTCGCTGTCGACGCCGATCGCGTACCGGCCTTCCGACTGGGCTGCCTCGAACACGCCGGTGCCGGTCCCGCCCGCCGCGTGGTAGACGATGTCGGCGCCGTCGTCGTACATCCCGGTGGCGATCTCCTGGCCGGTCGCCGGGTCGTTCCAGTCGCCGGCGTATGCGGACGTGAACCCGATCTCGGCGTCGACGTGCTGGACGCCGGCCCTGTACCCTGCCTCGAACCGCTCGATGAGCGGGATCTCCTTGCCGCCGACGAACCCGACCATCTGCTCGTCCGTGTTCGTCGATCCGCCGCTGTGGCTGTAATCCATGCCCGTGAGCATCCCGGCGAGGACGCCCACCTGGAACGACCCCTCGTGTTCGCGGTAGACGTAGCTCGCCACGTTGTCGAGGGGGCCGTCGTCGTCCGAGGCGACCGCGTCGACGATCATCCAGTTCTGATCCGGGAAGTCCGTCGCGTTCTCGACGAGGTCCGTCTCCTGGACGAAGCCGATACAGCAGATCAGGCCGAAGTCCGGGTCCGACGACCGTGCGAAGTTCCGCTGGAGTTCGCCTATGTCGGCCGGCGCGTCGGGTTCGGCGTTCCGGAACTCCAGCCCCAGGTCCTCCTGGGCCTGCTGGATCCCTTCGTGAGCCATGTCGTTGAACGACTGGTCACCGAGACCGCCCGTCGCGTACACCATCCCGACCTGCATCGGGTCGCCGTTCCCGTTTCCGTTGCCGTTCCCGTTGCCGTTCCCATTTCCGTTGCCGTTCCCATTTCCGTTGCCGTTTCCGTTCCCATTGCCGTTACCACCGTCGTCGCCGTTGCCCGACCCGTCGTCGCCGCCGACACAACCGGCGAGCAAGCCGGCTACTCCTGCCCCAGTTCCTGCGATGAACGTGCGCCTGTCCCACGTCATAAGTTGCATTGCGAGATACACCTTCTTATATATGCCGAATGTGGTGGCCGTACACACACGAACTACCGGCTGGATCGTGGGATGAACACGTATACAGCCAGACGTGATTCACTCATATACACCCGGACGTGACTCTGTGACGCGTCATACTGTCGCCTCTGGATCGAACGGGAGGGTGATGACGAGTTCGTCGAACCAGACAACCGGCCGCTTACTCTGGCCGTCTTCCTCGAAGAAGATGATGCCCAGCTGGGCCAGTCGGCTGAGTTCCTCGTGGACGTTCTTCACGTCCCGGTCAACGACCCGTGCGGTTTCGTTGATGCTGGCTGGCTCTTCCCGGCGGATGGCTTCGATGAGATCGAGGACGCGCGGCGTCAGCGTCTCCATCAGATCGTCGTAGCTGGTGAACGAGAGCGTCGGCGTGGAATCCACCGTATCGCTCCGTTCGAGCGCCTCGATCCCGTCGGTGACGCCGTCGTGGAACTCACTGGACGACTTCACAGTCACGACGAGGGTTGATTCGGCCCGAAGCTGTTCGCGCTCCATCGGGTGCAGCGGCGGCGTGGTATCGTTCATGGGTATCACCGTGGTGTGATGGCCT
>PXRK01000016.1 GCA_003021015.1 Halobacteriales archaeon QS_4_66_20 | reverse complement strand
GTGAATGTACGACGCCAGCCGGCCTAAGTCTTGCGGTTGTTCGGCCGAGCCTATCGCTTAGACCCCGCCCTGAAGGACGGGGCTTCCGCTTGCTATACGACATTTCCACGCTATCTTCCGTCCGATCCGGTCCGCTCGAGCCGTACCTCGACGCAGGTGCCGTCCGTCGTATCGAACTCGATGCTCGCGTCGGAGCGTTCGATCACCCACTTGACGACCCACAGGCCGAGTCCGCTGCCGTGCTGCAGTGCTGTCTCACCCTCGCGTTCCAGAATCTCGAGTTCGCTGTCGGGGATCCCGGGGCCGTCGTCGCAGATGCTGATCGTCACTGCCGCGTCGGTCTCTGCGACGACCACCTCGACGGTCGATCGCTCCGTGTCGGCGTGTTCGCAGGCGTTCTCCAGTAAATTCCGGAGGGCGACGCCGAGCGACCGGTGGGCGGCGATCCGGCACTGGTCGGGGGCCGTCGTCTCGATGGTTGCATCGGGGTACGCCCTCGAAACGCGGGCCACAGCGCTCTCGACGATGGCTGACAGGTCGACCTCCTCAGACTGGTCTGGGTCGTCAGCGATCTGCTCGATCTCCCTGGCTTTCTCGCTCAGCGAGGTCACGCTGTCGACGCTCGCACAGATCCGCTCGACGTGCTCGGTGATCTCCTCGCGGGTCAGTTCGTCGATGAGTTCCGCGTTGGACTCGATCACGTTCATGTCGTTGCGGATGTTGTGCCGGAGCACCCGGGTGAGGATCTGCCGCAGCAGTTCCAGATGTTCCTGTTCCCGGCGGAGCCGTTCGGCCGTCGTAACAGTCTGGACCGCGGCAGTCGCGTTCTCGGCGAGGATCTCGGCGAACTGGACGTCGCTCTCGTCGAAACTCCGGTCGATCGTGCCGACGCTCAACAGGGCTCGTGAACCGATCGGGACGTACATGGTCTGCGTGAACACCTCTCTGTCGTAGGGGTCGTCGTCGCCGATCTCGTCGATCACCGTCTCCCTGCGGGTGAGCGCCCGGCCGTGCGGCGACTCCTCGACGTGGTAGGGCGGCCGGTCCTCCAGGTCCTCGATCCGCGACCCGAATGAGACGTGATGCAGCAACTGTGTCGAGGGGTCGTAGCGACGCACAGCAGTGCCCGGGAATCCGAGTACCTCGTTGGCCGCCTCCGCGGTCCGTTCCAGCACCTGTTCGACAGTGTCTGCCGCGAGCAACCGCCGGGTCGATCCGTGAAGCGCCCGCAGCGTCTCGTCGTACGCCGAGTCGTCGTCGACACTCCGGAGCGCACAGCGGACTTTCGCCCCCGCCCTGTCCGCCTCGAACGGCCTGACTGTCACCTCGTACTGGCGAGTGTCGCCGTCCGGGTGGAGTGTCACCCGTTCGGTCGCCTCCGAAACTTCACCATTCAGAACGCGACCCACCGCACACTCCCAGCGCCTGACGCTGGGACGGTCACAGAGCCCCATCTCGCGGAGCGTACCCAGGTCGTTGCCCCGTATCTCCGAAACGGACTCCTCGAAGACGACGACACAGCGTTCGTTGGCACCGCGGATCCTGTACTCGGCGTCGACGAGGAGCCCTGCTCCGGAGACGCCGTCCAGGGTCGACATCGCACAGTTCGACGTATTGGCGGAGTACCTACAAAGATGTTCACATTCTTTCTAGAAATGGTATGTCTGTTGTGCCGGAGGCCGGGCTGGAGAACCTTCTTTCGAGGTATCACCCCCGGAAGAACCCGGAACCTTCCTGGAGAAATTAGTAAGCTTCGTTATGAGATGGACAATGATTAACTATCTTCCGCCAGATGATCACGTGATGATATGCGATGGTTGTGAGTGAACATCAGGTACGAAGAGGTGTGTAAGCATGGAGTTCAACGGCACAGCGACGATAGAAGACGCGTCGACCGAGGAGGTGTGGCTGGCGCTCTCGGACCCGTATATGATCAAGGAGGCGCTCCCAGGCTGCGCGTTCATCGTGGAGATCGAAGGCGACGAGGAGATCGAGGAGGCCGCCGAGCGGGCGCCAGAGGAGGATCCGGAGACGTTGCCGGAGGCCGAACCCGAGGAGATCGCCGAGCGGGCGTTCGTCGAGGGTAGTCGTTACGCGGCGCGCATGCAGATCAGCGTCGGCAGTGTCAAACCGAAGTTCGACACGATGGTGACCATCGACGACCGGGAGTTCCCCGAGATGAACGCAAGCGCCGAGGGCGAGTCGTCGAACAGCTCCTTCGAAATGTCCTCGGGTATGGAGCTGGTCGAGACGGAAAACGACGTCGATGTCGAGTGGTGGGCCGAAGCCGACGTGTTCGGCAGGGTGGCACAGATGGGCCAGCGGGTGATCAACCCCGTCGCGAAACGGGTGGTCGGCCGCTTCTTCGACGAGATCGAGGCCCAGTTGCAGGAAGTCAGCGAGGAGTCCAGCGGCGGGCTCCGCAGCCGCATTTCGGGACTGTTCTAACCATGACTGAGCAAGACATCACACTCACCGTCAACGGAACTGAGCACGAACTGAGCGTCGAACCGCGGGAGCTGCTGGTACACACTCTGCGGGACGACATGGGCTACACCGGCCCCAACGTGGGCTGTGAAACCACCATGTGCGGCGCGTGTACGGTCCAGATGGACGGCGACGCGGTGAAAGCCTGCACAGTACTCGCCGTCCAGGCCGACGGGGCCGAGATCACGACCATCGAGGGGCTCTCCGATGACGGGGACCATCCGCTCCAGGAGAGCTTCCAGGAGGAGCACGGCCTCCAGTGTGGGTACTGCACGCCCGGCATGATCATGACAGCGGCGGATTACCTCGAGGACAAACCGGATCCGGATCGCGAGGAGATCCGGGAGGCACTCGAGGGCAACATCTGCCGGTGTACCGGCTACCAGAACATCGTCAACGCCGTCGAATCGGCCGCAGAGAAGATGCACGCGGAGGACGCGGCGGCCGACGGCGGCGTCATCGAGGAGGGAGGTGACTGACAATGGCAACAGAAGAAACTGACCACGAAGACGGCGTCCAGTCGATCGACCCCGACGACGTCGACACCGAGGACATCCTCGGCTCGGCGATCGAACGCCGCGAGGACCCGGCGCTCGTCTCGGGCGAGGCGGAGTACACCGACGACATCCAGAAGCCGGAGATGACCCACATGGCGATGGTCCGGAGCCAGTACGCTCACGCCGAGATCGAGGAGGTCGACACGTCCGCGGCCGAGGAGATGGACGGCGTTGTCGCTGTGTACACGGCCGATGATCTGGACGTCCCGGGCAATCTCCCAGTCGGGTGGCTGCTCGACTCGCTGGAGCAGGTCAATCACCCGATCCTGGCGGGCGATCGCGTCCGGTACCAGGGCGACGCGGTGGCGATCGTGGTCGCCGAGGAGCGCTACCAGGCCCACGACGCTGCCGACGCGGTCGACGTCGAGTACGAGCGCCTCGACGCGGTCGCACATCCCGGCGAGGCGCTCGACGACGACGCGCCGGTCATCCACGAGGAGGCCGGCTCGAACCAGGCGTTCGACTGGGAGATCGGCGACCAGGAGGCGACCAAGCAGGCGTTCGAGGAGGCCGAGACGACGGTCTCGCTGGACCTGCACAACCAGCTTCTGATCCCCAACGCGATCGAACCCCGGGCGACGGTCGCGGACTACCACCCACGGACCGACGAGCTGGAGCTGGACATGACGTCCCAGAACCCGCACGTCCACCGGCTGCTGATGTCGGGGGTAATCGACCATCCCGAGCACAAGCTGTCGATCCGGGCGCCGGAGGTCGGCGGCGGGTTCGGCTCGAAGATCCACCACTACGCCGACGAGGCACTGACCGCCCTGGCGGCCAAAGACCTCGAACGGCCGGTCAAGTGGACCGCGACACGCACGGAGACGTACATCACGGACGCGCAGGGCCGCGGTCACGAGACGACGGGGGAGATGGCGCTCGACGAGGACGGCAACATTACCGGCCTCAGGGTGCACACGAAGGCGAACATGGGTGCGTACCTCTCGACGTTCGCGCCGTCGATCCCGACGTACCTCTACGCGACGCTGTTGTCTGGACAGTACGAGATTCCCACCATCTACTGTACCGTGGAGGGCGCGTTCACGAACGTCCCGCCGGTCGACGCCTACCGCGGCGCGGGCCGGCCGGAGGCGTCGTACGTCGTCGAACGCCTCGTCAGGCAGGCTGCCCGGGAAGTCGACATGGACCCGGCCGAGTTCCGCCGGCAGAACTTCGTCCCCGGGGACGCGTTCCCCTACGAGACGCCGGTGGCGATGGCGTACGACAGCGGTGACTACCAGAAGACGCTGGACCGGGCCAAGGAGATGCTGAACTACGAGGAGTTCCGCGAGCGCCAGGAGCAGGCCCGCGAGGACGGGCGGTACCTCGGCGTTGGCCTGTCGGCATACATCGAGGCCTGCGGGATCGCCCCCTCGGAGCTGGTCGGCGAACTGGGCGCCCAGGCCGGCCTCTGGGAGAGTTCAGTGGTGCGGTTCCAGCCCTCCGGGACCGTGACGGTGTACGTCGGCACGTCGGGGCACGGCCAGGGTCACGACACGACCTACGCCCAGATCGTCGCCGACAAGCTCGGCGTCGACTACGACGACATCGAGGTCGAGGAGGGCGACACCGACGAGATCCCCCAGGGGATGGGCACGTACGGCAGCCGGAGTGCGGCGGTCGGCGGCGGCGCCATCGTCGAGAGCGCCGAGAAGGTCATCGAGAAAGGGCGGAAGATCGCAGCCCACCAGCTCGAGGCCGACCCCGAAGACGTCGAGTTCGAGAACGGCGAGTACCAGGTCGCCGGCGCTCCCGACCGCTCGGTGACGATCCAGGACGTCGCGGGCGCGTCCTATCTCGCACACGACATTCCGGACGACATGGAGCCGGGTCTGGAGGCGACCTCCTTTTTCGACCCCGAGAACTTCGTGTTCCCGTTCGGCATGCACGCGGCGATCGTCGAGGTCGACCCCGACACGGGCGAGATCGAGTTCGAGGAGTACGTCGCGGTCGACGACGTGGGCAACCAGATCAACCCCAAGATCGTCGAGGGGCAGATCCACGGCGGCATCGCCCAGGGGATCGGCCAGGCGCTGTACGAGAGCGCCGAGTACGACGACAACGCCCAGCTGACGACGGGGTCGATGCAGGACTACGCCGTGCCGAAGTCGTCTCACATCCCGGAGATCAAGACGGCCTCGACGGTGACCGAGAGCCCACACAACCCGCTGGGCGTCAAGGGCGTCGGCGAAGCCGGCACGATCGCCGCGCCGCAGGCGGTGGTCAACGCCGTGGTCGACGCGCTGGAGCCGTTCGACGTCGATCACATCGACATGCCGCTGACCAACGAGCGCGTCTGGCGTGCGATCAACGAGAACGGAGGTGAGCACTGATGTACCCGGCGCAGTTCGACTACGAGAAAGCCGGCAGCGTCTCCGAGGCGATCGACGCCATCTCCGGCCACTCGGACGCCGAACTGATTGCCGGCGGCCACAGCCTGCTGCCGACGATGAAATCCGGCCTCGCGGAACCGGAGATGCTGGTCGACATCGGCGACATCGACGAACTCCACGGGATCGAGCACCACGATGGACACACCCACATCGGCGCGATGACGCGGTACGCCGACGTCGCCGAGGACAACACCCTCTGGGAGGAGGCGCCAGTTGTCGCCGAGACGACGGAGATGATCGGCGACCGCCAGGTCCGCAACCGCGGGACCGTCGGTGGCAACATCGCCCACGCCGACCCCGCCTCGGACCTTCCGGGCGCCGTCCTCGCGGCAGACGCGACCGTCCACATCGCCGGCCCCGACGGCGAACGGTCGGTCGAGGCCGACGACTTCTTCCACGGGATGTACGCGACCGACGTCGGCGAGGACGAACTCGTGACGGGCGTCCAGGTGCCCCACGAGGGGACTGCCGGCGCCTACGCGAAGAAACCGAATCCCGCGTCGGGCTACGCCCTCGTCGGCGTCGCGGTGCGCCTGACGATGGACGGCGACACCGTCGCCGACGCGCGCATCGGTGCGAACGGCGTGATGGATCACGGCACCCGGCTCGAGCCGGCAGAGGACGCCGTCGAGGGCCAGGCACTCTCCGGGGACTCGATCGGCGCTGCCGGTGACGCAGCCGGGAGCAGCCTCGACGAGTACATGGTGATGGAAGACCAGCAGGCCTCCGCGGAGTTCCGGCTGCAGCTGCTGGGCGCGTACACGGAGCGCGCGCTCGAAGCCGCCGGCGAGCGCGCCGGCGTGCTGTAGGCGCAGCCCGGCTTCCTGTCGGACCCACGCATCGTCGGTGGACGCCGAACGATCTGCAGAGGTTTCTTGTAGCTCGCCCCCGTTCGTTCGGGACATGACTGAGGCCGCGAGTGGGGCGTTCGCCGATCTGGAGGCCGACGAATTGCGCGAACGGTTCGACGCAGAGAACTACGTCGCCGAGGACGAGATCGTGACGACAGTGTTGCTCGCGCTCAGGCTCGGCAAGCCGCTGTTGATCGAGGGAGAGCCAGGTGCCGGCAAGACGGAGCTTGCGAAGGTGCTGGCCGACGGGTTCGACACCGACCTCGTGCGGCTGCAGTGCTACGAGGGACTGGCCGCCGAGAACGCGCTCTACGAGTGGAACTACACGAAGCAGCTGCTGGCCGTCCAGGCCGAGGAGGGCGGCGTCACCGACGGCCGGACCGTCTTCGACGAGGAGTTCCTGCTCGAACGGCCGCTGCTGGAGGCGCTGCGGGGCAGCGAGGAGCCCTCGGTGCTGCTGATCGACGAGGTGGACCGGGCCGACGAGGAGTTCGAGGCGCTGCTTCTGGAGGTGCTGTCGGACTTCCAGATCTCGATCCCGGAACTGGGAACGGTCGCTGCCACCGCGCCACCCATCGTCGTTATCACCTCGAACAGGACGCGCAAGCTGAGCGACGCGCTCAAACGCCGATGTCTGTACCTGCACGTCTCCCCGCCCTCCTTCGAGAAAGAGCGGGAGATCGTCCGCCGGAAAGTGCCGCAGCTCGATCCGACCGTCGCCGCCGAACTCTGTGGGATCACCCAGCGATTGCGCGAGGAGTCGCTGCTGAAACCGCCCGGCGTCGCCGAAACGCTGGACTTCGGCCGGGCGCTTGCGATGCTGGGCGACAGCGAGGAGGAGCTCGACCGGGAGACGCTGCGCAACGCGCTCGGGACGGTGCTCAAGCACGCCGAGGACGTCAGCCGCGTCGACGAGGAGTTGCTGGACGACCTGCTCGACGCCGCGACCCGGGCGGGGCCGGAGACCGTCGAGGACGCCACCGACTGAGCATGCCGCCGGGAGACGACCCTGCAGACGCGGAGTCGGGCGGGATCACAGCGACAGTGCTGGACAGCGTCGTGGGGTTCGTGCGTCGGCTCCGGTCCGAGGGCGTGGTCGTCCCGGCGGACGCGGGGATCGTCGCGACGCGGGCACTGACTGAACTGGACGAGCCAGACAAAGCGGCCGTCAGAGCGGCGCTAAAGGCGACTCTCGTCATCCGCCAGCGTGACGCCGAACGCTTCGAGGAGCTGTTCGACGCGTTCTGGCACGACCTCCGTGTCGACGCACGGGACGTCCCGGACGTGCTGGAGGGGCTGGCGGACGCCGCGAACCCGCCGGAGCCATATACGGAGGACCAGCAGCTACCCAGTCGGACCGAGCGTGGCGGGGAGACCGACGCGGGCGGCGAATCCGACGAGTCAGTCACCGAAACCGAGGAGCAGGGGTTCCAGCGCGTGACCGGCGACAGGTTCGAGGAATCAGCGGAGGAGGGCGAGTCGGTCGAGGTCGCAAGCTACAGCCCGACTGGCAAGCGGTCGCGCATCGACGTCGTGCCGAGCAGGGGCGGGTACGGGCTCGAGGAGGCGGTCGTTCGCATGACTGGGGCGCTGTCGACGATGACCGGCCGGCGGCGGACACCGGCGACCAGCGGGCGGTTCGTCGACGGCCGGCGAGCACTCAGGGGGAGCTTCGAGACCGGCGGTGTCGTCACCTCGCTGCCGGAGTCCGAACCCCAGCAGAGCGAGGTTCGTGGCACGGTGCTGGTCGACGTCAGCCAGTCGGTGCTGGACACCATCGAGCGCGGATTCCTGCTGGAGTGGCTCCGGTTGCTCGCGGACCACTGGCGCTCGCTCAGGGTGTTTTTCTTCGATACGGAGGTCCGGGAGGTAACCGACTCTTTCGACAGGCGCACGGTCGGCGACGTCTCGGAGGCGCTCGCGCGCGCCGAGGCGGCCTGGGGCGGTGGCACGCAGATCGGCTCCGCGTTCACCACGCTGAAACGTTCCTACCCCGGCGCGGTGGACCGGCGCACAGCGGTCCTCGTGGTGAGCGACGGGCTTGAGCGTGGCGAGCTGACTGATCTGTCGGAGGGCGCCGCCTGGCTCTCGCGCCGGGCCGCGCTGTTCCTCTGGCTGAACCCCCTGGCAACTCATCCGGAGTACGAGCCGACAGCGAGGGGAATGGCGGCGGTGCTCCCCGTCGTCGACGGACTGTTCGCGTTCGCAACCGAAGAGGACGTCGCCGAATTCGCCCGACAGCTCGACCGACACGACCGGCGCCGCCTTGGCTACCGGTTCGATCCCCCTCGCCCGGAATGAGGTCCGGATTGATACTGGTGGCTGTAAGTACGTGAACACTCGAACTGAGAATCCAGGCGGAACGGGTCTGTCTCCGCAGATAGCAGAGACTGGCGAGTAAAAGAATTACAGCCACCAGTATGAATCAGAACAGGGTATCGAGCTGTCTATACGTCTCGACTTTCGATCCGGAGTTGTCCACGACCACGTGTTCGCCCTCGACCGGATCGAACTTGTCCTGGAACCGCCGGTAGACGTCTACGTCGGCGTCGCTGACGTCGTCGCGGGCCGCGATGCGCTGCTCCGCGACCGTCTGGTCACAGACCACTTCGATCAGCCGGAAGCCGACGCTGTGGCGGGCTGCCAGCTCCCGGGCATCCTCCCGGTGGGTCGCATTGGCGAACGTCGCGTCGAGAACGACCGACTCGCTCGCTGCGAGGGCATCGCCAGCTCGCCTCGACAGCTCCCGGTACACCGACTCGGTCTCCTCGGCCGTGTACTCTGGCTCGTCGAACAGTTCCTTGCGGACCACGTCAGTCCGGAGCCGCACGGCGTCGAGTTGCTCGGTCACGTAGCCCGCCACAGTCGACTTGCCGACGCCCGGCAGCCCGCAAAGTGCGACGAGCCACTGATCTTCCTCGCCAGCAGCGACTCGGTCCTCGCCCGTCGGTTCCGTCGTCGAGTGGCCGTTTCTGCCGTCCCGCGTCACTGGATCGCCCTCCGGTCCTGGCTGGACGGTCCACCGCGTCCCGTCATTACTTCGAACTCTGCACACCGGCGTAAATTTTCTTCGAATGGAGCTGGTGCCGCCACAGCTTGTCACAAGGTGTGTATACAACCCAACAGCGCGATCGGCTTTCACCATATACTGAGGGTGTCATAGAATCATTCCCATTCTCTCGGTGCCGTTCCCCGCTAACCGGTCAGTACAGGGGACGTACAAAGCGTTCGAAGGGGTATGTACGATCACTCCGGGGTCCGTTCGAGTTCGGCCATAGTGCCGGTTGTGTATCCGACAAACCCAGTGCCGATGACGAGGAATCCGAGTCCGAGTCGGAGATCGGGCGAAATCGGCAGCGCCGGACTTACGCCGACAAGCGTAGCGTGGGTGATAAGCCCCGCACTGAGTCCGGTCCATCGCTTATCACGCCACCTCTCCCCAGTTGTGTGAGACGGGTGCTGACGGGCGATTCGGAGTGTAATAAGGACACCGCTCCCCCACATGAGCCCTGTGACGGCTGCGAGGGCGACATCACCGATGAGCCAATAGAGACCA
>PXRK01000015.1 GCA_003021015.1 Halobacteriales archaeon QS_4_66_20 | reverse complement strand
GACGTTGAACGTGAACGGCGACTACACGCCTACCGAGTTGCTCGGGTAGAACGGGAGTCCACTGACAAGCCTCGGGGCTCGACCCCGAGGCGGTTGACGCCGAAAGATGCTTGCCGGGCGCGGACGCATGCGGGATGATGGCAGCTATCGAACCCGACCTGACCGACAGCGTGGCCGTCGTCACCGGCGGGACGCGCGGTATCGGGCTGGCGATCACCCGGGCACTGGTCGTGGCAGGCGCCGATGTCGTCCCGGTGTCACGGACGGACTCGGACGTGAGGGACGCAACCGAGGCCGTTCGCGAACGGGGCGGCGAGTCGCTGGAACTGCCGACGGACGTAACCGACCGGAGCGCAGTCGAGACGCTGTTCGACCGCGTCGAGGCGGAACTCGGCGGCGTGGACGTTCTCGTGAACAACGCGGGCGTCAACCCCATTGCCGCAATGGGGACGCCTGAAACGGTCGACACCGCGGAGTTCCACGAAGCTGTCGAGGTGAACCTGGAGGGGGCGTTCAACTGCACGAGCGCGGCCGGGAAGGCGTTGCTCGACGGCGGCGGCGCCGTCGTCAACGTCGCGAGCACGGCGGGCCTCGTCGGCGTCAAGCGTCAGCCCGCCTACGTCGCCTCGAAACACGGCGTCGTCGGCCTGACGAAAAGCGCCGCACTCGACTGGGCACCCGACGTCCGTGTCAACGCCGTCGCGCCCGGCTACGTCGACACCGAGATGACCGACCCACTGCAGGAGAACGAACAGCTCTACGAGAAACTCATAGACAGGACGCCAGCCGGCCGGTTCGCGGACCCCGACGAGGTCGCCAGTGCGGTCCTCTTTCTCGCCAGCGGGATGGCCTCGTTCGTCACCGGCGAGTGTCTCGTCGTCGACGGCGGATGGACCGCCGAGTGACCCGCCTGATCGCACTGATAGTGGTTATTGTGACTGTTTACCGGGTCGACCGCCCGCAGTCGTGCGATCGATCCCGGAACGACTCACGATAATCACTATGACGCGAAACGACTACAATACGGGCGACCGATCCTCGGCTATGGTCGACGCGAACTTCACCGTCGAAGAGGGAATTGCCCGGATCGAACTCGATCGGCCAGAAGCACTTAACGCCGTGGAGATGCCGACCAAGCGTGCGATCATCGAGCAGGTGCGCTCGTACAAGGACGACGACGACGTCCGGGTTGTCGTCTTCCAGAGCGCGGGCGACGCGTTCTGTGCTGGTGGGGACCTGCAGGAAGTCCTCGACCACGACTTCGCGCTGGAACCGTTCACCGACAGCTGGGAAGAACTGTTCGAGGCGATGATGAACCTGGGCAAACCCACCGTGGCGCGCATCGACGGGTACACGCTGGGTGGCGGCTTCGACCTCATGCTGCACACCGACATCCCCATCGCGGCAGCGAACGCACAACTCGGCCAGCCCGAAGTCGGCCTCGGGATCGTGAACCACTTCTCGCCGCCGATGCTCCAGGAGACAGTCGGGCTCACGAAAACCCTGGATATGATGCTGACGGGCGAGATGATAAGCGGCGAGGAAGCAGCACGGCTGGGACTCCTCGCACGGAGCGTGCCCCCCGAGGAGCTCGACGACGAAGTGGATTCGGTTGCCGAATCACTGGCAGCCAAGAGTCCGCGTGTACTCCGGAAGCTCAAAGACGGCATCTACGCGACTGCGGAGATGTCCCCCCGGGCAGGCCGGTCGTATCTCGAAGCCATCGCGCTCGACGCCGCCCGAAACGACCCCGATTACCGCGAGGGCGTGGAGGCCCAACTCGAAGACCGGGAACCCGAGTGGGAATAGCGGGGAGCTCGACAGTCGATAGTCGATCCATCGAGCACAGCGTCACGAACTGCCCCGTTCGGGCCATGACATAGCCGATGGACTGTCCTGGCGCTGTCCGGAGTCCCGTCTGGCTGTACTACTGCGTTGTCAACGGTAAGCTGAAACATATTAAGTCGGAACTCTAAGAGCAGCTATGGGATTCGTACGAAACGGTTCGACAAACTCTCAAAAAACGAACTCAAACCCCATCAATCCAAACAGTGGGCGATCCCGCCAGAAAACGAACACTCAAGGACGAGATTACTGCGTGGAGGGAGAATGGAACAATCGAGACACATCTGTTAATTGTTAATTCACGACAGATGATGCTCGAATTAAATTCAATCAGCTCTACTCTGTTTCAGAAAAATATTGACAAAACACTGGAGGACTTTGCGACACGACCAAATATTTACTCTGTACTTTTGTCGCCGACAGCGCCACGAGCAAGACAGTTCCCGAGCCGGTCTCCGGAAGAAATTTGACGTGACACGTCAATAGATGGCACATGATGGCGGGTCAGCCAGTTCAGAGACAGCTACAGGAGCAGTACGACCACCTGGTTGGAGGCGATTGGAGAGCGTCGATCGGCGGCGAGTACGTCGAGACAGTGGATCCTGGCACCGAGGAACCGATCACGGCGGTCGCGGACGGGACGGCAGCCGACGTGGACCGGGCGGTAACAGCGGCGACCGAGGCGTTCGCCACCTGGCGGGACACGGACCCCGTCGAGCGCGGCCAGCGCGTCGGACGCGTCGCTGACCTCGTCCGCGACCACCTGGACGAACTCGCGCAGATCGAGAGCCGCGACCAGGGCAAGCCGCTCTCGCAGGCGCGCCACGAACTCGACGGCGCGGCGCGGTACTTCGAGTACTACGGGGGCGCCGCGGACAAACTCGAGGGGACATCGGTCCCGGTCGGGCCTGGCGGCGTCGACTACACCGTCCGTGAGCCGTACGGCGTCTCGGCACAGATCATCCCCTGGAACCTCCCCGGAAACCTGTTCGCGCGCGGCGTCGCGCCGGCGCTGGCCGCCGGCAACACCGTCGTCGTCAAGCCGGCGCCGACGACGCCGCTGTCGGCGTTTCACCTCACCGAACTCTGCCACGAAGCCGGAATCCCCCACGGCGCGGTGAACGTCGTCTCGGGCGGCGGGGCCGCCGGCGCTGCCCTCACCGAACACGAGGGCGTCGACACCATCACGTTCACCGGGAGTGTCGTCACTGGACAGAAGGTGATGGAGGCGGCCGCGAAGTCGATCACGCCCGTGACGCTGGAACTCGGCGGGAAGAACCCGGCGATCGTCTACCCCGACGCCGACCTCGAGCGGGCGGTCGACGCCGTCGCGACAGGGATCTTCACGAACGCCGGGCAGGTCTGCTCGGCGGCCGACCGCGCACTCGTCCACGAATCGGTGTACGACGAGTTCGTCGACCGCATCGCGGCGGTCGCCGAGGGGTACGACCTCGGACATGGCCTCGACGATCCGGAGATGGGTCCGCTCAACAGCGCGGACCACCTGGCGAAAGTCGCCGGCTACCTCGACATCGGCAAAGCGGAGGGCGCAACGCTCGTCACCGGCGGCGAGGTCCGCGACGGCGAGGGCTACTTCGTGGAGCCGACCGTGTTCGCCGACGCCCACAACGACATGCGGATCGCCCAGGAGGAGATTTTCGGCCCCGTGCTGACGGTGCTCCCCTTCGACGACGACACCGACGTGCTCGCGATGGCGAACGACGTGGACTACGGGCTGACCGCTGGCGTGTTCACGACCGACCTGACGCGGGCCCACCGCGCGGCCAAGCGCCTGGAGGCCGGCAACGTCTACGTCAACCAGTGGTTCGGCGACACCAACCGGACGCCCTTTGGCGGCTACAAGCAGTCAGGGATCGGCCGCGAGAAGGGGCTCGCGGCGCTGGATTCCTACCTCCAGACGAAAAACGTCGCGATCGACCTCGGGTAGGAGGTATCGCGAAGCGGCGGTCACAGCGACCGCCGGAAGATCCCCTCGACGTCGTCGGCGTCCATCCGCCGTGGGTTACCGACGAGCAGCCGCTGGAGCTGCATCGTGTCCGCCGCGAACTGCGGGAGTTCGTCCTCTGTGACGCCGACAGCCGCAAGCCCCTCGGGGAGGCCCACGTCGCGGGCGAGGTCCTCGACGGCTTCGGCGGCTTTCTCGGCGGCGTCGCGGCGGTCGAGGCCGTCGACCTCCTTGCCCAGCAGGCGCGCGGTCTCGGCGTATCGCTCGGGGGCGCTCGTGGCGTTGTACCGCATCACCTCCGGCAACAGGAGCGCGACGGTCAGGCCGTGGGCCGTGTGATGCTCGGAGGCGACGGGGTAGGCCAGCGCGTGGGCGGCGCCGAGGCCGGCGTTCGAGAACCCCAGCGCGGCCATCGTGGCGCCCAGCGACATGTTCCGGCGCGCGTCGAGGTCCTCGCCGTTGTTGACGGCGCGCCGGAGGTTGTCGCCGACGAGCTCGATCGCCTGCCGGCAGAGCGTGTCGCTCAGCAGGTTCCGGCCGCCGTAGTCCGGCCGGTCGGCGGGCGAGTCGGGCCGTTCTTTCGCGTCGAACCGCCGGGTCGTATACCCCTCGATGGCGTGCGAGAGCGCGTCCAGGCCCGAGTACGCCGTCGGCGCCGGCGGCAGCGACACCGTCAGCGCGGGGTCGATGACCGAGAGGTCGGGAAACAGGTGGCGGTCGGAGATGCCGACCTTCAGGTCCTGTTCGGGCAGCGAGACGACCGCGACCGAGGTGGACTCGGAGCCGGTACCGGCGGTCGTCGGCACCGCGACGTACGGCGTCGTCGATCCCGGGATCGGCTGGCCCTCACCGGTGGGCTGGGCGACGTAGTCGAGCACCTCACCGCCGTGGGTCGACAACAGGCTCGCGGCCTTGCCGACGTCGATCGAGCTGCCACCCCCGATCCCGACGATCACGTCGGGGTCGACCTCGTCGGCGTACCGGGCGGCGCGGTCGAACAGCGCCGCCGAGGGGTCCGGTTCGACGTCGTCGAACACCTCGTAGCGCAGGTCTGCGGGGAACGTCTCGACGACAGTGTCAACGATGCCCGCGTCGCGGACGCCCTCGTCTGTGACAATCAGGACCGTCCCGCCCCCGAGCCGCTCGATCTCTGCGGGGAGTTCCTGGACGGCCCCTGGACCGAACTTGAGCCGGTCCGCCATGCTGTACTCCCAAACCTGGTCCTCCTCGAACATGGAAGGACTGTCTCGCTACTCTGTATAAAATCTATTCCCGGTCGAGGGAGATAGAGTCGATAATTCTCTGAGATCAACTCTACCAGCATGAAAGCCCTCGGCCCCTTTCAGTCCCGCCCGACGTGGCTATCCAGGCCGGGCGGGACTGAAAGGGGCCGGCTGTTCGATCCATCCCGGACGCAGCAAGGACCGCAGCGAGCAACGCGAGCGAGGACCGCAGCAAGTGTTCCGCGAGCGTAGCGAGCGGAACGTCGGAAGTCCCAGCCCGCGCAACGAGCGACGCGAGTGAGCAGGACCGTCTTCCGGAACCCGGATGGTCGAACAGCCGGGGGCTTTCATGCTGTCCGAGGTGTATTCTTCTTCTCTGAAAGTACAGGCTGGACGACCGAGCCCGGTACCAGATGATACTGGTGGCTGTAATTCGTTTACTCACCAGTCTCTGCTATCTGTGGAGACAGACCCGTTCCGCCTGGATTCTCAATTCGAGTGTTCACGTACGTACAGCCACCAGTATGAGAAGCGAATATCAAAAAGAATCAGTACCGCAAGTCCGTCACGCAGCCTCGCGGATGAGATCGGCAGCCTTCTCGGCGATGGCGATCGTGGGCGCGTTCGTGTTGCCAGCGGTGATTTGTGGCATGATCGACGCGTCGACGACGCGCAGGCCCTCGACGCCGTGGACGCTGAGTTCGTCGTCGACGACCGCCATGTCGTCGTCACCCATCTTGCACGTCCCGGCGGGATGGTACACCGTCGTGGCGTGCTCGCGGACGAACGCCTCGATGTCGTCGGCGGTCGTCGCGTCGGGCCCGGGGTGGACCTCATCGCCGCAGAACGCCGCGAGTGCGTCGGCGTCGGCGATCTCCCGGGCGAGGTGGACTCCCTCGACCAGCGGGTCGATGTCTCCCTCCGCTGCGAGGTAGTCGGGGTCGATCACCGGGTCGTCCGTGGGGTCGGTCGACGCCAGGCGGACCTCGCCGGTGCTATTCGGGCGGATCTGCGTCGCGATCAGCGTCAGGTACATCGTGTCCGGATCCGGCGGCTGCTCGATGCCGTGCTCCAGCAGGTACACCGGCGCGTTGTGGAACTGCAGGTCCGGCTGTGGCTCGTCCTCGCTCGTCCGGACGAAACAGCCCGTCTCGACGACGTTCGAGGACGGCGACGGCGCCGCCGGGCCGCCGGTCCGCTCGAACACGACGCCGAGTTTGAGGTGGTCCTGGAGGTTCGACCCGACGCCGGGGAGGTCGACCTGGACGTCGACGCCGTGCTCGCGCAGGTGCTCGGCGGGGCCGATCCCCGAGAGCATCAGTAGCTGCGGCGAGTTGAACGCTCCCGCCGAGAGGACGACCTCCCGTTTGGCACCCGCTGTGTGGCTGTTGCCGTCCTGCAGGTACTCGACGCCGGTCGCCCGGTCGCCGTCGAACAGCACCTCTGTCACCTGCGCCTCCGTCTCGACGGTCAGGTTCGGTCGGTCGAGCGCGGGCTTGATGTACGCGGCGGCGGCGCTGCAGCGCTTCCCGCCGCGCTGCGTGAGGTGGTAGAACCCGCAGCCCTCCTGCCGTGGGCCGTTGAAGTCGGGATTGTGCTCGATGCCGGCCTCGACCATCGCGTCGACGACCACCTCCGAGACCGGGTGGGGGTCCTGGTGGTCGGCGACGTTCAGCGGGCCGCCCTCGCCGTGGTACTCGCCGTCACCCGGCGCGAAGCTCTCGGCGCGCTTGAAGTACGGGAGCAGCGCGTCGTAGCTCCAGCCGTCGTTGCCCTGCTCGGCCCACCGGTCGTAGTCGTCCGGGTGGCCGCGGATGTAGATCATCCCGTTGAGGGAACTCGACCCGCCCAGTGTCTTCCCCCGCGGGTGGTACAGCCGCCGGTCGTGCAGCTCCGGCTGCGGCGTCGTCTGATACGCCCAGTCGTGTTCGCCGTGGTACAGCTCCGGGAACCGCGGCGGCACGTGGATCGCCTCGGCCTCGTCGGGCTGGCCCGCTTCCAGCAACAGCACCGACGCCTCCCCGTCTTCGGAGAGCCGATGTGCGAGCGCACAGCCGGCTGACCCGGCGCCGACGACGACGTAATCCCAGCTGTCCGTCATCCCTCCCACCTCCGGTCGGTGGGTGCCTCGACCGCTTCTCCCGCTGCCTCGTGAATCGTGAACATCCTACGTGATAGTGCTCGATAACTCGCAAAAAATTTGCGATTCCGTGCTGGTGAAGCGTCTGTCAGTCGCCCGGTTCGGCGTTCATCAGTCAGCCAGTCTCGCGGCAGTCAGGGGCTGCTCATGTTCAGCACGGGTTTGATCGTATTGCCCTCCTCTGCGTCGTGGATGGCGTCGTGGAGTTCGTCGAACTCGTAGTGGGTGATGATCTCGTCGAAGGGGAACCGGCCCTGCTTCCAGAGCTCCACGAGCGTCGGGATGAACAGCTCCGGCACCGCGTCGCCCTCGATGATCCCCCGGAGCTTGTGGCCGAAGTGGAACGTGTGCATGTCGAGGCTCACCTCGGTGCCGGCGGGTGCGGCGCCGATCAGCCCGCACTCGCCAGGGATCGTCGTGCAGTCAACGGCCTGCCGGAGCACCTCCGGCACGGCGGTCGTCTCGATCGAGTAGTCGGCGCCGCCGCCAGTGACCTCGTGGATCTCCTCGACGACCTCGTCGGTCTCCTCGGGGTTGATCGTGTGGGTCGCACCAAGCTCCGCGGCTTTCTCGAGGCGGTCGCCGTTGAGGTCGACGGCGATGATCTCGGTGCAGCTACTGACGTTGGCGGCCGCCATGACGGAGCTGATCCCGACGGAGCCGACGCCGAACACGGCCAGCGAGGAGCCCGACTCGGGCTCCAAGGCGTTCATCACCGCGCCCGCGCCGGTCTGGATCCCACAGCCCAGCGGCCCGACGATCTCGACCGGCACGTCGTCGTCGATCCTGACGACGTTGCGCTCGTTGGCGATGGAGTACTCCGCCCACGACGACTGGGCGAAGAAGTACCCGCTCACCCGGTCGCCGTCCCGCGACAGCGGGCTGGTGCCGTCGCCGGTCCGCTCCCCGAGGAAGTTGTGCTCGTAGAGGTTCTCGCAGTAGGGAATCTGCCCGCTGAGGCAGTTCGGACACTCGCCACAGAAGTCGTAGCTCATCGCGACCTGGTCGCCCACCTCGACGTCCGTCACCTCCTCGCCGACGGCCTCGACGATCCCCGCGCCCTCGTGGCCGAGCACCTGGGGGTACGGCGGCCCGCCGTAGAAGTTGTCCGCCGTCGAGAGGTCCGTGTGACACACCCCGGCGCTGACGATGCGCACGAGCACCTCGTCCTCGCGCGGCTCGTCGTCGAGTTCGATCGTTTCCAGTTCCGGTTCCGCACCCTCCTCGTTGACGACTGCTGCTGTGATGTCTAGCGTCATTGCTAGCCATGCGCACAATGTCGGAGAACCCACTTAGAGTTTGTGCATCGCCGCACAGATAATTGCCGTCTCGATGGGGTGAGACACCGCTAATCGACCGGAACGCGGCTGGGCGGAGCCAGCCGGCCGCGGTCGTGGAACGGCCTGCCCTACAGCGTCGGGACGTAACCGCCGCCCGGGAAGACGCCGACCGTCCCGAGGATGGCGATGAGCAGCGTCGTCGCCGCGATGGCGGTCGCGGGCGGGTCCCAGTGCGTGTCCCCGTGGGCGTACACGAGGCGCTCGGCGAGTTCGCCGATCAGCGCGGCGATAGCGCCGAAGACGGCCCCGACGACCAGCGCCTGCCACAGCGGCACGGCAGCCGCGACGGTCGCGGGCGTCGCCTCCGCGATCGCCACCCCCGAGAACGCCAGGACACCAGCACTCCCACACAGCGTCATGTGGTGGGTCAGCGGCGGCGTGATGCTGAAGTCGGCGAAGTCGTCGTCCAGGCCGTCGTTGAGGATCATGATGCTGGCCGCGCTGATCCCGAACGCCAGGAACGGGCTGCCGCTCCGATGGAAGACGTACCCGGCCAGCGCTCCGGCAATGAGACCGAGGACGAGGACGCCGGTCCACTGGTAGTGCCAGGGGATCCAGGGTTCGACCGCCAGGCGCTGCTCGGGTGCGCCCTCACCGCCGTCAGTCGCGATCAGTTCCTCGCGCTCGAACGGGGAGACGTCAAGGAAGCCGTCGCCGTGGGGGCTGCCGAAGATGCTGTACCCCAGGATCGCGCGGTGGGCCGCCGCCGAGACGACAATGGAGGCGGCGATCGGATCGATCGGCGCGCCGATCTCCACCAGCGCGTACGTCAGCAGGTAGCCGCCGACGCCGAAGGCGCCTCCGACCGCGAGCACGTCGAGCCGGTGACAGCTGGCACACCAGAAGATGTTTTTCCCTTCGTGGTACCCCCAGCCGGTGTCGATGTAGCCTCTCTTTGCGGCGTAAGCCGTCGCCGCGACGCCGCCCGCGAAGGCGATGTGCGGCCCGAACAGCGCCCCGAACCCCAGGTTGCTGGTCAACCCGACGGCGCCCAGCGCCGCCGGATCGCCGGCTGTCGCGTCGAGTTCCGCGATCGTCCGGCCGCTGACGTTGACCGCCTCGCCGACGATGATGACGAACCCGGCGAAGATGAACGAGTGCAACGCGCCGATCATCGCGCCGAATGCGCCGCCGGCGAATCGACTCGCTGCGGGTGTCGCAGCATGCTGTGCGTGATCGCGACGCAGTGCGTGGTCACGACACGCTGTGCGTGGTCGCACCCTGCTTGCGCGGTTGCCTCTGTGTTGTGCAGTCGTGTCTCACTACGGCAGCCACTCGATGCTGCCGCGTCCTGTCACAGCCACTCTACGCTGTTGTTCCTACCCACTGTGTCGATTGTTGAACAATAACTATTAAAGATTGTGCTCGGTCCGCGGGTGACTGTGCCGATGCACGCCCTCCCCCGTCGGGACGCTCTCTGTCGACAGGACGGTTCTGACCGCCGGGAACGCTCACGCCGTAGCACAGCGGCCCCGGGAGCAGTCACTCGGTTTCGTCGACGTCGTCGGGCTGTGTACCGACACCCTCGGGCCAGCCGGGCGGCCGGGCGGCCGACAGCTCGACAGCCTCGCGTTTGAGCATCATGTTCGTCCGCTGCAGCGAGAGCACTTTCTCGTCGTCCTGGTTGTACGCGCGGAGTTCGGTCGTAACGATGCCGACGTGGTCGCGGGATTCGCTCTCCCGCTTGGAGACGACCTCGCTCTCGGCGAAGATAGTGTCGCCGTGGTAGACCGGGGCGTGGTGGCGCACCTCGTCGTAGCCCAGGTTCGCCGTGGCGTTCTGCGAGACGTCGATGACGCTCATCCCCACCGCCAGCGCGATGACGACCAGCCCGTTGACCAGCCGCTCGCCGAACTCCGTCTCGGCGGCGTACGGTTCGTTGAAATGCATCGGGTTGAGGTTCATCGTCAGGTTCGTCAGCCAGACGTTGTCCTCCTCCGTGACTGTGCGACCGTAGGGGTGTTTGTACACGTCGCCGACCGTGAAGTCCTCGTAGAACCGCCCCTGCCAGCCGCTCACCAGTCGCCTGTCGGTGTCTGCCATACAGGCTGACCACGGCGACGACTCACTAAATGCTACCGCTAGAACTGTGCTTGACCGTGATGCAACGGTTGCCGGAGCGTCGAAGAAAGCCCTCGGTCGCCTCGCGGGTCCCGCTGAGCGGGATACCCTCGCTCCGCTCGGGTAGGGCCCGCTCAGCGACCGCGAGGCTCCCTCGCCCTTTCATAGTGATTATTGTGAGTCGTTCCGGGATCGACCGCGCGACTGCGTGCGGTCGACCCGGTACACAGTCACAATAATCACTATCAGTCCGCCAGGAACGATGACTGGTCGGCCGGTAGATACGGACGGTTGGTCAGCCGATCGACCACCGGACGCGGGTAGCTACTGCTGGTCCGGGTGGTCGGAGCGCCAGTCGAACACGCTCGGGAGGTGGTGCGGGATGTTCCCCGCCGTTTCGGCGGCGCGGTCGCGGTAGGCCCGGAGGTCCGGGCGGACGTCGGGGTCGGCACACTCGGCGATCATGCGGTCGGCGCGCTCGCGGGGCGACAGCCCGCGGAGGTCGGCCAGCCCGTGCTCCGTGACGACGATGTCGACATCGTGTTCGGTGTGGTCGACGTGGGTGACCATCGGAACGACCCGGGAGGTGCCGCCGCTCGTCGTCGACGGCAGCGCGATGATCGACAGCGGGCAGTTGCGGGTGAAGTCGCCGCTCCCGCCGATCCCGTTGACGACCCGGGTGCCGTCGACGTGCGTCGAGTTCGCGTGGCCGTAGATGTCGACGCTGAGCGCGCTGTTGATGCCGATCACGCCGAACCGGTCGATGACCTCGGGGCTGTTGGAGATGCTCGCGGGGCGGACGACCACGTCCGACGCGTACCGCTCCAGATCCGCAAACAGCCGGTCCTGGCCGTCCTCCGAGAGTGCAAGCGAGGTGGCGCTGGCCGAGGCGACCTGCCCCTCGTCCAGCAGGTCGAGCAGACCGTCCTGGAACACCTCCCCGAGGTAGTGGACCGTCCGGTCGCCGAAGTCGACGGCGTCGAGGGTGTCGATCATCGCGTTGCCGATGCTCCCGACGCCGAACTGGAACTGGACGCTGTCGGCGAGGATCGGGTTCCGGTCGAGCTCCGCCGCTAGGAACTCTGCGAGGTTCGCGCTGATCGCCCGCTCGGTCTCGCCGGGCGTCCGGAACGAGTAGGGGGTGTCCGGCCGGTCGGTCAGGACGACCCCTGCCAGTTTTTCGGTGTCGAACTCGACCTGCGGCGAGCCGATCCGTTCGTCGGGCCGGGACAGCGGGATCGGCTCGCGATCGGGCGGCGCCCGGCGCCGGTAGACGTCATGGAGGCGCTGCAGGCCCAGCGGCTGAGCGTGGTTGAGTTCCACGAGCAGCCGGTCGGCCGCCTCGACGTACGCCGGGGTGTGGCCGATCGACGTCGATGGGATCAGCCAGTCTTCGCCGACCGCCACGGCCTCGATCACTGCTACGTCGACGTCGGCGAGGCCGCCGTGGGCCACCTCGTCGCCCAGCGAGGCGATGTGGCGGTCGTGGAAGGCGACTGTCCCCCCGTTGATCGCCTCGCGGATCGCGCTCCGCGCCTGAAAGGGGTGCCGCCGTTCGATGGCGTCGGCCTCGACGAGTGCCGTGTCGATCTCGTCGCCGACGCTCCCGCCGCTGACCACCGTCAGTGACAGGTCCCGCCCGCTCTCCGCGAGCGCGAGCGGGATCTCCTTCGGGTACCCGACGCTGCCGAAGCCGCTGACTCCGAGTGTCGCGTCCGGCGCGACCGTCTCGGCCGCCTCGCGCGGCGACCGCCGCGAAATCGTCCCGACGATCCGTTCAGAAACCATCATGGATGCCAGTGCGACACGTCGCGTGGCTGTTGGTCACTGCTCCTCCGCTCGAATCGCATACTTGTGTTGAGGTGGGTTCAACACTTCAAAATAGGGGTTGTCCCCCGTTCGACGGCACCGTTAACTTAGACAGACGTTCCACGTCCAGGCGAACTGTTTCAGCCAGTTGTTTGTGGTTTCGACATTCTGTCCGGTGAAGGAGGCGTAGAACG
>PXRK01000014.1 GCA_003021015.1 Halobacteriales archaeon QS_4_66_20 | reverse complement strand
GGAGTGGACCGGGGAGGGCGGCGGGCACAACGTCGTCGACGAGGACGGCAAGTTCGAGAGCGAAATCGTCAGTGAAGGTGGTCACACCTTCGAGTACACCTTCGAGGAGTCGGGGACCACCCGCTATTACTGCGCCCCGCACAAGGCCTCGGGCATGAAAGGCGCCGTCGTCGTCGAGTAGCCCAATGATTCCGCCGATCGCGAGCAATTTTGTGGCGGGGGAGACGCCGGAGGCGGCGCTGGCTCACGTGGACGGGCTGAACGCGGACGGGATCGCCGGCATCCTGAACCTGCTGGGCGAGCACTACGACGAGCGCGGACCCGCCGACGCCGACACGGAGGCGTACATCAAGCTGGTGGAGCTGATCGCCGAGCGCGAGACCGACGCCTGCATCTCGGTCAAGCCCAGCCAGCTCGGCCTGGACATCGGCGCGGACGTCTTCGAGGAGAACCTGGCGCGGATCGTCGACGCAGCGGACTGTTTCGTCTGGATCGACATGGAGGATCACACGACGACGGACGTGACGCTGGACGCCTACGAGGAACACGCGCTGGCGACCGACGGCAACGTCGGCGTCTGCGTGCAGGCCAACCTGAAGCGCACGGGCCAGGATCTACAGCGGCTGGCGGAGCTGCCGGGGAAGGTCCGCCTCGTGAAGGGTGCGTACGACGAACCGGGCGCAATCGCCCACAAGGAGAAAGCGACAGTCAACGCCGTCTACCGGGATTACCTGGAGTACATGTTCCGTGAGTTCGACGACGGCGTCGCCGTCGGTAGCCACGACCCCGCGATGATCGACCACGCCCGCGACCTCCACGGGACGTACGGCACGACCTACGAGGTACAGATGCTCATGGGCGTGCGCGAGCAAGCCCAGCGCGACCTGACCCGCGAGGTGGACGTCTACCAGTACATCCCGTACGGCAGCAAGTGGCTCTCGTACTTCTACCGCCGCGTCCGCGAGCGCAAGGAGAATCTCGGCTTCGCCCTGCGGGCGATCGTGAGCGGGTGAATTTTGCCCTCGTGCGTTCCTGGCACTGTCGGACGTGAGTACACCGGTTTGCGTGTCTTGCCATTCCACAGAGTCACGTCCAACAGTATGAGCGGGCCAGTGGCAATTCTTGCTAACGCCTCCCACAGCCGGGGTGATCGGGCAGGAGTTTTGTAGGAGTGGGGGACATATCTACAGGTATGTCCGATACCTACCAGCACTACGTAGACGGCGAGTGGATCGAGGGCGCCGGCGACGAGACGTTCGAGAGCGACAACCCGGCGAACGGCGAGACACTCGGGACGTTTCACCGGGGCACGCCAGCGGACGTCGAGCAGGCGGTGGCCGCCGCCGACGAGGCCGAGGCGGAGTGGCGGGCGATGTCGCGGATCGACCGCGCGGAGTACCTCTGGGACGTGTACCACGAACTGCGCGACCGCCACGAGGAGCTGGGCGAGGTCGTTACCAAGGAGTGTGGCAAGGAGATTTCCGAGGGGAAAGCCGACGTGACCGAGGCCTGGCACATGGTCGAGTGGGCTGCCGGCGACGCCCGGCACCCGAAAGGTGACATCGTCCCCAGCGAGATCCCCGAGAAGGACGCCTACATGCGCCGCAAGCCCCGCGGCGTCGCAGGCTGTATCACGCCGTGGAACTTCCCGGTCGCGATCCCGTTCTGGCACATGGCGGTCACGCTGGTCGAGGGCAACACGGTCGTCTGGAAGCCCGCCGAGCAGACGCCGTGGTGCGGGCAGATCATCGCCGAGATGATGGTCGACGCCGGCATCCCCGACGGCGTGTTCAACATGGTCCAGGGGTTCGGCGACGCCGGCGCCGCTATCGTTGAGGACGACCGCGTCGACACCGTCCTCTTCACGGGTTCGGCGGAGGTCGGTCACGAGATCGCCCAGAAGTGCGCCGAGGACCCCGGCAAGCGCGCCGCCTGTGAGATGGGAGGGAAAAACGGCATCGTCATCACCGGGGAGGCGGACATGGACATCGCGGTCCACGCCGCGGTGATGAGTTCGTTCAAGACGACGGGCCAGCGCTGCGTCTCCAGCGAGCGCCTGATCGTCCACACGGACGTCTACGACGAGTTCAAAGCGCGGTTCGTCGACGTCGCCGAGGACGTGGCCGTCGGCGATCCGCTCGACGAGGACACGTTCATGGGGCCGCTGATCGAGGAGCAGCACGTCGAGAAGGTTACCAACTACAACGACCTCGCGCGCACGGAGGGCGTGAACGTGCTCGTCGACCGGACGGAGCTCGACGGCGACGAGATCCCGGAGGGCCACGAGGAGGGCCACTGGGTCGGGCCGTTCGTCTACGAGGCCGACCCCGACGCGGACCTGCGCTGCACTCAGGAGGAGGTGTTCGGCCCCCACGTCGCGCTGCTGGAGTACGAGGGCGACATCGAGCGCGGCGTCGAGCTCCACAACGACACTAACTACGGGCTCGCCGGCGCGGTGATCTCCGAAGATTACCGCCAGATCAACTACTACCGCGACAACGCCGAGGTCGGGCTGGCGTACGGTAATCTGCCCTGCATCGGCGCCGAGGTCCAGCTGCCGTTCGGCGGCGTCAAGAAGTCCGGCAACGGCTACCCGAGCGCCCGCGAGGTCATCGAGGCCGTCACCGAGCGCACCGCCTGGACGCTCAACAACGACAAGGACATCACGATGGCGCAGGGCCTCTCGGCCGACATCAAGACACGCGACGACTGATACGGTCGTGCGTTTTTGCGAGACGATCGATGACCGATCAGGCCTGCGGATCCGTCGCCTGATCGGCAGCCGCGTCGCCGGCCGACGCGGGCTGGACGTACTCGCGCCAGCAGGAAGAACTCACCTCCTTCGCTGGCGATGATAAAAGAGGGGGTGCCGTTGGTGTGCGTGCGGAGGAGGACACCGGCACCGATTTGGGCGTCGCCCGTGAACCGACTACCATGCCGTACGCGACCAGAAACGGCGCGTCGCTGTACTACGAGTTCGACAGGGGTGACACCGGCAGTGACGATGACGGTGTCCGCGCGAGCGGGAACGGCGACGGTCCCGTCGCTGACGGCCGCGAGACCGTCGTATTCGTCGAGGGCTTGGGCGTCGGCCGCTGGCTGTGGGACTGGCAGCGTGAGGCGGTCGGGGAGCGCTACGACGTTCTGGTGCCGGACAACCGCGGCTCGGGCAAGTCCGACGCCGCGCTGCCGCCGCTGCTGCCGCGTCTCCCCCGGCCGCTACGCCTGCTGGTGTTTCTGAAACTCGCTGGCTACTCTATCGAGGGGCTGACCGCGGATCTGGAGGCGGTGCTCGCTGACGCTGGCGTCGACGGCGTCCACCTCGTCGGCGCGAGCATGGGTGGGATGATTGCCCAGCAGTACGCGCTGGACTACGACCGTGCGCGGAGCCTGACGCTCATGTGCACGACCCACGGCGGCGACGAGGCCGAACCGATCCCCGAGGAGACCCAGGAACAGATCTACGCCGTGCCGGAGGACGCCAGCGAGCGCGAGCAGATCCGCCACCGGATGGAGCCGGCGATCAACGACAAGTGGGCCCAGCGCAATCCCGGCATGGTCGAGGGTATCGTCGACATGCGGATCGAGCAGGACGCCGGCGAGGTGGCCCGCGAATCCCAGGGCTCGGCCGGCGCGAACTTCGACGCCAGCGACCGGGTTCACGGGATCGACCTCCCGACGCTCGTCCTCCACGGGACGAACGACCGCGTGGTTCCCGTCGCGAACGGGCGTATGCTCGCGGAGAAGATTCCCGATAGCCGCCTCGAACTGATCGAGGGCGGGTCGCACCTGTTAATGATCGAGGACGCCGACCAGGTGAACGACCTGCTGCTGGCGTTTCTCGACGGGCAGTAGAATCATCCCGGCGCGGACGAGTGGCTTTGCGCTTTGCTCCAGACCGAGCCACGTCTCCCGATGACTCATGTCGTTGTTACGGGACGGAAGCGGAAAAGTCCCTGCTAACACGTTCGCGGTTTGCAGTCGTACTCGCCCCGGTGTTACTCGTCGAGCGTGACGTTACCCGCGCTGTCGACAGTGATCTGGTAGCCGAGATAGGAGAACTCGACCTGGCCGTGGGACCCGATCTTGAAGAGGGAATCCAGGGCATCGGGGTCGATTACGCTGGCCAGCGGTGGCGTCAGCGCCGTTGCCGGTTCATCTTCCGCATCGGCGACGGTGCCGATAACTGCAGTGCTGAGTGATCGCCGCTCGAACTTCCCTGACGAACTCATCGTCGGATTGGCTGTGTTGTTCACATTTGTATGACGGACTGTTAGTATAAAAGTCTTTCCCAAAAGGTTCGATATTGCATCCAAATTTCTCCTAAATAGGGAATATCGAACTTCTCTCTGTACTTAGAAAAATATATCAACATTCATGGTTGCCGTATAAGTAAGAGTCAGACTTTTTCGAAACTTCTTGCATGTCAATATTTGATTGGAAATGTTGAAATGATCTGTGTCGTGGACGTAGAGTATCGAAGAATTCATGAGTGGGCGGCGCCTAGCACAGTTGATGGAGTACGAGCTAGACGACATCGACAGAAAGCTCCTGAATCTACTGCAGGAGAACGCCCGGTACACGGCGCTGGATCTGGCAGAAGCGGTCGGCGTCTCGGACAACACGATTCACAACAGGATGGAACGGCTGGAGGAGGCCGGTGTTATCACAGGGTACACCACGACTATCGATCACGAGCCCACAGGCCTGGCACTGTATTTCCATTTCACCTGTACGGCCGCCATCAGCGATCGCTCGGAGGTCGCATCCCAGGCCGCGACTATCCCCCAGGTGCTCGAAGTCGTGGAGCTGATGACCGGCCAGAAGAACCTCCAGCTCAAGGCGGTCGGCGCCGAGGACGAGGACATCACCCGCATCGCCGAACAGCTCGACGACCTCCGGCTGGAGATCAACAACGAAAACCTCATCCGCGTGGAACGTCGGTTGCCGCTGGACTTTCTCGAAGCCGGGGGGCAGCTGGACGGGACGTGACTGCTCGGGGGAGGTTTTATCAGGGCCCAGTCTCATCCAGGGGTATGAGCAGCACAGACCTGTCGTTGACAACCGACTCCCTGTCGATGCTGACGTTTCTGGCGTCAGGCCTCGCCTTCGTCCTCGGGGTGGTCATCGCGGGATTGGCCTGGACGCAGCTCCACCAGGTCGAGACCGCCCTCCGACTGGGCAACGCTTTCGCCGAGAGCGAGTACACCCAGGCGCGGCTCTGGTTCGGTCTCGGCCTCGGGTTCGCCGCCGTCAGCTTCGTCGGCATGCTCGGCGTCATCTTCTACCGGTTGGGCCCCCACGCTGAGGAGTGATGCTGTCGGACGTGATAGTGATTGTTGGGACTCGTTACCGCCGGGGAGTCACAGTTCGTGGGGTTCAGCCCGCGAACCAACCGTTCACGTGACGTAGTCACGAAAATAATCGCAACAATCACTATGAGTGAATCACGTCTGGCTGTATATTCCACAGAGTCACGTCCGACAGTATCAGGTGCAGTGGCCGACGACCTTCCCGATAGGGGGATGGTGTCGACACCCATCGCGGCGACTTTGACCACGATCTGCTGGATACTTATAACTGGAACTCCGAAGGGGGAACAATGCGTCACGAGCTGTCAGCGGCGGGTGGTTGCGGATGAGTGACTCGCCCGACGGCGTGGGGCCGTACACGATCAGGCTGGAACTGGTCGACAGGCCGGGCGAACTGTTGCGGGCGCTGGCGCCGATCGCCGACAACGGGGGGAACCTCCTCTCGATCTTCCACGAGCGGGGCAACGTGACACCCCGCGGCCAGATCCCGGTCGAAGTCGACCTGGAGGCGACACCCGAGCAGTTCGACGCCATCGTCGACGGCCTGCGCGAGGCGGAGATCACCGTCATCCAGGCCGGCGCAGAGCGGTACAGCGAGGAAGTGACCGTGATCCTCGTCGGCCACCTCGTCGACACTGACCTCTCGAACACGCTCTCGACGGTTCAGGAATCCACGGGCGCGTCCGTCCAGGCAGTGTCGCTGTCGGCGCCAGAGGGGACCGAGACCGAGTCCAGCGCCCGGCTCCGGCTGGCGACACACAGCGGCGAGATCGACGCGGTACTGGCCGACATCCGCGAAATCGCTGCCGAGAAGCAGCTCCAGGTCATCGAGCCGCTCACCGGGGGTGAGGCCGAGTGAGACTTGCAATCGTGGGCGCCGGCGCCGTCGGCACCGCCGTGGCGGAACTCGCCGGCGAGTACGGCCACACCGTCACCGGACTGGCCGACTCAAGCAGCGGCGTCGTGGACGGCGACGGCATCGACGTGGACGCCGCGCTGGAGCGAAAGCGATCGGAGGGCGCAGTGGGTGCCAACGCGCCCGACGACGTTCTGCACGGGCCGTACGAGGTGCTCGTCGAAGCGACGCCGACGACGCTCGGCAACGCCGAGCCAGGGTTCGGGCACGTGCGCACCGCCCTCGACCGGGACCGCCACGCGGTCCTCGCGAACAAGGGACCCGTCGCCGAGCGATACGGCGACGTCCGCGCGCTCGAAGAGAAGAGCGCGGGGGACCTTCTCTTCGAAGCGACCGTCGGCGGCGCAATCCCAGTCCTCTCGACGATCGCCGACGTCGGCGCGGGCAACGTCAGCGCCGTCCGCGGCGTGCTCAACGGCACCGCGAACTTCGTGCTCTCGCGGATGGCCGCCGAGGGGCTCTCCTACGAACACGTACTCGCCGAGGCACAGGATCTCGGCGTCGCGGAGGCGGACCCCTCGTTCGACGTCGAGGGCACTGACGCGGCGCTGAAGTGCGTCATCGTCGCAAACGTGCTCGCGGAAGACGACAGGGAGTTCACGCTCGCGGACGCGGAGGTTTCCGGGATTCGGGACTTGCAAGCGAGCGCGCTCGATCTCGCAACCGAAGCCGGGCAGACGATCCGGCTCATCGGGGAGGTCAGCGGCGGCGACGTCCGCGTCGGCCCGCGCCTCGTCCCCGAGCACGGCACGCTCGCGGTCGGCGGGACCCGCAACATCGTCCAGCTGGAGACGGCCCACGCCGGCCGGCTCAACATCTCCGGCCGCGGCGCCGGTGGCCCCGAAACCGCCTCCGCGGTGCTCGCAGACGTCGGGAGGCTCGGCGAGTGACTGCCCGGACCATCCCGTGGCTCATAGCTGCCCCATCAACGTTTTATACTGTAGTTAACATAACAGTAGCAACATGAAGGATCACGGTCGGATCCGCGTGCTCCTGGTCGGCGGGGAAGCCGACAGTCGCGAGCCTGCGACAGCCCTGAGAGAGCACCTGGAGGGCGCCCGCGTCCTGTCGGCACCCGACCCGGACGCCGGGTTCGAGGTACTGGAGAGCCGGCGGATCGACTGTCTCGTCTCCACGTACCGGCTGCCGGAGGGCGACGGGCTTACATTTTTCGGGGCCGTCCGGGAGGAGTACCCGGACCTGCCGTTCGTTCTGTTCGCCGGGGCGGACGATGCTGACCTCGCCCGGCGGGCGCTCTCGGCAGGCGTGGCCGGCTACGTCCGGAGAGGGGCGGGCGAGGAACAGTACGTGGTGCTGGCACACCGGATCAGGACGGCAATCGAGGCGTCGCCGTCCGCCGGCGACCGGATCGAACGCGAGGAGGTGAGCCGGGAACTGCAGGAGTTCCGGGACCGGTACCGGTCGCTGTTCGAGAACACGAACGACGCGGTCGCCTGGACGGAGTACGAGGGCGAAACGCCGTACATCCGCGAGGCGAATCCGGCGTTCCGGGAGCTGTTCGAGCCGGACGACGGGAACGTCCTCGACAGGCCGCTGGACGATGTCGTCGTCGATCCGGCCAACGAGGAGCGCTACGAGCCTGCGGTCGAGGTCAGCCGCCGGGTCAGGACTGGCGAGCACGTGAGCGGGGAACTCAAGCGTGACACCGTCGACGGCCCGCGGACGTTCATCTGGGAGGCGATCCCGCACGCGCTGCCGGGGACCGACGAGGTCAAACACACCCACGCGGTCTACACGGACATCTCGGCGCGCAAGCGGCGCGAGCGCGAACTCGAACGCTACGAAACGATGGTCCAGGCGTCCGGCGACCCGGTGTTCACCATCGACGCCGACGGGCGGTTCACCTTCGTCAACGACGCACTCGTGGCGCTGACGGGCTACGAGGAGTCGACCTTGCTCGGTTCGGGACTCGGGACGATCCTCACGGGGGACGCCAGCGGGCAGGGGCGAACGATGTCCGACTCGCTTCTGACCCCCGACACCGATCGGCGGACGACGGAGCTGACGGTCGAGACGAGCGAGGGCGAGCGGGTCCCCTGTGAGATTCACGTCACGCCGTTGCCCTTCGACGAGGAGTTCCGGGGAAGCGTCGGCGTGGTCAGAGACGTCAGCGAGCGCCGGGAGTACGAACAGTCTCTGCAACGAGAGCGCGCGAAGTACCGGTCGCTGTTCGAGAAGAGTCAGGACGCAATCGCCCTCGTCGAATTCGAGGGGGAGACGCCGCACATCGCGGAGATCAACGAACCGTTCCGAACCCTGTTCGAACCCCCGGGCGAGGGCATCGTCGGGAAGCCACTCGACGACGTAGTCGCCGCCGAGTCACAGCAAGAGGAGGCCGAGAACGTCAGCCAACGGGTCAGGCAGGGGACGTACCTCAGCGGCGAACTCGAGCGGATGACCGTCGACGGGCCGCGGGACTTCCTCTGGCAGGCGGTCCCGCTGACCGACCCGGCTACCGGCGACGTGACGCGTGCGTTCGCCGTCTACCGGGATGTCTCGGCGCTGCGCGAGCGCGAACGTGCACTGGAACGGGAGCGCGACCGCCTCGACGAGTTCGCGAGCATCGTCTCCCACGACCTGCGCAACCCCCTGCAGGTCGCACGCGGCCACCTCGAGATCGCCCGCGATACTGGCGGGGAGGACCACTTCGACACGATCGAGCGATCGCTCCGTCGGATGGAGACGCTGCTGGAGGATCTGCTGGTGCTCGCCCGGGAGGACGGCACTGTCGACGGGACCGAACCGATCGACATCGCCGCGCTGGTGGAGACCTGCTGGCGGGAGGACATCGCCGGGAACGGGTCGCTAAATCTCCGGACGGACCGGACTGTCATGGCCGAACAGTCCCGGCTCCGCCAGCTCTTCTCGAACCTCCTCGGCAACGCTGTGGAGCATGGCTCTACGAGCCCCGATTCGCAAGCTCGTCAGGACGCTCTGGAGCATGGTTCCCCGGAGCAGTCGGTGTCCCGGGACTGCGCCGCCGGCCCGGGGGTTGGCGAGGGCAAACCGGCCGGGTCGACTGACGGCGTCGAGATCACCGTCGGCGACCTCCCGGGCGGCTTCTACGTCGCCGACGACGGCCCCGGCATCCCGGCCGAGGAGCGCGAACAGGTCTTCGAGAGCGGTTACTCCACGTCCGATGACGGAACGGGCTTCGGGCTGTCCATCGTCGCCGAAATCGCCGAGGCCCACGGCTGGGCGGTCGACGTCGTCGACGCCGACGGGGGCGGCGCACGCTTCGAGATCACCGGCGTCGACGTGGTCGAACGCGAGTAACGACCGTCGCACGCCGCCGATCGACCCATTGGCGTGTCAGTGCATGCCAAATCACCAGACAGCGAACTGCTGTCCGACAGCCAGTATCGAAATGGTTTTATGAACAACCGCGTAAACTCTCCGACAGAGCGCCTCTGCGCGTGAGAAATAATGAGTGAGGACAAACCACACCAGAACCTGGCCATTATCGGCCACGTAGACCACGGGAAGAGCACACTGGTCGGACGACTCCTGTACGAGACCGAGAACGTCCCGGAGCACGTCATCGAGCAGTACAAGGAAGAAGCAGAAGAGAAGGGCAAGGGCGGCTTCGAGTTCGCCTACGTGATGGACAACCTCGCCGAGGAGCGCGAGCGCGGGGTCACCATCGACATCGCCCACCAGGAGTTC
>PXRK01000013.1 GCA_003021015.1 Halobacteriales archaeon QS_4_66_20 | reverse complement strand
GTGGGGTTCGAAATCCGAGCGCATCAGGCTCGAATCCCACTCGAACCCGAGTTCCTCCAGGATGTCGAGCGTGTGTTCCGAGAAGTCCCACGCCGGCGAAGCGTACCCCGTTGGCGTCTCGCCTGTGAGATCACGGATCGACTCGATCCCGCGTTCGATATCGGCCTTTTCGGCTTCCTTGTCCTCGAAAGTTGAGGGGCCCCGGTGCGTCCAGCCGTGATGCTGAACTCCATGGCCCCGGTCCCAGACCTCTCCGCATATCTCCGGAAAACTCTCGATGGTATGCCCCGGGATACACCAGGTCGAAGGTACGTCCAGCTTGTCGTGCAGCCCGAGCAATCTGGGAGCACCATAGTCGGCTCCGAACACGCCGCGAGAATGCCGCGCGGGCATATCCCAAGAACCGTACGACCACAGCCAAGTCGACACAGCGTCGAAATGGTACGAAATCGTGACTGTAGCGCGTGACATCACCTCTCATTCCTCAGCCACAGGTTATAAATCCTGCGAGGGACCCCAGTTTTCGGCGTGATACCGCTGATTGCCGACGATTCCGTCCACTCTCAGAGCAGGTCGTGCTTCTCAAGCCGGTCGACGGCCTCGCGCAGCCGTTCCGTGCTGTTGGCGTAGGAGATGCGGGCGTAGCCGGGCGTCCCGAACGCGCTCCCGGGTACGGTCGCGACGTGCGCGTCGCTGATCGCCTCCTCGCACCACGCCTGGTCGTCGTCGGCGACCGGCAGCATCATGTAGAACGCCCCCTTCGGCTCGACGACATCGACACCGCGGTCGTGGAACGCGTCGACGAGCATGTCCCGGCGCTCCTCGAAGGCGGCGGCCATCTCCGCGACCGCCTCGTCGGTGTTTTCCAGCGCCTCGACGCCGGCGTGCTGGACGAAGTTGGTCGCACACGAGACCGAGTGGCCGTGGACCTTCCCGGCCTGGTCGAGCAGCGACTCGGGACCAGCGAAGTACCCCAGCCGCCAGCCAGTCATCGCGTACGCCTTCGAGAACCCGTTGACTGTGACCGACCGGTCGCCCATTCCGTCGAGCGTGCCCAGGCTGGTCATCTCCACGTCGTCGTAGGTGATCTCCTTGTAAATCTCGTCGGAGATGACCGTCACGTCGTGCTCGACCGCGAGGTCCCGGACGCCATCCAGAGCGGCGTCGGAGTACACCGCGCCGTGGGGGTTGCCCGGAGAGTTGACCACGAGCAGCGTCGTCTCGTCGCTCAGGACGTCCGCGAGGTCGTCGAGTGCCGGCTCCAGCGCGAAGTCGTACTGGGCAGTGTCGACCCGCGAGACGTCGCCCCCGGCCATCTTCGCCATCGCCTCGTAGGAGACCCACGCGGGGTCGAGCAACACGACCTCGTCGCCGTCCTCGACGAGCGTCTGGAACACCTCGAACAGCGCCTGCTTGCCGCCGGGCGTGACCATCACGTTCTCCGGGCCGTACTGGTCGAGACCGTCGGCGTGGAGTTTCTCCGCGATGGCCTCGCGCAGCCGCGGGATGCCCGGCGACGGCGTGTACCCCGTCTCCCCCGCCTCCAGCGCCTCCTCGGCGGCGTCTTTGATGTTCCCCGGCGTGTCGAAGTTCGGCTCGCCGGCGCTGAGGTCGACGACGTCGACGCCCTCGGCCTCGAGTTTGGACGCCTTGTTGCTGATCGCGAGCGTAGCACTCGGCGACACTCTCTGTACCCGCTCCGCAAAGGTGAGTTGCTCAGTCATGGTTGATCAGTAGCTTCGAGCGCCCCGACCATGTCGACCGCGCTGTCGACCGCGGTCGCACCGTAGTCGATCCGCTCCCGCGCTTCGGCGTCGCTCATCCCCGGTCCGATGATCCCCAGCGCGACCGGCGTGTCCCGGTCGAGGCTGACATCCGTCAGGCCCTGGGCGGCCGCGTCGGCGATCACCCTGTCGTGGTCGGTGTCGCCCGTGATGATCGCCCCCAGCGCCACGACGGCGTCGACATCGTCGCGGCGCGCCAGCCTGTCGGCCGCCAGCGGCGCGTCGTACGAGCCCGGAACCTCGATGGTCTCGACCACCCTCGCGTCGCGCTCGACCGCGCGGTCGCGCGCAGCCGCCGCCATCTCGTTGGTGACGGGGCTCTCCTTGTTGAACTGGGCGACGACGAACCCGAGCCGTACCATGCCTAGCCCCCGGGTTGGGCCGGTAAAAGGTCTACCGGTGTCTCCACTTAAACGCCGCCGCGAGCCGGCCGACTCGCGGGTGGTTCGTCGCGGTGAGCATCGCCGCACGGTGGCGCGAGACGTCGCCCCGGCGGATCGCCCGGACGCCGGTCAGGATCGCGACGATCGCCGCCACGCTGAGCAGCGCGTTCACGTGTGGCACCGCACGGACGACGGCGTCGACGCGGGGCAGGGCGGACGACGGGAGAAACCCGCCGACGGCGCCGAACACCAGCGCGAGCGAGACGGCGGTGAGTAGCCCTGTCAGTTCCGGGACGCGCTCCCTGACCTGCTGCATGCCCGATCGTTCGCCTCGACCGGCCTATCAGTTATGTTCTCGACGCCCGATCCAGCGCCGCAATCATCCAGGGACGACGAGTGCAGCCATCTGTTGGGTTGTGCGCTTTTCCGGGGTGGGGCCGTGACAGGTGACATGTCCCCTGGGTCGGGACCGTTCGCCGGCCGGCCACTGCTCCGGCGCGCACTGCCGCCGGTCGTGGCGCTGGTGTTCGTGGTCGTGTCGACGATCGCCGGGTTCGTCGGCCTCGCCGGGGTCGGGGTCATCGAGGCGGCGTACTGGGTGATCAGCCCGACGGAGGTCGGACTGTACTTCGGCGGGCGGGCCGGGCCGGAGCGGGCGGCGAAAGCGCTCGCCGTGCTGTCGCGGGTCGGCCTGGTGGTCGTCGGCTTCTGGCTCGGCCAGACGGTCGTCGCAGCCCTGTTCGGGGGACAGATCACGGAGGAACTCAAACGCGTGCAACAGCAACGAACGATCGGGACGCTCTCGGAGCATGTCGTCGTCTGTGGGTACGGGATGTTCGGCCAGACAGTGGCGGAACGGCTCGAGGGTGACCGGCGCGTGGTCGTCGTCGAACGGGACGAGGATTACGTGGCAGCGGCCGAACGCGACGGCCACCTCGTCGTCGACGGCGACGCCAGGCAGGAAGCGTCGCTCGAACGGGCCAACGTCGGGGCTGCCGCGACCGTCGTGGCTGCGATCGACAACTCGAACGTCAACCTCCAGATCGCGATCGTCACGAACCAGCTCGCGCCCGAGGCGGAGCTGATCGTCCGGATCGGCGACCGGATCTACGAGTCGACGGCCCGCCGCGCCGGCGCTGACGTCGTCGTCATCCCCGAGGTCGTGAGCGGCGACGACGTCGCCGACCACCTCCGGGCCGTGGAGTGATATACGTCACAGTTCGTTCGTCACAGCCCGGCAAACGCCCGATATGACGAGGCAGTCCCGAAAATACTCACGAACGACCGTATCACGGTCGATATCGCAACAATCAGTATCAGTCTGCCGGGTCGACGTCGGTGTGCTCGCCCGACCGCTCGTCCGTGTCGCCGCCGCGCGCGGTGCTGGCTGCCCGTTCGACCGGGCTGTCGTTCCCGGCCCGGGCAGTCCCGCCGAGCGCGCCGACCAGCGCTTTTGCGCGGCGGGCGCGGCTCTGGCGGCGGATCTCCTCGCGGTTCTCGTAGGTGCGGATCGCTCGCAGGAAGTCGATCTTGCGGAACTCCGGCCAGTAGGGGGCCGAAAAACAGACCGCCGCCTCGTTGCCGTTGGCCTGCCAGGGCAGGAAGTTCGAGGTCCGTTCGTCGCCGCCGCTGCGCAGGATGAGGTCGACGTCGTGGCGCGGCCCCTCGTACAGCGCGTCCTCGACGGCGTCGACGTCGACGTCCGCGGGGTCGCGCTCCCCGGCAGCGACGTCGCGGGCGATCTGACGGGTGGCTTCGAGCAGTTCGGCGCGGCCGCCGTACGCCAGCGCGATGTTGAGGTGGAGCTTTTCGTAGTCGCCGGTGCGCTCGTGAGCGTACGCAACCGCGTCGCGCACCCGCTCGGGGAGGCGGTCGAGTTCGCCGATCGCGCGGATGCGGACTTCCGACTCGTGGACGCGGTCTGCGTCGGCGAACTCCAGGAGTTTCTCCTCGATCAGGTCGAACAGCAGTTCCCGCTCCTCCTCCGATCGGTCGAAGTTCTCCGTCGAGAACGTGTACAGCGTCACCTCCTCGATGCCGAATTCGTCACACCAGTTCAGCAGCGCCTCCGTCGTGTCCGCGCCGGCGCGGTACCCCTCACGCTTGTCCGCGCCTTCCTTGCTCGCGTACCGGCGGTTGCCGTCCTGGATGACGGCGACGTGGGTCGGCGTCTCCGAGAGTTCCGCCGCCAGCACGCGTTCGTAGAGGTCCTCTGCCCGGCTCCGGAGGCGACCAAGCATTCAGTTGCGTTTGCCAGTCACCCGACAAGGGTTTTGCGTTTTTGTGCCCGGCCGCCGGACCTGTACGGTACGTTCGTTCATACTGGTGGCTGTAATTCTTTTACTCACCAGTCTCTGCTATCTGCGGATACAGGCCCGTTCCGCCTGGATTCTCAATTCGAGTGTTCACGTACGTACAGCCACCAGTATCACGAGTCGGGCGGCCGTCACTCCGCACCGAACCCGACGCGGTCGGCGTCAGCGAGCGCGCGTTCGCTCGCGGCGTCGAGGTCGAACTCACGGACGAGTTCGCCGTCGCGGAGCAGCGGTTCGAACAGCGGTTCGCCGTCATCCGGGGCTTCGCGGTCCGCGAGGCCGATGTGGTGGCCGCCGTCGGGGGTCCGGTACACCGCCTTCGCGCCGCCGAGTTTCCCCCGCTTTGCCGCCGGTTCGCCCTCGACCTCGACGATGTCGAGCGCGAAGTCCAGCGGGTCTGCGTTGCTGACGTACGAGCCGACGCCGAACCCGTCGGCGACATCACGCAGGTCGTGGATCGCCGCGGGACCGATCCCGCCGCTGGCGAAGATGCCGATATCCTCGTGGCCCCGGGCGTCGAGTTCCCATCTGACCTCCCGGAGGATGTGCCTGAGGTCACCCCGGCGCGAGGAGGTGGTGTCGATCCGGACGCTGTCGAGGTCGTCGACGGCCTCGGCTGCTCTGAGCGTCTCGTCGACCTCGTCGCTGTAGGTGTCACACAGCGCCACTCGCGGCACGTCCGGGCCGACGGCCTCGTCGAACGCCTGCCAGGCGGCCTCCTGCTCACCCTTGCCGAAGCAGATGAGCAGTGCGTGGGGCATCGTCCCGCCGGCCTCGCGGCCGATCACCTCGCCGCCGGCGACGTTCGAGATGCCATCGAGGCCGCCGAGCAGGGCGCTGCGCTCGATCATCGCGGCGATGGAGGGGTGGACGTGCCGCGTGCCGAAGGAAAGCACCAGCGAGTCGGGCGCGGCCCGGCGCGTCTCCAGTGCAGCCGTCGCGACGCCGGTCGCGTGCGAGAGAAAGCCCAGCAGCGCGGTTTCGAGCCGGCAGAACTCCAGGTACCGCCCCTCGATGCGGAGCACCGGCCCGCCGTCGAACAGCTGCCCCTCGGGGAGCGCGTCGGCGTCGAGGTCCCGTCCGGTGAGCAGGTGGGCGGCGTCTTTCAGCCCCGCCAGGGTGTGCCACTCCCCCGTCGGGAACTGCGAGGCCGTCACCTCGGCGACCACCGTCGGATTCTTGCCGGCGTGTTCCAGCGCCTCTACCGTCCGGTCGAAGTAGGCGTCCGTGGCGTCGCCGGACGCGATGGCCGCCGGCGGGACGATGTCGAACTCGCTCATGTTCGAGCCTTCACCCGACGCAAAGAAAAGATTGCGTTGTGGAGATTATTGGAAGATAATGTTACCCGATTCTCCAGCCCTGGTGCAGAGCTGCTGCATCCGGTGACTGTAGCGGTGTGGGATCGCCGTCGGCGATAATCGCCCTCTGTCATCCGGACGGCTGGTAAACGTCGGCGAGGTCCTCGAGTTCGGGCGCGTTGACGATCCGGACGGTCCGTCCGTCGCGGGTGACGCGGAACGCGTCGGCGAACGGTCCGTCGGGGATGACGTAGCGATTCTCGCCGACCTGTTCGGCGTCGTGGCTCGACAGGAGGTCACGGTAGGCGTCGTGGAACTCGGCGGCGTCCTCCGCCGAGTCCCAGGTCAGGGTCCAGACGTAGCCGAACTCGCCGTCGTCGCTGCGGTACGGCACCAGCCGGTCGCCGCCCCAGCCGGCCGAGGCGGGGTGGCGGTACCGCCGGGGGTCGGCCGCGTCGATGACGTCGTTGACCAGCAGCATCGAGAAGACGGCGGCCTCGCCGATCCGCTCGGCCTCCGGATCGTGGTCGAGCCGCGACCAGGCGTCGTCAGACCGGTCGGGGACCTGCAGTTTTATCGCCCCCTCGTCGGGGTACTTCCCGGAGTGGATCACCTGCTCGGTGGTCGTCGGGAACTGCTCGTGCAGGCCGTCGACGGCCGCCCAGCCGTCCCGGACCTGGAACGTCTCGACAAACGCTGGCCCCCGCGTGTACGGATGGATGATGATCTGGTACATGCCGCGGTCGATACCCCCGCCGTCGCCGGAGCTCGTTTCGGGCGGGATGCAGGACCACTCGGCTTCACACCGGTTCAGGTAGCGCCGCGGCAGCAGCGACGCTTCGCCCTCGACGACGCCGTTCCGGGCGAGCTGTCCGTCCTGGGTGTCGGGGCGGTTCTGGAGGCCGAACTGCTGGTCCTGCAGCGCGTGGACGAGTTCGTGGACCAGCGTCCGCTTGCTGATCGTCGGCGTCTCCTCGTCGCTCACGATGACGATCCTGTCGCGTCCCGGCAGGTAGTACCCCTGTACCGACTCGCCGAACGTCGACGACCGGACCTCGGTCACGTCCCGGTCCTCGCCGACGACGAACATCCCCTCCCAGACCTGGTTCTCGAACTGGCGGCGGGGCTCCCCGACCGACCGGTTTCGGCGCTGCTCGCGGTACTCCTCGCGGGTGATCACCTCGACCTCGACCAGGCGCTTGAACGGCAGCCCCCGGATTCGCTCGATGCGGGCCATCGACCGCTTGACCAGCAGGTCGAGTTCCTCGTCGGTGAGCCCGTCCGCCGCGGTCACGTCGATGCTCTGGTTGTGGGGCCGCACAGCCCGCCAGCACGAGCACCAGGCCCACGAGGAGGATCCGTCTCACGGGGTCTCACCCGTGGGACGACCAGGGACGGCGCCGGAGCACCGGGGAACGGGGCGGCTGTCCTGCACGGTATCTCCCCCCGCTTCGGACCGGCCGGACAAAAATCGGTTGGCTCGCGCCGGTTCCGGAGGTCCGTCTGGCGTCCCAGCTTCGAGGCCATTGATATTTTTGTAGGGCTCCCCCCTAGCCTCGCATATGTCTCTGGATCCGGACGCTACGGCAGTGGTGATCGTCGACATGCAGAACGGCTTTTGCCACCCCGACGGGAGCCTGTACGCGCCGGGGAGTGAGGAGGCGATCGGGGGCTGCGTGGAACTGGTCGGCCGGGCGCGTGAAGCCGGTGCAAGCGTCATATACACCCGTGACGTCCACCCGCCCGAGCAGTTCGAGGACGCTCACTACTACGACGAGTTCGAGCGGTGGGGCGAGCACGTCCTCGAGGGGTCCTGGGAGGCCGAACTCGTCGAGGAGCTCGACCCCCGGGAGGACGAACTGGTCGTGGTCAAACACACTTACGACGCGTTCCACCGGACGGAGCTCGAGGGGTGGCTCGAGTCACACGGTATCGACAACCTCGTGTTCGGCGGGACGCTCGCGAACGTCTGCGTGCTGCACACTGCCGGGAGCGCCGGCTTGCGCGACTACCGCCCGCTGCTCGTCGAGGACGCCATCGGCTTCATCGAGGCGGACGACCGCAAGTACGCGCTCGACCACGCGGGCTGGCTGTTCGGCGAAGTGACGACGCTGAACGAGGTTTCGTTCGACTGCTAGTGATTGCTGTGATTATTGTGAGCACCCGAGCCCTGGCGGTCGCAGCCGGTTCTATTTCAACATCTGATACTTCCGAACGAGCCTTTATTACTGCGTTCACCGTATCGGCCACAATCGATACGTAAACTGACTCCATTCACCGAGCACAACACGGGAGACTGTGGAGTGGGATCAGGGTACAGATGGGATGCAGACAGGACGATAACCGGGCGGATCGATCACCCAATCAGCTATGAGAGCGCAGACGACACTGGACTTCGCGATCGGGATCGCCATCTTCATCGCAGTCTTACTGTTTACGTTCACGTTCGTTCCCGGGATCCTGGAGCCGTTCGAGATCCAGGGCGAAGAGGAGCCGGCGCTGTCCGACCGGGTTGCGGAGACGCTGGCGGCCGATCAGCTGGGATCGCCGCAGACGCCGAACGTTCTCGATCGGCAGTGTACGGTCGCGTTCTTCAACGACAGTGTCGACGACTTTCCGTGTTCGTTCGACAACAGCGAGAGTTTACGCGAGCGGCTGGATCTCAGAGCGTACCACCAGGTGAACGTCTCCATAGTCAATTCCACGGCGGGCAACGCCCCGTACTGCTGGACGTCCAGTAGCAGTACGGACGAGCCACACGTCGCAAACGAGAGTGCGTGTGACTCCGGCGACGACTTCTTCGAGGCCGGTGACGATCCCTCGTCGGCAGGGACGACGATCACCGCACGCCGGACGGTTCGGATCGGGGCCGAAACTGCGACGTTGCGGGTGGTCATATGGTGAGCCGCTCACGCGCCCCCGAGGACGAGGGCCAGAATCGGGACAGGGCGCAGGTACTGACCCTCGAAGCCGTGTCGGCCGGGATACTGCTGTTGCTCGCGGTCGGGTTCGCGCTGCAGATGACCGCCGTGACGCCGCTGTCGGCGAGCACGTCGAGCCAGCACCTGGAGAATCAGCTCCAGTCCAGCGCGACAGGCGTGCTCGCAAGCACCTCGGAGTCCGGGGCGCTCGGGGAAGCAGTCCTGTACTGGAACGAGACCGAGGGAGGGTACCACAACGCGTCGGACGTGAACTACTACCGGAGCGGGCCGCCGGACAACGAGTTCGGCGACGCCCTCGACCGGGCATTCGGGGACCGCAACGTCGCCTACAACGTCGTCGTCCACTACCAGCTCGCGGACGGCAGCCAGTTCACGCAACGGATGATCTACCAGGGGCAGCCGAGCGACCACGCCGTCAGTGCGTCGCGGACGGTCGCGCTCGTGGATACCCACAACCTGACCGCGCCCGGCGGCGGGCCGGAGCTGCAGGACTCGGGGAGCTTCTACGCCGAGGACGCTGCGCCAGGCGACTCGTTGTACAACCTGGTGCGTGTGGAGGTGATCGCGTGGCGGATCTGATCCCGCGACCGTCCGGCCGGGGCGGTGAGCGCGGGCAGTTGCTGTTGATCGCCGCGTTCATCGTCGCTGTGTCGTTCGTCGCCCTCGCCCTGGTCGTTAACTCTGCCATCTTCACCGAGAATCTCGCGACGCGCGACGATGTCGCCGGGTCGAAGGACGCGCTGGATCACCGCCACGAAGTCGAACAGAGCATCGAGGAGACGATGATCGAAATCAACCGAAACAATTCCCTGGATTCGAATTTAGAGGATCTTATCAAAAGCAATGTCGATCAGATAAGTACACAGGGTGGAGTGCAACAATCGACACAGGGCAGGGTTGTCAATATTACCTTCGATGATTGGATAGAAGGGAAAAAAATCGCCCAGGACGATATAAGTGATTTCACCAATGCCACCACAAAAGAGGATTGGACTGTTGTGGAAGATGTCGGTCGAATCCGAAATTATAAAATCAATATCACAAGTGATTCCAATATCCCAGATATTGGTTCCGCCCATGACCCGTATAAAATGGTTGTCGAAGGGATTGGCGGGAATGAATGGGAATTGACTATAGAGAAAGAGAGCCTTCCAGGAAACAACAATATCTTAGTCGAAGTTAATCCCGAAACCGAAAGTCCAGAAAGGTGTACAAGTGAGTTTGATGGGTCTTTAGTCCTTGACATCACTGGTGGTACAATTGGCGGAGAGCCCTGCCATGCTCTAAGAAGGCTAACCGATGGAACGCCGATGTGGTTGGGAACCGGAGCTACTCCAGACTACGATATCAAGTTCGAAAACGGGCACCGGATCGAGGGTACATACTCGTTTATTGTCGATAAATTTGCGAACGAAGTTTCTGGAAATATGGGAAGTACTGGAAACGGGCCCTACACGAAGGTAGCCATCTACGGTACGGCAGTGCGGTACCAGTACTATACGGCCGACGTAGGATACGATACGCTTATCAGGGTTGCCCCTGGGGAGGTGCCGCCATGATCCGTCCGCCGAGCACCGGTTTCAACGACCGGTCAGTCTCCTTCGTGGTGAACTACGTGCTGGTAATCGCGATCACAGCGGTGCTGATCACAGGGATTATCATCGCCGGCGGGTCGTTCGTCGAGGACCAGCGCGAGCAGGTCATCGCGGGTGAGATGCGCATCATCGGCAATCATATCGCCGGCAATCTGGAGCAGGTTGACCGGTATGCCCGCGCCGGCCCGACTTCCGAGGCATATATCAACCAATCGTTCAGTACGGACGTGACCGGGTCGACCTGGAGCGTCGAACTCGACGAACGCGGCGACACGTCACAGGTCGTAGTCAACTCAACGCGACCCGAGGTGTCCGTCCGGGTCAACGCCACCACCCAGATCTCCGTTGACGACGACTCCTACGCTGACAGCGGAAAGATCTCCGTTGTCTACGAGCCACCACCTAGTGGACCCGTGCTGGTGATCCGCGATGCGTGAGCGCGACCGCTTCGGCGACGCTTGCGACGCGGATCGCGGCCTCAGCGAGGTGCTGGGATACGTGATCATCTTCGGGATCGTCCTCTCGTCGGTGCTGTTGCTCAGCGCGTCAGCGACGTCGACGCTCGAGGAGATCCGCGACACCGAACAGGGGACCAACGCAGAGCGGGCGTTCGACGTCCTCGCCGACAACATGGCGGCCGTCTACCAGCGCGACAGTCCCAGCCGCGCGACGGAGGTCGACGTCGGGAACTCCGAACTGTACTTCGGCGACCAGACGGCGATCAAGGTGGAGTTACTCGAGGGCGGAACAGTCGAAGAGTCCTACAGCGAGGCGATCCGCCCGGTCGTGTTGCGCACCGCTACGGATACGAAGCTGGTGTACGAGTCCGGTGCGGTGTTCCGGACCGAACGGGAGGGCGGGACGATGCTGCTGGACCCGCCACTGTTGCTCTCGGAACAACGAGTCCACGTGCCGATCATCAAGACGTTCACGCCGAGCATCCAGGCCGTGAGTGGGTCGACTGTCCTCCTCCGTGGCAAGTCGACTAACAGATCGGTGCTGTTCACGCCGGACACGCTCGCCTCTGGCCCGAACGAACTCCGGCTCAACGTTACCTCGCCGCGGTACGAAATTTGGGAGCGACACTTCGAGGAGGAGACGCCGCTCTCCTGTACGACTGATCCAAGCACCGAGACCGTTTCCTGTAACATGGCGATCACGACCGATACGACGGTGTACGTCTCCTTGCAGGAGATCGAACTGTCGCTGATCCGCTGATAGTGATTATTGGAGATCGGTGTTTCCCTGCCGTTGAAGTGGTTTCCCTCCAAGCACAGTCTATGCACCTGCACTGGCATCGCCGCGACCTCCGACTGGCCGACAACCGCGGGCTCGCTGCGGCGCCAACGGCCGGCGAAGCGGTCCCGGCGTTCGTGCTGGACCCGGGGGTGCTCGACCACGCAGCACCGCCCCGGGTATCGTTCATGCTCGATGCACTATCTTCGCTCCGTGATGCCTACCGCGAGCGCGGGAGCGACCTGCTCATCGCCCGGGGAGATTCCCGTGAAGTCTTGCCCGCGCTCGCCCGAGAACTCGATATCTCGACGGTCACGTGGTGTCGCGACTACTCGGGGCTCGCACGCGACCGCGACGCGACCGTCCGCCGTTCGCTGGCCGACGCTGGCGTCGAGCGCGCCGCAGTCCACGACGCCGTCCACCACGAACCTGGGGCGATCACCACCAACGACGGCGACCCCTACAAGGTGTTCACCTACTTCTCGAAGAAGTGGCACGAACGGCCGAAGTGCGACCCGATCGAACCGCCGGCTGAACGGGACCTGGCGAGCGTCCGCTCCGGCGACATCGACGGAACGACGGCTTCACTCCCGACGCTCGCCGACCTGGGGTTCGACGACCCCGAAGCCACCATTCCGCCGGCCGGGACAGAACCAGCACGGGAGCGACTCCGGGACTTCTGCGAGGCCGATATCTACCGGTACGACGACCGCCGGGACTACCCGGCCGAGGACTGCACCTCGCGGCTGTCCCCCCACCTCAAGTACGGCACGATCGGCATCCGGGAGGTGTACGAGGAGACAGAGGCAGCGAAGCTGGAGGCTCCGGACGAGGCCGCCAGGGAGTCCGTCTTCGAGTTCCAGGACCAGCTCGCCTGGCGGGAGTTTTACGCACAGGTGCTGTGGGACCGGCCGGACGTGGTGACCGAGAACTACAAGCGCTACGAGCACCCCATCGCGTGGCGTGACGATCCCGAGGCGCTGCAGGCCTGGAAAGACGGCGAGACGGGCTATCCGATCGTCGACGCGGGGATGCGACAGCTCCGCGAGGAGGCGTACATGCACAATCGCGTCCGCATGATCGTCGCCTCGTTTCTGACGAAGGATCTGCTGCTCGACTGGCGGCCGGGCTACGACTGGTTCCGCGAGAAGCTGGTCGATCACGACACCGCCAACGACAACGGCGGCTGGCAGTGGGCGGCCTCGACCGGTACCGATGCACAGCCGTACTTCCGGATCTTCAACCCGATGAGCCAGGGGGAACGGTACGATCCCGATGCGGCCTACGTCAAGCGATACGTCCCGGAACTGGAGGGCGTGCCGGCCGGGACGATCCACTCCTGGCACGAACTCGATCAGGGCACCCGCGAGATGCACGCGCCGGCGTATCCGGCACCGATCGTCGAGCACAGCGAGCGCCGCGAACAGGCCATCGAGATGTTCGAACGGGCTCGTGGCGACGGGGACTGACGGATAGGATTCACGGGGCGGGTCACGTTACACGCTCCCGTATCCTATCCGATCCAAAACCTCCGTGATATGTTCTTTTACGAAGGGCAACGCCCGATAACAGCACTCCAGGCCCCCAGATTTGTGAATCGGTTCCATCACGTGGGGTTACTGAAATTCATTTCAGCAACACAGCACACCGGCTTCTCAACCTTTTTGGGGGAGCCAGCCGTTAGTTCTACCGGAGGGATTTCAAGATGCCAGAGCAATCGAACCCCGAGCTGCCACCGCTTCCGTACGACTACGACGCCTTGGAGCCGCACATCTCAGAACAGGTGGTGACGTGGCACCACGACACCCACCACCAGGGGTACGTCAACGGCCTCGCGTCCGCCGAGGAGACGCTCGCCGAGAACCGCGAGAGCGGCGACCACGACGGGACGGCCGGCGCCCTTGGGGACGTCACCCACAACGGCTGCGGCCACTACCTGCACACGCTGTTCTGGGAGAACATGCACACCGACGGCGGCGGCGAGCCTGATGGGGAGCTCCGCGACCGCATCGAGGAGGACTTCGGCTCCTACGAGGGCTGGAAGGGCGAGTTCGAGGCCGCGGCGTCGGCTGCCAGCGGCTGGGCCCTGCTCGTGTACGACCCGGTCGCGAAACAGCTCCGCAACGTCGCCGTCGACAAGCACGATCAGGGCGCACTCTGGGGTTCACACCCCGTGCTCGCACTAGACGTCTGGGAGCACTCCTACTACTACGACTACGGTCCGGACCGCGACGAGTTCGTCGACGCGTTTTTCGAGGTCGTCAACTGGGACAGCGTCGCCAAAGAGTACGACAAGGTCGTCAGTCGGGTCGAAGGCTGACGTTGCAGGGAGTGCGCCAGCCGCGTCGGGAGCGAAACCTGCCATTTTTCGAAGCGGATCACAGCGCTTACACCGCCGCTTGGGCTACCTCCCGGTATGCCTATTCCGAAAGCCGAGGCTGAGGCGTTGCGGCCGCTCGCGTTCCGCAGGCCCGAGGAAGTTCTGGAAGCCGACAAGCTCTACACGATCTACGAGGTTGCGCGACTCCTCCAGGGGGTCGACGTCAACGAGGAACTGGACATCGAGACCGAGAACGTGCTGCTCGACTGGGCGATCCCGTGGATGATGAAGCACTCGGAGTCGTTCGTGTTCGCGGAGCCGGCGTCCGACGACGAGCCGGGCTACTACGGCCTCGCCGACTCATGACGCTGCTCGTCGCGGGCGAGCACCGCGTCGACGCCGGCAAGACGACCATATAGCCAGACGTGATTCAGTTGAGCCATGCCGTCCCAAATCCCGTTTTCGGGGCATGACACAGCCGATGGACTGTCCTGGCGCTGTCCGGAGTCACGTCTGGCTGTATATCCGTTACTTGCTGGGAGTAAGAGCGTCGGGCGGGGTTACTCTTGGCGCTCGAGGTGTGCTGGACTGGCGATGACCGTCTTCTCGACCCTGCCGTCCTTGATCTCGACCTTGTACGCCTGACCCTGTTCGTCGACGACCGTGCCGGTCTTGCCGTTGAATCGGGGGTGGAACCGTCCCTCCTGGACGCTCGGGTCGAGCGCCAGGTGGACCGAGTCACCGTCCTCGAACTGCTCGGTGGTCTGCTGTGGCGGCGTCGTGCCACCCTCCCGTGCGTCGTTCTGGAGCTTGTGCCGCGTCCCTTGCTGTGGTCCGTGTGAGTTGGGCATTCGTGGAGTACGGTTGTCCACTGGCACGTATAAAACGTGCGTTCCGCGGACGAGGGAGTGATCGGTCGGCTGGCAGCGGCGGGTGAACTGTGAGTGCCGTCCGAATTACCAGACGACGGGGAATCTCCCGTGACAGAGGGAGGCAGGGGCGGGTGGTTCCGATGGGTTTAAGCGGGCCGACCGAAAAGCCGGGACTGCCGACGCGGGCTCGTAGATCAGTGGTAGATCACTCCCTTGGCATGGGAGAGGCCCCGGGTTCAAATCCCGGCGAGTCCATCCGGCTTCCTCGGGCGTGTCCAGTAGTTCTATACCGGTAGTAGAGACACTCAGGCGCCAGTATTACCTCCGGATCCGGGGATTATTGCCTCCCTCCGATTCTGGAATTCGTTTCGTTACGAAACAGATGATCTGTCGTCTTGTGGTTATTTCAGGGATAATCGGAAGTGAACCCCGGTCGAAATAATTTCTCCACCTGAAACACTCGAAACGGGGATCGTCTCCTTTATGATCGATACGAGCTGTTTGCTATCGTGCTAGAACGTGCTGAACCTCCAAACATAGGTTTATCAGTGAAGCCTCTCCCAATGATACATAATGGCAGAAGATGTTGATCTCCGTGAGTATGTTCCTGAGAGCTGTACGGAACTCTTCGACAAATCAAATCGAGAACTTAAGTCCGACCTGCCTTCACTTGCTCGTGATAAAGGACGAATGGGTGAAGTCGAACAATCGGTGAAATCGCTTCCTTCCCACCACGAACTCCATCTCGGGGACGCTCGTGACCTTTCAATTGTAGACGATGAAAGTGTAGAACTTGTCGTCACGTCACCTCCGTACTTTGATATTAAAGATTATGAGAACGGAACAGGTGGAGAGGATCAATTAGGGGATATTGAGGATTACGAGCAATTCAACGAGGAAATCGATAAGGTCTGGAAACAGTGCTATGAGAAGCTCGTCCCGGGCGGACGCATGTGTGTTGTAGTGGGCGATATCCTTCGTTCACGGAGCAATTATGATCGGCACCGAGTGCTCCCACTTCACGCAACGATTCAAGAGCACTGTACCAATGTTGGATTCGACAATCTCGCCCCCATCATTTGGTACAAAATCGGGAACGCCAGCCTCGAAGCTGGCGGAAACGCGCGGTTCCTTGGGAAACCCTACGAACCTGGGGCAGTCATCAAAAACGACATCGAATATATTCTGCTGTTCCGCAAGCCCGGCAGTTACCGATCACCGTCGACAGCCGAGCGAATCCTAAGTCTAATCGAAGCTGATCGCCACCAGAAGATGTTCCGGCAGTTATGGGATGACATTAAGGGACAACCACAGACAGACCATCCGGCACCGTTCCCGGCTGAGCTTGCGGAGCGGCTAATTCGAATGTTCTCTTTCGTGGGTGACACTGTGCTCGATCCCTTTGCTGGATCCGGCTCAACCGCAGTGGGGGCTTCTCGCTGTGGCAGGAACTCGGTGTCAGTCGAGCTCGAGGAGGAGTACTTCGAGGTGGCAAAGAAACGTATCGAGAAGGAGCGAGGAACGCTGAACAACTTCGAGAACCTCTCCGTGAAAGCGTTCGAATAAGATGGTTTAGCTCTCTTCAGAGTCGTTGTTATTATCGTCTATCTCTGGTTGCTCGTAGTCGACGTGGCTTTTCACGTGTGCCACGAGTGACGACAGATACCGACGAAATGTGAGTTCTTCATTGGGTTCATCATACTCGCTGTCAAGACCAGTTTCCACATTTGAGGTGAGAAATGCTGCCGCGTCGACCAACCGTTGACGAACCATTCTTAGACAGAGTAGTTCCGCTCGATCAATGTACGAAGCGTCTTTGAAGGCTTCGTCTACATCGAAGTTCGGCTCACGGATTCTTACCGACCCTCTCGATTTCTCTTTGTCCGCCATGAGAATCATGTAGCCAACCCAGGGAGTCGGTGAGGGCTCGAAGAGTCCTTTTTCATACGCTTCGTAGAGATCCGTATTATTCCCAACAGCCTCTTCGATTCGGTTGTTGAGATTGTTGCCGAACGAGCTGGCGATAGACTTGAGCTCCATCACCGCAAGAAGCTCGTCATCAAGTACGACCGCGAGATCCCATCGCTTTGTGGCACGATAGAATCCTGGAAGAGTTGCATCATGGTCATGAAGCACGGCCTTCCGAGGAACTCCTTCATCGACGAGTGTATTCTCGATCAGTTCAGCGAAGCCGTCCATCTGGGATCCGCCAACTACCTGTGACCGCCGTCCTCCGGCCGTCGCTTCGGATTCAAGCTGTGTTTCCTCCTGGTCGGAAAGTGTCGCCCAATAATACTTCGTCGCATTCCTGATCTCCTTCTCAACGTCATCCGTGCCCATAGGTGGCACTTTTAGCCCGGAATAGTAGATTAAAGCGGTGGTTTGTTCGGGTAGGGCGGCGACAGTCGAAAACCGTTATTAGACTCACCCGCAATTGGAAGGTATGAGGCTGATCGAGCGCGGGTCGGGCTCCCCCCGGGTCGCAGTCGTGGGCGGGATCCACGGCGACGAGCCCGCCGGCGAAATCATCGTCGAGCGGCTGATCGCGGACCTCTCGGTCGACTCGGGGACCGTCCAGCTACTGATCGCGAACGAGCCGGCGCTGGCGGCCGGCACGCGATACACGGAGACTGACCTGAACCGCGCGTTCCCCGGTGATCCCGACAGCGACGACTACGAGGCGGTGCTGGCGACACGCGTGATGCAGGTGCTGAAGGGTGCGGACGCGGTGCTGGCGATCCATACCTCCCGGAGCGTGCCGCCACCCTTCGCCATCTTCAGCGAACTAACCGAGCCAGTGCGCCGGACCGTGACCGCGCTGCCCAGCGAGTACGTCATGGATGCCAGCGGGCTGCGGTCGACGACGATGGACTCGATGCTCGCCAACACCGTCAGCATCGAGGCCGGCAAACAGGGCAGCGAGGGGGCTGTCGAATTCGGCCTGGAGTGCGTCCACGCGTTCCTGCGCGCCCACGGCGTCCTGCACGACCGTGAGCCGACGTTCACCCCCAAGCAGCTCATCAAAGCCAGCGAGGAGGTGCCGAAAGGCGGCGGCGAGCCACGGCTGTACTACCGCAACTTCGAGGAGATCCCCGAGGGTGCAGTGTTCGCCGAGGACGACGAGTACACCCACCGCGTGGAGTCCGAGGGGATCGTCCCGATCCTCGCCAGCGAACACGGCTACGAGGACATCTTCGGCCTCTACGGCGAGTTCGACGGCATCCTCGAACCGCCGGAGGGCGCAGCGAACGACGCAACGGAGGACGCGAGTCCGAACGGCGAGGAGGGGACGGGGACCGGCAGGAACGTCGCCCGGACGGACGCGAACGGGAACGTCGGCACTTCGCCGGAAGCCGATGGAAGTTAGTCGATTGCCACCACAGGGCGGCATATGCAGCTTCTCGCACACGGCGGCGCAGGCGGCGACCCCGACGATCCGGAGACACGACAGCAACAGCTCGACAGGGCCGTGCAGGCGGGCGCGGACGCGGACGACCCGGAAGCGGCCGTGCTGGCGACGGTCCACGAACTGGAGGCGAGCCCGCGGTTCAACGCCGGCTCCGGCAGCGCCGTCCAGAGCGACGGCGTCATCCGCACCGACGCGGGGTTGATGCGCGAGGACGGCACCACCGGCGCGGCCTGCTCGATGCCCGGCGTCGAGCACGCCGGCGACGTCGCCCGCGTCGTGGCCCACGAGACGCCCCACGTCCTCCTTGCCGGGGAGAACGCAATCGCACTGGCCGAGGCGTTCGACGTCGCGACCGACGGGGACCTCTGGTCCGAGCAACAGCGCCAGCGCTGGGCCGAACTCGATCCACCGGACACCGACGACAGAGGCGAGCACCTCCGGTGGGTCCGCGAGCAGTTCGGCGGCACCGATACAGTGGGCGCCGTTGCCGTCGAGGGCAACCGCCTCGCAGCACTGACCTCGACCGGCGGCCGGTGGTGTGCGCTCGCCGGCCGTGTCGGCGATGTCCCGCAGGTCGGTGCCGGCTTCTACGCCAGCGAGCACGCTGCCGTCAGCGCGACGGGTGCGGGCGAGGCCATCGCCCGCTTCGGCCTCTCGCGGTGGGTCGATGACACCATCGCAGACGGCGCGGACCCGGCGACGGCGTGCGAGCGCGGGATGACCGCCTTCGAGGAGGCGACCGGGGACACGGCCGGCGTGATCGCCGTCGACCGCGAGGGCCGGACCGGGGGGGCATTCAATTCGGACTCAATGCAGACTGGCAGCTCCAGGTGACCCGCGGCCCGCAGCCCGGAGTACCCGACGTTGGGACAGTCACCACGAGCGATAGCGGAGAACGGTACCTCTTTTGTCCCCTCAGGCGAAAGGCGGGGTATGAGCGTTGACGTGGACCTCGAGGACGAGAAATACGAGAACCACCGCGAGGCGGGGGAGATCGTCACCCAGGTACGGGCTGAAGCAGTCGAGCGGATAGAAGTCGGGGCGAGCCACCTCGAACTCGCGGAGTGGGTCGAGGGGCGGATCCGGGAACTCGGCGGGAAGCCGGCGTTCCCGATGAACATCTCCATCGACGAGGAGGCCGCCCACGCGACGCCGGGCGTCGACGACGACGAGACGTTCGGCGAGGAGATGATCAACGTCGACATCGGCGTCCACGTCGACGGCTGGATCGCCGACACCGCCATCACCGTCGATCTCTCCGGGCAGGACGAACTCCTCGAGGCCTCCGCGGAGGCGCTGGACGCCGCCATCGAGATGATCGAACCGGGCATCGACACCGGCGTCCTCGGCGACGTTATCGGGCGCACCATCGAGGGGTACGGCTTCAACCCGATCGTCAACCTCACCGGCCACGGCCTGGGCCACTGGGAACAGCACACGACGCCGAACATCCCCAATCGGAAGGTTTCCCAGGGCGTCGAACTGGCGGTCGGCGATGTCGTCGCCATCGAGCCGTTCGCCACCGACGGCGGCGGCAAGGTCACGGAGGGCAGCGACGAGGAGATCTTCGCCCTCGAATCGGAGGGGTCGGTCCGCGACCGCAACGCCCGCCAGGTCCTCGACCAGATCACCGAGGAGTACCGCACGCTCCCCTTTGCCACGCGGTGGCTCGACGCCGACCGCGCCGAGATGGCGCTGCGTCGTCTCAAGCGCCAGGACATCGTCCACGGCTACCCCGTTCTCAAGGAGGAGAAAGGCTGTTACGTCAGCCAGAAAGAACACACTGTCATCGTCACCGAGGACGGCTGTGAAGTGACGACGCGGTGAGCGGATCCGAGGGCTCTCTCTCGGGGCCATCCCCAGTCAAACCGCTCTCTCAGGAACTAAGGGAGTATATACTGCTTTTATTGTGTGAATATAATGCATCCTATAGTCAATCGTCTCCCGTATTAATACTATTTATACTTCATAGGTACAGTAAATTAGAAAGATATAAATAACGTGGGGTGACACAGCATGGCATGCGATACACCGATTCGGGGTGGGCTGTCATTGTCTGTGCATCGCTGATGATCGTCTCGATGATTGCAGTGCCGGGCGTGGGGAGCAGTTCGTCAGTCCAGATAAAAAATGGAAACGCGGTGGGCGAGCACACGCCTGCCACTGCCGGGACGCCCTCACTCTCCGCCCCTCGTCGGTCGTGTAACTGGGTCAACAAACAGGTCGGAGACGGGAACGCAGCCACACTCACGATCGAGGGGTTCGTACTCGATTGTGATCTCCGGGAGTTAGCCGACGAACTCCGATCAGTAACAGTCGTCGATGGGGGTGTGATCGGCACAATCAATACAACGGGTGACGTAGTCATCGACAACGCGAGCGTTACTGGTTCCGTGCGTGCTGGTGGTGATGCCACAATCGTCGACGGAGTGATTGAGAATGGCCTCGTCGTGGAGGGCGACCTGACCGTAACGAACAGTACAGTTCGTGAGACAGTTACCGTCGGGGGAAAGTTCATCTGTGGGAACTCCGTGATCAGTACGCAGGGGTGTGAAGAGTTCGGGCATCTGAACAATGATGGGGGTTCGGATCCCGTGTCACTCGGCGAACAGCGTGCTATCGAGTACAGGATCGACGCGTTCGATGCCCTGCAAGAAGCATCGCTTTCCGGAAAGAATCGACAGGATCGCCTCGAAGACACCCTGAACGCGACGTTCGACAGACACGTCGACGTCGATCGGATTATCGAAGTGACTGTCTTCGAGGATGATCGCACCGTTACGGCGCAAACCCAGCAACAGGCTCCCGCCGTTGCTGCCAATCTGTCGGCGTCGGGCGCGCGCCTCGCGACGGTGGGTATCGGTGACGTCGAGCGAGTTCGAGACCAGTTCGACGACCGGGGAATCGCCTACGACGAACAGCGCGTCGCGGAGTTGCTCTCGAAGGCGCAAACTCACGCCCAGCAGGGGCGTGACCTCCACCAGCGGGGGAACTTCGAAGGAGCGATCGCCCAGCACGAACGCGCCTGGGAGCGGGCACAGCAGGCACTGGACCGATTGGCCGACGCGACCGCTCCGGCGATCCAGCTCGCTGATCGTGAGGATCCGATCCGGGACGGAGCCTACACCTATCCGCTCCAGGGAACGCTCTTTACTGTCCGTCCGTACGCGGTCGAAAACGTCTCACTATCGGTGAACGGTGAATCCAGAGAGCTCCAAGTCGCTGACCAGACTGCTCCTGGCGAACCGCTCGGATTCGGGGCTACCGTCGAACTGAACCAAACTGTCAACGAACTCACTATTTCGGCAACGGTCGATCCCATCGCCTGGGACAATTCGTCCGAAACCGGCGGTGACCCCGAACGAGTCGAGAGCGTCCTCAGGCTGGACGCCGATGGACTCTCCGATCGCATCGAGGACAATGTGACCGGGACGGACCCGCTGGATCCGGACTCGGACGCCGAGCAAACCGACGTCGACGAGTCCGGTGACGGCGTCCGCGACGGCGAGGAGGACTTCGACGGCGACGGACTCCCGACGATCACCGAACTGAAGATCGGCACCGATCCGTTCGACGCTGACAGTGACGACGACGACCTTGACGACGGGACGGAACTGTCGCTCACGCGCACGGATCCGCTGGATCCGGATTCGAACGCCGAGCGGACCAGCGTTGACGAGTCCGGCGACGGCGTCCGCGACGGCGAGGAGGACTTCGACGGCGACGGACTCACAGCGGCCAAGGAGGTCGACGTCGGAACCGATCCAGTGTTTTCGGATACTGACGGCGATGGCCTGTCTGACCTCGAAGAACTCGACCTCGGGACCGATCCGCTGGCGGCCGACAGTGACGATGACGGACTCCGAGACGGGCAGGAACGCGAAGCTGCTTTCGAGACGGATCCGCTCGATCCGGACACCGACGACGATGGAGTGCTCGATGGGAACGAAAGCTACACGACGACGACGGGCACCGAGGGCGGTGACGTGACCGTCGCGGTGACTGGCCAGGGTGATGCGGCAGCCGACGTCTCGATCCGGACAGTCGAAGGGCGCGACGAAACCCCGTCGTTTGCTGCGACGTCGACGGTGCGGGTCCGTAACGAGTCGGCGTTCGACGAGGCGGAGATTACCTTCTCGATCGCGGATATCGACCGTGATCTCGACAACGCGACTGTCGATACCCTCACCGTCTACACGTGGGAGCCGGGAGAGGACGTGACCTGGCGGCCGGTCGAGACCACGATCGACCGCGAGAACGAGACGGTGAGTGCAACGGTCGAGTCGTTCTCTTTCTTCTCGGTGTTCTACGCCGAGGAGTGGGACGACGCGAATACGGACGTGGTCACGGTCAACGATACGGACGATGCGGACAATGTCCAGCGGGTCGACGCCATGCTCGTGATCGACGAGAGCGGGAGCATGGACGGTGAGCGGATCAAATTCGCGAAAATCGCCTCGAAGCGATTCATCGGCGCGCTGTTTGACGACGAGCAGGTCGGCCTCGCGAGCTACGCTTCGTCGGGATCGCTCCGTGAGGGGCTGACGACCGATCACGATGCGGTCAATGCGAGCATCGATGCCCTCTCTGCCGGTGGTTCGACCAACACCGGTGAGGGGCTGCAAGTTGCGCTGGACGAACTCGACGCGAACGGCGACGAGACGAGACCGGACGAGGTCATCCTGCTTTCGGACGGCAAAACGAACACCGGCCCGGATCCGGTGTCGATCGCGGAGAACGCACCCGAACAGGTCACGATCAGTACCATCGGACTCGGCAGGGGCATCGACGAGGACGAACTCCGGGCAATCGCCGACGCCACCGGCGGTGACTTCCAGCAGGTCGAGGACGAGAGCGACCTCCCCGAGACGTTCGAGCGGGTCGCCGAGAACCGCACGGGATTCGCGGACACCGACGAGGACGGAATCCCCGACGTGGTCGAGAATGCCAGCCTGACACTGTACATTCCTGGGCCTGGCGGTCCGCCGACATCGCAAGCGGTCGATCTCGACTACAACGACATGGACACGGACGGCGACGGCCTCAACGATTCTCGGGAGGTTGCCGACTACGAGATTACGCAAGTCGAGACTGAGGACAGTATGCAACTCCGCGTCAGTGCAAATTTCGTCTCTAACCCCTCCCGCGAGGATACCGACGGTGACGGGCTTGACGACGAAACAGAATACAACAGCTGGACGATCAATGTCGAGAAGCGCGACGGCGATCCCTACAGGTATGACTCCGGCGGGGACACGGTTTCCGTCGATTCCGATCCGAAAGTCTGGGACACCGACGACGACCTCCTGTCGGACGGCGAAGAGTTCGAGGCCAGAACCGATCCCCGGGAACGGGTAACCTATGGCATCACCGAAGATCACCAGGACGAGGTCATCGATGCCCTCTACGAAGCGTGGGATGGCGGCGATGCACAGGAGCGGGCCAATATTCGGATCACCGCCCAGGCGATCGGTATCATCTCCGAAAACCAAGACGTTTCGGCTCTGAGGCGGGACCGTCTGACTGACGCGAGAGATTCTTTTGACTTCGTGTATCCCGGTGACGGCAGTGACGTGATCGACGACCTCACCTTCAAGTCGCTGGACTACGTTCCGGAATACAACGAGGTCGAGCGCTCGGACATCTGGCTGTCGACGCTCGAAGAACTCGGAGTCCACGACACCGATCCCTGGGATACAGACACCGACGACGACGGATTGACCGACGGACAGGAACTATACGGGATCACAAAGCTATCCCTAACCACACCGAGCCGCGGCCCCGATCTCAGGAGAGTTACCGATGACGGAGATTTCGACTTCGAGGGACTCGATCCGAGTGATCCCGACTCAGACGGCGATAGCTACTGGGACGGCTGGATCGGGGTGCAGAATGTCGAAGACTCGAAGAACCTGATCTTGTACATGGAAAATCTACAGAACGGCGGGGTCAGCGGTGACGAGGCCGTGCCGGAACAGGCGGGGGTCCACGAGGTCGTTCGGGGTGATCCGCCATCGCAAACCAGCGCCGACATCGACGGCGATGGGGACCCCGAACACTCCAACGTTCACATCGGCGAACTTCACTGGGGGACCGATCCGACCGAGAGCGCCGACGAACCCGACACGTCCCTCGAAATCGAGGTCGACTACGTCGAGGGGCGTGATCCGGAAGCCATCACGACGTCATCAGGAGATAGCGTCCTGGAAGCGGCTGAGAAGAACTTCAGGATGTACGACCTGGACATCAGATTCGACGTCGACGACGAAATCCCGGAAGCGGAGCTGCGAGATATCTGTAAAGACCGGCAGTCACGGCCCGGCCCGTGCCAGACGATCAATCCGGACGAGCTCAACCGGTACGAGCTGGGAATCATCGAGGACGAGTACCACGACGACTCCGATACGCTGCACCTCTTCTGGGGGACAGAACTCGGGAATGATCGGCCGAAGACGCTCGTGGACGAGCGGATCGATTACGATAGTCTGACGCCGACTGGAATCGCGCTGAACAACGGCGCTCCGAACACCGAAAAGGTAACACTGATCGAAGATAAATTCGGGATCATGGTCGCCGCGGATCGGTTCGAGTCAAGCGATAACGGAGGGTTGCAGTCGGTGACGATGCACGAGACGGGCCACGCGCTGGGCGTTGGGTGGGCCGACGACACGCCGATATCGATTCCGCTGGTGGGTGACGGGCTTATCCCCAAGGGCTTTGAAGTGTACAGTGGCGATATTGATGGTGACGCCTTCGAGCCCGACGAGACGCCTGAAGAACTGATAATCAGCGGTCGAACCGAACCGGAGTGGAGCGTCATGATGAGTGGAACGGCTGTTGAATTCGGAAGCTCGACCGCTTCGCTCCCGCGGTTTGCGTACAGCCTCGAAGAACTATCCACGATCGACTTCGACAACATCCCTTCCCGGTGATCATGAAGCGACGAGTGGTGTTAGTAGGGATCGCGCTATTGGGCGTCTCACACGCCGGCTGTAGCGTCACGAGTCCGCCGCGGGACAACCCAGACCGGCTCGCTCTCTACCCGACCGTGTCAGAAACACCCACAACCTGGGATCTGACCGTCGAGGTCCGGAACGTCAACGATTGGGATCGCGGGTTCCGAGACGTCACGGTACTCGGCTACGACGAAACAGGGCAGCGAGTCTGCACCGCAGAAGTCGGCGATCTGGACGGCGACTCGGGCCGCCGACCGACGGTCACGGCCAGCTGTTCGTCGTTTCCTGCAATCGTAACTGCAACCGTGGCACAATCACCCTGCGATGAAGACATCGCGGTCGAAATTCTCTACTGGGTAGGGACGGCCGAGCAGCGTGGAACAGACCCGAATGAGAACGAGATTGTCTGGAAATCAACAGTCCAACGATGTAATGAATCACTCCCCCCGAACCGCGTCATTCAAAACGTAACGGCGGATTAATCCACAGCGTCGACACCGAGTGATAATCCCGTAACGCAGCATGTCGAACGAGCCACTGTTGCCACTGGTGTGTTGAAACAGTGGTAACCCCTCCGCTGAAATATTTGGCAAACGCATGCTGAACTGTGAAGGTGGTCGAGTGGAGCATCATGGTGTCAGGCGATGCGGACGATTTCAGTGTGATCGGAGGTCCACAGCCGAGATTGGCGTACAGTATCGAGGAACTGAGCACGATCAATTTCGAGGACGTTCCATCGCGATAGGTGGATGACAAACGTGATGGAATCAGTTCGGCGGCGACGACTCCTGGCGACAGTCGGGGCTTCATTGACGGTGACAACTGCCGGGTGTGAGGGGTTCCCTGAACCCGGGGGCCCGTTGAGGCGCCTTACATTCGGGACGATCCAGGTTGATGAGGCAGAGAACAGTTGGGTGGTGAGTTTCACGCTTCGCAAGCAGCATCAGGGATCGGAAGACCTCAAGGCATTTCACGACGTCCGCGTCCACGGGTACGATCGCAACCGAACAGAGGTCTGCTCGAAACGGATCGGAACGATCGAAGATGAGTATCCTGGTGGCAACGGGTTGCCCGTGGAGATGGAGTGTTCGGCGTTCCCGACGATGCTCACCTACAGCGCGGCTGAATCACCCTGTGACGAGAACATCACTACAACGCTTGCGGTTGCAGTCTACGACGAAGAGGACGGGTGGTTGGTTGTAGAGGGTCGAGACTGTGGCGAGGGGCTGCCACCGGAGCCACGTGATCCGGGCGGAGAGTAGTCTCCGACGGCGGGAATCTGCCCGGAATCGCGCTGAACACGGCTCTCCAACAACCGAAAAAGTGACACTGTTCGACGAGAATAAAATCAGAATACACAGCGAATGAACCTCGATTCCCTCGAACGCCGAGCCATCCTCGCTGGGACAGCTCTCACCGTAGCAGGTGCTGCCGGATGCATCACCACTGACGACGGTACTGCTCCCGACACGCCCGCGAATGATGAGACTACACCAGCGGAAACTGCCGACGAGACGTCAAATGGTGGGGAGACGCCGACACAGGAAGGGGACGACGACATCGAGACCGCCCCGATGGCACTGCCGCCGTCTTCGCGGTGGCTTGCAGGTCCCGACGAGAGGCTGGCCGGTCCTGTCGACGAGACTCACACCTATCTCAGTATCGACTTCCAGCGTCTCGGGGACGTTGCACTGTACGAGAAACTCTTCGATGACATCGCCCTCGATTCCAAGACAGACGACCGACGGCAGACCCGACTTGCGGAGGCTGGTGTGACGAGTTACGCAGAAGCGCTCCCGATATCGACCGGGTCCAGCCTTCTCGTGGCCGTTGGATTCCTCATGGGTGCCAGCCCAGTCCTGCAGGACATTGAGGTCGTCGGTGTCCCGATCAAGGAAGGAAAAATCGAGAATCCCGTGATGACCGTGGAATCGATCGCAATAGCCGGTGACCGCGGCGTTTTCGGCGGGCAACTCCACCGTGGGGCGCTGGAGGCGGACGAGTCCGTCGAGGCAGTCACCGAACGCGAGCAGCTCACGATCTACGAACAGAAGACTTCGGAGCAGGGTACCCTGTTCGCCGCGAGCGACGATACCATGCTGTTTCTGCTCACCGGGTACGAACAGGACTACGAACGGACGTTGCTCGAAGACTACATCGAGATGGCAACAGAAGGCGAACTAGACCCGGACGAGGCCTGGCTGCTCGAACGCGTCGGCACCGGCGTCTTCGATTACAACGTTGCCAGACCGACCCCGTCCGCCGACCTCGGTACCGACCTCTTCACCGATATCGTTCCCGACCGGGATGCCGTCGAAACCGTCCGGTCGTTCGTCGCCGACATCGACGCAGTTCACATGACCGCCGATGGCTACGAGAACGGACGCGTCACCCGAAGCGGGTTTCTGTTCCGAAGCGAAGACGCGCTCGCGAACGTCGACGAGTTCGTCGATGCTGTCGCGACGGACGCTCCCGAGCGCAACGTCATCCTCGACGGACGGAAACTCGTCATCGAAGCGATCTGGCAGTGACGACCGATAACTGACGGAACGACAGCGAACAGCTCGGCTGTAAAACGAACGTGCCGAACAACCGAGTTTTTATCGACAATCGCTCCGTGAACTTCCCCTTTTAGGAAAAATCCAAAGTGAAAGAGGTCCGACCATCGTCGCGGAAACCACCGGACGGCCCATCGCCTGGCGAGTGTCAACGGGTGGCATTACCCTATCAGAAAGTATTAATAGGCGCATCGGATTAGAGACTGGTAATGACGTGGACCCGCGGCACGGAGGCACGCGACGCCCCGACCGGCGGGTCCGCCATCCCAGTTCTCCCGCGACCACGACCGGGCCGTTAAGGCCCACTTAGTTTCATCCCCACGACGTTCGTACCGTAGTCAATCGCCGCCCACCGTCGGGTTCCGGGGCGGACATCACGCACCCGACACTCACAACACGACACGAAACCCATGCCAGCAACGAAGAAAGTCGCGCTCGCCTTCTCGGGCGGGCTCGACACCACAGTCTGCGTCCCGCTGCTCAAAGAGAAGTACGGCTTCGATGAAGTGATCGGCGTCACAGTCGACGTCGGCCAGCCCGAGGCCGAGTTCGCCGAGGCCCGCGAAACCGCCAACGCGCTCGGAGTCGAACACTTCGTGGTCGACGCCCGCGAGGAGTTCGCGGAGCTCTGCCTCGAATCCGTCACCGCGAACGCGATCTACCAGGGCTACCCGCTCGGGACAGCACTCGCGCGGCCGGTGATCGCCGAGGCGATCCTCGACGTCGCCCTCGAGGAGGACTGTAACGCGCTCGCGCACGGCTGTACCGGCAAGGGCAACGACCAGCTCCGGTTCGAGGCCGTCTGGCGTGACTCGCCGCTCGACGTAATCGCGCCGGTCCGCGAACTCGGCCTGACCCGCGAGTGGGAAAACGAGTACGCCGCCGAACAGGGCCTGCCCGTCGAGGGCGGGTCAGAGGGCCGCTACAGCATCGACTCGAACCTCTGGAGCCGCTCGATCGAGGGCTCCGAACTCGAAGACCCCTCGACGATCCCCGAGGACGACATCTACGAGTGGACGGACAACCCCGGCGGCGTCGAGTCCGAACTGGTCGAGATCACCTTCGAGAACGGAACTCCGGCCGCCGTCGACGGCGAGGCGCTCGGCCCGGTCGAACTGATCGAGGGGCTCAACGCCCTCGCCGGCGCCCACGGCGTCGGCCGCACCGACATGATGGAGGATCGGATGCTCGGGCTCAAGGTCCGCGAGAACTACGAACACCCGGCGGCGACGGTGCTTTTGACGGCCCACGAGGCGCTGGAGGGGCTCGTGTTGACCCGCGAACAGCGCGAGTTCAAACAGCAGGTCGACCAGCAGTGGGCCTGGAAAGCCTACCAGGGGCTGATCGACGCGCCGCTGATGAAAGCCCTCGAAGGGTTCGTCGACGCCACCCAGGAGCGGGTGACGGGCACTGTCACGGTCAAGCTGGAGGGCGGCCACTGTCGCGCGGTCGCCCGCGAGAGCGAGTTCGCAGTGTACAGCGAGAGCGCCGCGTCCTTCGACGAGGGCACCGTGACCGGCAGCATCACCCAGGAGGACGCCACCGGCGTCGCCAAGTACCACGGGTTCCAGTCCCGCCTGGCCAACAGCAAGGTGAGCCCCGACGCGGACGACGCGGAGACCGAATCGACAGAGACACCCGAGAAACCCCACTGAGATGACCAGCCACGACGAGGACCCCGAGGAGACCGAAGACGGCGCGACCACGGCGTCCGCCGGCGGCGACCACGCCGCCGACGAGGGCGTCGTCCGCCGCGAGCGGTTCAGCGGCGGCCCCGCCCGGGCGTTTCTCTCCTCGCTTGCCGCCGACGAGCGGATCTTCGCCGCCGACCTGGCGGTCGACCGGGCCCACGTCGTGATGCTGGCCGAACAGGGAATCATCGGAGCGGACGACGCCGCGGCGATCCTGGCGGCGCTCGACGACGTCGAGGCGGCGGGCCACGGAGCACTACCGGACGGCGAGGACGTCCACGAGGCGATCGAGACGGCGGTGATCGACCGCGTCGGGCCCGCGGGCGGTCGCATGCACACCGCGCGGTCGCGCAACGACGAGGTCGCGGCCTGCATCCGCTATCGCCTGCGCGAGGACCTGCTCGCGACCGTCGGGACCGTCGTCGAGGGCCGCGAGACGCTGCTGGACGTTGCTGCCGCCGAGACGGGGACGGTCATGCCGGGCTACACCCACCGCCAGCCCGCACAGCCGACGACGGTCGCCCACTGGGTGTGCTCCTACGAGTCGGCGCTCGCCCGGGACACCGAACGGCTGCTGGACGCCTACGACCGGGTGAACCGGTCGCCGCTCGGTGCGGCGGCGTTCGCGGGGACGAGTTTCGGCGTCGACCGCGAGCGCGCCGCAGCGTTGCTCGGGTTCGACGGCCTGGTCGAGAACTCGATGGACGCCGCCTCCGCACGGGACTTCCTCGTCGAGAGCGGCGCCGCAGTGACGGGCCTGGCGACGACGCTCGCCGGCCTATCGACGGACGTGGTCGAGTTCGCGAGCGACGGATACGTCGAGCTGGCCGACGACTACGCCTCGACGTCCAGCATCATGCCCCAGAAGAAGAACCCGGACACGCTGGAACTGGTCCGCAGTCGTGCGGGCGACGCCGCGTCGGGGCTCTCGGGGCTCGTGACGACGCTCACCGGCCTGCCCCGGGCGTACAACCGCGATCTGCAGCGCGCGACCGGGCACGCCTGGGAGGCCGTCGACGCCGTCCACGGGGCCGTCCCGGTCGCCGTCGGCGCCGTCGCGACCGCCGAGTGGCCCGCCGAGACACTCGAAGCGGCCGCGGGCGACGGGTTCGCCACCGCGACCGGCGTCGCAGACCGCCTCGCCGTGGCCGGCATCCCGTTCCGGACCGCCCACGAAGTCGTCGCACGCGCGGGCGACCTGGCTGACGGCGGCAACCCCGGCGTCGACGCCATCGACGGGGCCTGTCGCGAGGTGCTGGGCGAACCGCTGGAGGTCGTCGCCGATGTCGTCGCAGTCGCGGCCGCGCTCGATCCCATCGAGAACGTGGCGATGCGGGACTCCCGCGGCGGGCCCGCGCCCGAGGCCGTCGAGACACACCTCGACCGGGCGCGCGAGAACCTCGCCGCCCACCGCGAGGCGGCCGGAATGCGGCAGACCCACCTCGACGACGCCGCGGAGACGCTCGACGCGGAGGTGGCGAGCTATGTCTGATACTGTCGGACGTGACTCTGTGGAACGGCACGCGGCGCCACGGCCACCTCGACCGATCCCACGATCCCCGCGGGGGGATCGTACTCAGTTCTGATATGAGAAATCAGAATACGGTAGTTCTGGTGGTGTTCGACGTTCTTAGCCGATACTGCGTCATTTAATTCGTATTATACTTTCGACGAATTTAAGTGGGTGTAGCGGTGAGAGAGGAGTACAATGGCAGACTGCATCGAGTGCGGGGCGGACCTGACCCTGCACGAGGCGCTCGAAGTCGGAGAGATCGTCGACTGTGGCACCTGCGGTGCGGAGCTGGAAGTCGTCGACACGGAGCCGGTGAGCCTGGAGACAGCGCCCGAGCTGGAGGAAGACTGGGGTGAGTGATCGCGTGATCGAGGGGGCCAGGAGCACACGATGAACGTCGGAATCCTGTACTCGCGCATCCGCAAAGACGAGAAGCTCCTGCTCGCGGAGCTGCGCGACCGCGGGCACACGGTCGAGAAACTCGACGTCCGCAAGCTGTCGTTCGGGCTGACCGAGCCGCCGGCCGCGTTCGAGGACGTTGACGTCGTACTGGACCGCTGCCTGGCGACCAGCCGGAGCCTGTACGCCACCCGGTACCTGGACGCGTACGGCATCCCAGTCGTGAACAGCCCGGAGACCGCCGAGGTGTGCGCCGACAAGGTCAACAACAGCCTCACGCTGGCAGGCGCGGGCGTCCCGACTCCCCGGACGGAGGTCGCGTTCACGAGCGACGCCGCCCTGGAGATCGTCGAGCGCTTTGGCTACCCCTGCGTGCTGAAGCCCGTCGTCGGTTCCTGGGGGCGGCTGATGGCAAAGATCGACTCCCGCTCGGCCGCGGAGGCGATTTTCGAGCACAAGGAGACGCTGGGCCATTACGAGCACAAGGTGTTTTACGTCCAGGAGTTCGTCGAGAAGCCGGGCCGTGACGTCCGTGTGCTGGCGGCCGACGGCGAGCCGATCGCCGCGATGGTCCGCCACTCCGACCACTGGCTGACCAACGCCGCCAAGGACGCCGACACCGCCGGGTTCGAACTCGACGACGAGGCGAAAGCGATCGTCGCGGAGGCGTGCGAGGCGGTCGGCGGCGGCCTGCTGGGCGTCGACCTGATGGAACTCGAAGGCGAGGACGGGCCGGGCTACACGGTCCACGAGGTCAACCACACCGTCGAGTTCAAGGCGCTGAACGGCACCGTCGACCTCGACGTCCCCGGGGCGGTCGTCGACTGGCTGGAGGCGACCGTCGACGAGGAGCGCTCGCAGACCGAGCCCAGCGTCGGGGCACACTCATGATACTGCCGGACGTGACTATGTTACTCCAAGTGATGCTCGGACTGGGGGTTTCGGTTGTCTCAGATGCTGAGCGCTATCCGGGTGGGAACGGAATCACGTCCGGCAGTATGAGCCACCGGGAGGCCGAATAGGATGACCTACACCGCGAGCGTCGTCGGCGCGAGCGGGTTCGGGGGCGGCGAACTGCTCCGCCTGCTCGCGAACCACCCCGAGTTCGACCTCGTCCAGGCGACGAGTCGCTCGAAAGACGGCAAGACCGTCGGCTACGTCCACCCGAACCTCCGGGATCTCGAGCTGCGCTTCTCCAGCCCCGAAGAACTCGACTCCGTCGACGTCCTGTTCGCGGCGACGCCACACGGCGTCTCGATGACCGAGATCGACCGCTACCGGGACGCGGCGGATACCGTCGTGGATCTCTCCGCGGACTTCCGCCTGCCCAGCGAGGACGGCTACGACGAGTGGTACGACGGCCACAAGCGGCCGGAGCTGCTCGACGACGCGGTGTACGCGCTGCCGGAACTCGACCGCGAGGAACTGGCCGGTGCCGACCTGATCGCTTCCGGCGGCTGCAACGCCACGGCGACGATCCTGGGCCTGCTGCCGCTGGTCGAGGACGGGATTCTGGACGGCGACGAACGGATCGTCGTCGACCTCAAGGTCGGCTCCAGCGAGGGCGGCGCCGGCGGCAGCGAGGCGGCCTCCCACCCCGAACGCTCGGGCGTCGTCCGCCCGTACGCACCGACCGGTCACAGACACGAGGCCGAGATCGGCGCGTACCTGGGGCTGGACGTCTCGTTTACCGTCCACGCGGTCGACATGACCCGCGGCGCGTCGGCGACCTGCCACGTCTTCCCCGGGGAGCCCGTCTCGAAGGGCGACCTCTGGGGCGCCTACCGCGGCAGCTACGAGGACGAGCCGTTCGTCGACCTCGTAGCCGGCGGCGGCGGGGTGTACCGCTACCCCGAACCCAAGGCAGTCGCGGGGACGAACCGCGCCGAGGTCGGGTTCGAACTCGACCCCGGGAACCGCCGGATCGTCGCCTTCTCGGCGATCGACAACGTGATGAAAGGCGCTGCCGGCCAGGCTGTCCACGCCGCAAACGTCGCGCTCGGCATCGACGAGACTGCTGGCCTGACGTTCAGGGGTCTCCACCCCGTGGGTGCGCCATGAGCGCGAACACGTCGAGCGCGAGGGTGGGAGGTGCCACCCGATGACGGTCGTCGTCAAGATCGGCGGTGCGCGCGCGGTCGATCCCGCCGGTGCCATCGCCGACATCGCCTCGATCGTCGCGGACGGCGAGGATGTCGTGGTCACGCATGGCGGCTCGACGGCCGTCGACGACGCGCTCGACCGCCTCGGGATCGAGCCCGAGTACGTCGAGACGCCCGACGGCGTCGTCGGTCGGTTCACCGACGCGGAGACGATGGAGGTGTTCGAGATGGTGCTGGCCGGGCGCGTGAACACGCAGCTGGTCGCCTCGCTCCGGACCACCGGCGTCGACGCCGTCGGGCTGTCGGGTGTCGACGGCGGCCTCCTGGAGGGGCCGCGGACCTCGGCAGTGCGGGTCGTCGAGGACGGAAAAAAGAAGATCCGCCGGGGCGATCACTCCGGCACGCCGAAGGCGGTCAACGACGGGCTCCTGGATTCGCTGCTCGCCGAGGGGTACACGCCCGTCTGCAGCCCGCCGATGGCCGGCATCGAGGACGACCGGGCGATGACGCCGGTCAACACGGACGCCGACCGCGCCGCGGCGGTGATCGCCGGGGCGCTCGATGCGACGCTCGTCCTCCTGACGGACGTGCCGGGCATCCTCGCCGACCCCGACGACCCCGCGACGCTGTTCGAGACCGTCGAGACAGCCGCGGAGTGGGAGGAGGTCGAGGCGGCCGCGGCGGGGTTCATGGCCCGGAAGCTGATGGCCGCCGAGGAGGCGCTGACCGGCGGCGCCGCCGAGGTAGTCGTCGCGGACGCGAACGCCGAGGCGCCGGTGACAGCGGCGCTGGAGGGAAGCGGAACACACATCCAGCAGGGCGCGCTGGAGGTCGATACAGCATGAGCGACTTCGTCTACAGCAAGAAACCGATCCGGATCGAGTCGGGCGACGGCGTGTACATGACCGACGACGACGGGACGGAGTACCTCGACCTGGGCGGGAGCTACGCCTGCGTCCCGCTCGGCCACGACCACGACCGCGTGAAAGGCGCCATTCACGACCAGCTCTCGAAGCTGACGTACGTGCAGGCGACGTACCCGGTCGGGGTCCGCGAGGAGCTGTACGGGACGCTCGCCGACGCCGCCCCCGGGGACATCGACAACGTCTGGCTCTGTAACTCCGGGACCGAGGCCGTCGAGGCGGCGCTGAAGTTCTCGCGGTCGGCGACGGGCAACGCGAAGTTCGTCGCCTGCATGCGGGCGTTCCACGGCCGCACGATGGGCTCGCTGTCGCTGACCTGGAAGAACAAGTACAAGAAACAGTACGAGCCGCTGCTCGAGGACGTCGAGTTCGTGGCGTACAACGACAGCGAGGCGCTCGCGGCAGCGGTCGACGACGATACGGCCGCGGTGCTGCTGGAGCCGATCCAGGGCGAGGGCGGCATCAACCCCGCGACGACGGAGTTCCTGGAGACGGCGCGCGAGGCGACCGAGGCGGTCGGCGCGTCGCTGATTTTCGACGAGATCCAGACCGGGCTGGGCCGGACCGGCCGGCTGTGGGACAGCCAGCGCACGGGCGTCGTCCCGGACATCGTCACCAGCGCCAAGGGGCTGGCCAACGGGCTGCCGATCGGCGCGACGCTGTGCCGGGACTGGATCGCCGAGGACTACGGCAACCACGCCTCAACGTTCGGCGGCAACCCCGTGATCGCCGCCGCCGCGAACGCGACCGTCTCGACGATCCGCGAGGAGGGGATCCCGGAACACGCCGCCGAGACGGGCGCGTACCTGCGCGACCGTGTCGAGCGCGAACTCGGCGAGGAGGTGCGGGATGTCCGCGGCGAGGGGCTGATGATCGGGATCGAGGTCGGACGCAGCGCCAACGGCGTCCTGCGGGACCTCGCCATTAACCACCAGATCCTCGCGCTGCCCGCCGGCCGGACCGTCGTCCGGTTCCTGCCGCCGCTCGTAATCGAGGAAACCCACGTCGACCGCGCCGTCGACGCGCTCGCCGAGGTGATCACATGATCGAACTGGAGGGACGCGAATGACGAGTTACGGCGAACAGCTCACGGCGGACGACGACGAGGCCCGCGAGCTGCTGTTCGACCTCGTCGAGACGCCATCGGTCACGGGCAACGAGGGCAACTGCGCGGTCCGCCTGGCGGCGTTTTTCGAGGCGCACGACCGCGAGGTGTGGATCGACGACGCCGGCAACGTCCGCGCGCCGGCCGACGACGGCGTCCTGCTGACCTCCCACATCGACACCGTCCCCGGCGAGATTCCCGTCCGCATCGAGGAGACCGACGACGGCGAGCGGGCGCTGTGGGGCCGGGGCAGCGTCGACGCGAAAGGCTCGCTGTCGGCGATGGCCGTCGCCGCGGTCCGGACGGGTGCGAGCTTCCTGGCAGTCGTCGGCGAGGAGGTCGACTCGCGTGGGAGCCGCTACGCCGTCGACGACCGCGAGGGCGAGCCCGACACCGTCGTCAACGGCGAGCCGTCGGGCTGGGACGGGATCACGCTGGGCTACCGGGGGCTGCTCGGCGGCACCTACGTCGCCACCTCGGAGTCGGGCCACTCCTCGCGCCCGGAGAACAACGCCATCCAGGACGCGATGGACTGGTGGGACCGCGTCGAGGCGGCGTTCGACCCCGACGACTGGGAGCCCGTCTTCGAGCGCGTCACCACGAAGCCGATCAGCTTCGAGGGCGGCATCTCCGACGACGGCCACTCCGTCGAGGCGACGATGGACGTCCAGCTCCGGGTGCCGCCGGAGTACACCGCCGACCAGGTCCGCGAGATCGCCGACGGCTGCCTGGAGGGCGGCACCGTCAACTGGTTCGACAGGGTCGAGCCGACCCTGCAGAGCCCCCGGACGCCCGTCGCGCGGGCGTTCCGCGCGGCGATCCGGGGGCAGGACGGCGAGCCCCGACTGTTGCGCAAGACCGGCACCAGCGACATGAACGTGTTCGCCGACCACTGGGACTGCCCGATGGTCACCTATGGCCCCGGCGACTCGTCGCTCGATCACACGCCGCGGGAACACCTCCTGCTCCCGGAGTACGACCGCGCCGTGGCCGTCCTCGAAACTGCAAGCGAACGCCTCCTGGAGGAAGCATGAACATACTCGACGTTGACGATCTCACGCCGGAGGAACTGCACGCCGTGCTCGACCGCGCCGCCGCCATCAAGGCGGGCCGCGAGGCGCCGTCGCTGACCACCCGGACGCTCGCGATGATCTTCGAGAAACCCTCGACGCGGACGCGGGTGTCCTTCGAGACGGGGATGACCCAGCTCGACGGGCACGCCGTCTTCCTCGGCCCCGAGGACATCCACCTGGGCCACGGCGAACCGATCAGGGACACCGCCCGCGCAGTGTCGCGGTACGTCGACTTCATCATGGCGCGGCTGTTCGACCACGCCGATGTCGTCGAACTCGGCGAGTACGCGACCGTCCCGGTGATCAACGGGCTGACCGACGACGCCCACCCCTGCCAGACGCTGGCGGACCTGCTGACCATCCACGAACAGTTCGGCGGCTTCGGCGTCGACGTCGCCTGGGTCGGCGACGGCAACAACGTCTGTCAGTCGTTCGTCCTCGGCGCGGCGATGACCGACATCGACCTGACGGTCGCGACGCCGGAGGGCTACGAAATCGACGACGGCGTACGCAAGCGCGCGGCCGCGCTGGGCAACCCGCCCGCGGAGACGACCGACCCAGAGGCTGCGGTCGCGGACGCGGACGTCGTCTACACGGACGTCTGGGTCAGCATGGGCCAGGAAGACGAGCGCGAGGAGAAGCTCCGCGATTTCGACGGGTTCCAGGTGACGGCCGACCTCGTCAGCGACCGCCCGGTGATGCACTGCCTGCCCGCCCACCGCGGCGAGGAGATAACCGACGACGTGCTCGAAAGCGACAACGCCATCGTCTGGGACCAGGCGGAGAACCGGATGCACGCCCAGAACGGCCTGCTGGTCTGGTTGTCCGACGCCGAGTGAGCGCAGCGAACGAGGCGCTTTTTGGTCCAGCTTTTTCGACGAGCGGTGCCGAGCACGGCGAGGCACCCGAGGAGAAAAAGGTGGCCGCAAAACCGGATGCACGCTCAGAACGGGCTGCTGGTCTGGCTGTCCGACGCCGAGTGTCAGGACAGCTCGTAGCGCTCGCCGTCCCAGGCGAGCGGCTCCGCGAACGCCTCGTCTGCGGGGTAGTAGTGAGCGACGTGGACCAGCCGTGTCTCATTCGCGTCGAGGTCCTCGGCCATCGCGAGCGCCCCCTCGCGGGTCATGTGCTTGGTGCCGAACGTCCGGGGCACGCCATGCTCGTTGTGGTGGGCGCCGCCTTTCGGGTGGTGGACGCACAGCTCCGCCGGCACGATGCCGTCCGCAAGCAGCAGGTCCGGATCTGCGAGCGCCTCGCGTGAGGCCTCGGGAACGTCGTAGCTGGTGTCGCCCGTAATCGAGAGTTTCGCGCCGGTTTCCGGTTCCTCGATTACGAGCCCGTAGCACAGGAGTGGCGGGTGGTCGACCGGGAGCAGCGTCACCTCGAACCCGCAGGTCTCGAACGGCTCGTGGGGCGTCTGGGGCTGGATCGTCAGCTGATCGAGGTAGGCGTAGTCGCTCGCGACGGTGCCGGCGACGCTCTCGCCGGTCACGGGGTCGGTCTCGTCGGCCGCGTGGACGGTCAACTCGTCGAACAGCCGGAAGCAGTTGCCCAGCCCGTCGAGGTGGTCGAAGTGGACGTGCGTGACGATGCCGGCGTCGGGCAGCGGCACGCCCTCCCGGAGGAACTGCTGGCGGAAGTCGGGACTGAAATCCACCAGCAGCGACTCGTCCGTCCGGTCGTTGCGGACGTGCACCGAGAAGCGGGTCCGCTCGACGCCGCCGGCGTCGGTGATGGTCGCGCCGCGCTCGCGGAGGCGCTCGCGCAACTCGTCGCCGGGGTCGCCGGCGCGCCGGCACGTCTCGCAGTCACAGCCGACCGTCGGCGTCCCGGTCGTGTCGCCCGTTCCCAGCAGCGTCACCTCCATCAGTCGTGGCTGTGGTCGTGACTGTGCCCGCCGTCACCCGACAGGTCGCCGCCGGCGACCAGCGCGTCGTGGTCGCCCTCGATCATGTCGAGGTTCTTCAGGGTGTCCCGTTCCTCGAAGTCCTCGACGGCGTCGATCAGGTCCTGCTGGGTCAGCGTCGTCCGCTCCTCGGTCAGCGCCTCCAGGACGGCCTCGCGCAACACGAGCCGGAGGTCACTGCCCGTCAGGCCCCCGGTGATATCGGCCAGATCCGCCGGCGAGAAGTCGACGATGTCCATCTCGCGGGTGACGATCTCCAGGATGTCCGCCCGCATCCCAGCGTCCGGTTTGGGAAAGTTGACGATCTCGTCGAAGCGCCGCCAGGCTGCCGCGTCGAGTTCGTCCGGGTGGTTGGTGGCGCCGATCAACAGCACCTCGTCCTGGATCAGCGACACCTCGTCGATGCTCTTCAGCAGCGTGTTGACGGCGCGCTTGATCGCGGCGTGCTCGTCGCTGGAGCGCGTTTTGGCGACGAAGTCGAACTCGTCGATGAACAGGATGCAGGGTGCGAGCCGTTTGGCCACCTCGAACGTCTTGTCGACGTTCTTGGCGGTCTCACCGAGGTACTGGCTGGTGATCATCGACAGCTTCACCTCGACGAACGGCAGGCCGAGTTTGCGCGCCAGCGCCCGCGCGACCGACGTCTTGCCGGTGCCCGGCGGGCCGACGAACAGCAGCTTGCCGATCTCGCGCAGGCCGATGCTGGCGAGGTACTCGCGGTGCTCGATCGCCTTGACGATCTTCTGGATCTCGCCCTCCTGCTCGCCAGTGAGCACGATGTCGGCCAGCGTCTGCTCGATCTCCTCGGGGGCGCGTACCTCCACGAGATCGAGCATCTCGTCCTCCTCGTCCTCGTCGAAGTACTCGTCGAGGAGGGCGTCGATGAACGCCCGGTCGGCGCGGGCCGGGCGGTTGCGCTCGCGGGCCAGGTCGAGGTCGACGTCGCGTTCGTCCTCGAATGCGGCAGTCAGCGTGGGGTTGCGCTCGATGCGCTCGTCGTCGACCCGGTCGAGGTACCACTGCTCGGCCATCTCCCGGTCGGTGAACGATAGCGACCCCGAGAACTCGTCGTGGTCGGTGAACATCAGCCCCGAAATCGCCTCCCACGGCCGCGCGACGCCGGTGGCCTCCCCCGTCGTCTCGGCCGTCGCCGACAGCGGTCGCTCGATCCGCCCCTCGCTCCAGAACGGTCCCCGGTACCCGGGCGGCAGATCGTCGGCGTCGAGGTCCGACCGCTCGTTGTAGGCCAGCGTCGTCAGCACGAACTCGACGACCGCAAGCTCCGTATCGCTCATTCCCCATCAGGTAACCGTGCCTGCCCGATAAGTGATTCGAACTCGCTCTCGGCGATACACAGTCGCGCCCCGTTACTCGTGGAGGCCGCCGACCGACTCGTAGAACGACGAGGCGAGCTGGTCGGCCATCTCCTCCTCGCGGTCGATGCGGACGTCGAGCACGTGTGGCGTCTCCGCGGCTTTGCCGGCTTCGAGTGCCCCGCCGAGGTCGCCGGGGTCGGTGATGCGCGTGCCGACGGCGCCGAACGCCTCCGCCACCTTCAGGAAGTCGGTGTCGTGGAACTCCACGCCCGCGATCTCGTGGTCGTCCTGCATCTGGCGGACCATCCCGAGGCTGGTGTCGTTGAGCACGACGAACGTCGGCGCGACGCCGTACTCGACGGCGGTCTCGACGCTGTTCATCGTCATCGCGAACCCGCCGTCGCCGGCGACGCCGATCACGTCGTCGTCGGTGGTCAGCGCCGCCGAGACCGCGGCGGGGACCGCCCAGCCCATGCCGCCGACGCCGCCGCTCCCGAAGTAGGTGCGCGTGGCTGGCGTCTGCAGGTAGTACAGCAGCCAGAATCGGTTGTTCCCCGAGTCCGCGGTGACGATGGTGTCCTCGTCGACGGCACCCTGAATTTCTTTGACCGCGCGCTGGGGTTTGATCGGGACGGCGTCGGACTCGCAGGCCGGCGCCGCGAACCACTCGCGGGCGTCGGCCGCGCGCTCGGTCGCCCAGCCGTTCTCGGCGCCGCCGGCGTCGACGAGTGCGCCGAGGCTCTGGGCGGCGTCGCCGATCAGCCCCACGTCGGCGGGGTACACCCAGCCCGCGTTGCGGGTGTCGACATCGGCGTGGACGATGGTCTGCTCGTCGGGCCGGATGAACTCGGGTGCCTGCCAGTTCGTGTCCATCGGGTTCATCCGGCAGCCGACGACCAGCAGCGTGTCGGCCTCGCTGACGACCCGGTTGGCGCCCTCGTGGCCGAACGAGCCCATCACGCCGACCGCGCGCTCGGCGGTCTCGGGGTACGTCGACTTCCCCAGATAGGAGGTCGCAACCGCACAGTCGTACGCCTGGGCGACCGCGGCGAGTTCGTCGTAGGCCTGGGCAGCGTGGACACCGTTTCCCGCGACGATCACGGGTCGCTCGGCCGCTTCGAGGGCGTCGACTGCTACTGCGACGTCCTCCTCGGTGGGGGCGGCGTCCCAGGTCTGGGCCTGCTCGCTGGCGTCCCAGGCTGGCGGCGTCGGGTCCTCGGGGACGTCGTCGCCGATGGCGTCGCCGTCGAAGATGACCGCTGTCGGGCCGGGGCGGTTGGCGACCGCGTGCTTGAACGCCAGTTGCACGGACCGGAGCGTCTCCGTGGGTGTGCGCGGGAACCACCACTCCTTGGCGACGCCGTCGAGGATCGAGGGCAGCGACAGCCCGCCGTAGTCGCCGCGGGACTGCTGGTAGGGCGCCAGCGTCGAGTACTCGCCCCGCTCGGAGGCCTCCGTCAGCACGACCATCGGCGAGGAGGCCAGCCGCGCCTCCATCTGGCCCATCATGCCGAGGCTGCCGATCCACGGCCCCTGCCCGGCGAGGACGGCGGGTTCGCCAGTCAGTCGGCCGTGCACCTCGGCCATCACGCTGGCCTCGCGCTCGTCGCGGGGCCGCACGACGTCGACCTCGGAGTCGGGCAGGTACTCAAGCAGTTCGATCACGCGCCCGCCGGGGTAGCCAAAGAGGTACTCGACGTCCAGATCCTCCAGGATGGCGACGACGGCTGCTGCGGTCGCGGTCATCCGTCGACGTGGACCGTCTCCTCGACGATCATGCGCTCGGTGGCGTCCATGAACTGGACCAGTTTGACCATAGCCGATGCATCTCGTGCCCCGGACTTTGCTCTGTCGATGGATATCACGTCCGGCTGTATAGCATCCCTGCCGTCAGTCGTCAGTGCCCTCCTGACACTGTCGGTCATCCAGCAGCCCTCGTACCGTTCGGTGTCGGATCCGAGCCTGGTCAGCCTGAACTCGTAGCGTCCGGTCTCGGTGGCGTTCTCGAACGTGATGACCTCGACCCAGGCCGTATCGTTGACCCGCTCCGGCGTGTACCTGACGCTGTCCCAGGAGAGCATCGGGGCGAAGGACCCGTCGCTGATCAGTCGGGCGTAGTCACTGACACTGCCCACGGCCCGGCGGTTCGACGGCGACGCGAACTGCCGGACCGTCCGGATGCCGTCGTTCGTCGTCTCGTTGTTGTACTTCAGCGCGTTCATCTGGATCTGGACGACGTGGAGATACGACCGGTTACAGGTTGGTTCGAGGCCGACGTCCCGGGTCGCTGACGCGGTTACCCTCGCCTGGTCGCTACCGGCGTCGTCGCTGCCGGCGTCGTCGCTGCCGGCGTCGTCGCTGCCGGCGTCGTCGCCACCGAGAAGCGCGGTGATGGAGTCACCAGCGCCGGCGACGTACACAGCGCCCACACCCGCCGCGAGGACGAGGAGCGCGAGCAGCCCCACCAGCACCACCGGCCGCCCGACCCGGCGCGGCGGGGACTCGCCCTGCGGCGGATTCTGCCGTGCTGGATCGCGGGCACTCGGCTCCGGGGCCGGCGGCGAGTCGGCGTACCTGGTCGAGTACGCCGGCACCCCAAGCGTTCGCTCACACAGCGCCTGGGCGTCGTCGACCCGGAGCGACCACAGCAGCCGCTGGCGCAGATCCGACGGAGTGATGAGTGAAGCGTCGACGTCGATGTCCGACGGCTCCCTGGCTGTCGTCACGATGCCGTCGACCCCGTCCGGATCGATCCCCGGATCGGCGTCGGGCGCACCGACCAGCAGTTCGGTCCGGGTCTCGCCCGTTTGGACGGTCACGAGCGGCGGGTCAACGTCGACCTCGTCGGCCGTCACCGCTCGGAGTTCGCCGACGAACGACGCGAACGCCGCCCGGTCGAGGGCCTCCAGCGCGGCCGAGAACTCCGCGGGCGGGATCGGTTCCGGATCGGTCATGTGGCGGCCGTTCTTCACCACTAGCGGGCACGTTTATATGTGACTTGGGCCGGCTACGCGGTGCTCATACTGTCGGACGCGAGTACGAGGAGAGTTCCACCGCGGGAGCGTGCTGAAACGCGTGAAACACCGATTTGCGTGTCTCGCCCAGAACTCGATATCACAGTCTAAATTTTATATAATATAAAATAATATATAAATTAATTATTATATATAAAACCTAAGCACCACATTTATTTTCATGGGTGTGATACAGAGAGCATGCGACGTCGATCAGTCCTCGCTGCCGGTGTAGCCCTCTTTGCGGGGTGTAGTACATTCTCTGGAAATGAGAATGCCGATGATAGATCAACTACTCCCCAATCTACCGGAAATACACCGACGCCAACCTCTGAGAATACGACGGAGCAAGAGTTGAACCAAAGTTCAGACGATGATGATATCTGGCATGAGTTCGATAGCGTTGCACTCCCAGACACACGGACTGTCGTGGATTTCGATACAGTACCGCTTTCGGCGACGGCCGTAGGCGAAGTCCAGACGACAGACGGACTTGCCGTCGAGATGGACATGATTTCAGGCGCAACTGTCGATTCGCCGGCGACGCTCACGGTGGTTGTGAAGAACCGGCTGTCGTACAAACAGACGATCAGACCCTATCGGCTGGTGGTCATGGATAACCCACCCGTCGGTTGGTCCGTCGAACAAAACACAATCTATCTAGCACCAACGGAAGACCACCCGTTTGTCGAGACTGTTCCAGAGTACGAGCGCGACGATGAAGGGAGGTGGCGCGTCGCGACCCTAGCCGAGGACTGGTTTCCAAAAACGCTCACGCTCCCCCCGGAGCGTGCATTCACCGCCGAATACTACGTTTTCGCCCCACCAGTTCGTGACAAATCTCCCGTCGAACCTGGCCGATATCAATTTCCGCCCGGTAGCTATACCGGATTTGAACTCGTCGTGTGGCCGACCGACGAGCCAGGACCGCAGGGCAGATCGCAGTTTGAAGATGTCAACCCACCATACCTGGTGGGCGCTGAGCGGATGGCGTGGTTCCACAACGCGAGCCCCGGGACGACCCGTTACGTGCAACCAGCCACCGAGACCGTTGAGTTACCGGGAACGATCAAGTTCGAACTCCGCAACCGTAGCGCCGAGCCGATGCTGGGCAACCCGCGCTACTGGCGTGTCCACAAACTTGTTGAGGGCGAGTGGTTCCCGATTGCTCCCTGGCAGTGGCCGCAACCTGCTACCGTTCTCGGGCCTGGCGAACGTGATCAGTCCACTCTCGCGCTGTTCCACGGCGAGCCTATCGACATCGAGGCACGGACGGTCGGGTACATCGGCGGTGGAACCTACGCATATGAACTCAGGTTCAGCACCGAGGAACCTCGGACCCACGCGGCGATGTTTGAGGTCGAGGCGCCGGACGTCACACTCGACATCGAAGAGAGGGCCACGGTAACGGAGGACGGCCTGACGACCGTAGTGACGATGCCAAACCACGCTGACGCGAGTCGACCGGCAACTGCCGTAGTCACGCCCACAGATGAGACTCCTGACAAACGCCTCCTGCCTGAACAGCTTCCGCGCCGGCGCTTTCGGGTGCTCTGGAACTCGCTACCGCTGTTCACCGCGAAAGACAGTCGAGAAGAAATCTACGTGCGAACCGATCAGGCAACCGTGCGCGAAGTGCTGGACGACGCTGACGATGAATCTGTCTTCGAGTATCGAAACATGACTTACCGAGTGACGGCTTCGATGACTTGATCAAGAGTGAATCCGTTCTTGACTTCGCACCTTATGCTGGTGGAGCGCGTAGAGAGACTGTGAAACGTAGATGCTCCCGATTACATCGTTTCTGTCGTGTACCGAACCAATCCCGGCAACCCACCAACCGATCGAGGGGGTCGTTCGCCAGCCGAGCCAGTGTCAGAACGCCACAGTCATCCGTCTGTGCGCGAGCACCGAAGTAGTGTCGGCGCACGTACCACAGGGTACACGGGCACGAGCCGGAGACGTCAGAACTCGACGGTTTCGCGGATGCCGTCCCGGATGCGGACGGCCTGCGGGAGGTAGTAGTTCTCGACGGCGTGCAGCGGCATCGGGGCGTCGTAGCCCGTGATCCGCTTGACCGGCGCCTCCTGGTAGACGAGCGCCTCCTCCTGGATGGTCGCCGCGATCTCGGCGCCGAGACCGGCGGTCCGGGGCGCCTCGTGGACGACCGCCGCGCGGCCGGTCTTCTTGAACGAGTCGGCGATCGTCTCGGTGTCCAGCGGCGAGAGGCTGCGCAGGTCGACCACCTCGACGTCGATCCCCTCCGCGGCGAGCTCCTCGGCGGCGATCAGCGACGGCTGAGTCATCGCCCCCCAGGTGAACACCGAGACGTCCTCGCCCTCGCGGCGGACCGCCGCGGTCCCGAGGGGGATCTCGTAAGACTCCTCCGGGACCGGCTCACGGAACGCCCGGTAGATCAGCTTGGGTTCGAGCACCACGACCGGGTCGGGGTCGCGGACCGACGCCGCGATCAACCCCTTGGCGTCGCGGGGGGTGCTCGGCGTGACGACCTTCAGGCCGGGCTCGTGGGCGAAAAACGCCTCCTTGGACTCGGAGTGGTGTTCCGGCGCCTTGATGCCGCCGCCGTAGGGCATGCGGACGACCATGGGGACCGAGTACTGACCGCGGCTGCGTGCGCGCAGGCGGGCGGCGTGGCTCACGAGCTGGTCGAACGCGGGGTAGGAAAAGCCCATGAACTGCATCTCGGCGACGGGGCGCATCCCCGCCAGCGAGAGGCCGATCGAGGCGCCGACGATCCCCGACTCGGCCAGCGGCGTGTCGACGACCCGATCGGCGCCGTACTCCTCGTACAGCGCCTCGGTCGCCCGGAAGACGCCGCCGTTCTTGCCGACATCCTCGCCGAGCACCATCACGCTGTCGTCGCGGGCCATCTCCGTGTGGAGGCCGTCACAGACCGCCTCGACGAGCGTCAGCTCCTCGGCGCCGTCGGAGTCGGTCACCGCCTCGTCGCTGACCGCCGCGTCAGTGGGCGGTCCCCGCGTGCCGTCGTCAGTCGCGCTCACTGTAACACCTCCGAGAACGGGTCGTCGCCGTACTTCTCGCGCAGGCGGTCGAGTTCGGCGCGCTGCTGGTCGAGGCGCTCGGAGGGCTCCTCGTAGACGTGCTCGAAGATGGCGTCGGGCTCGGTCTCGTCGGCCTCGGCCGAGTCGATGGCCTCTTGAATCTGCGCCTCGACGCGGTCCTCGATGGCCGCCGCGCGCTCCTCGGTGAGGATCCCCCGCGATTCGAGGAACGTCGCCATGCGGTCGACGGGGTCGCGCTCGCGCCACAGTTCGGCCTCCTCCTCGTCGCGGTACACGGAGGGATCGTCCGACGTGGTGTGGGCGCCGTAGCGGTACTGGACCGCCTCGATGAGCGTCGGCCGGCGCTCGTCGTCGATGGGGTTTTTTGCCCTGGTGAGCGCCCGACGCGTCACCTCGTACACCGCGAGCGGATCGAGGCCGTCGACGCGCACCCCCTCGACACCGTAGGCCGTCGCCTTGACCGCTATTGTCTCGCTGGCCGTCTGGCGGTCGCTCGGCGTCGAGATGGCGTACTGGTTGTTGTTGCAGACGAACACCGCCGGCACGTCGAACACGCCGGCGAAGTTCAGCCCCTCGTGGAAATCCCCCTCGGAGGTGGCGCCGTCGCCGAGGTGACACAGCACCGCCCGGTCGGTCCGGCCCGTGAGCAGGTCGCCCCAGGCTTTGCCCATGGCCTGTGGCACCTGCGTCGCGATGGGGATGTACTCCGGCATGACGTTGACGCCGTCCGGGATCGCGTACCCGTCGCGGTGCCCGTACAGCGGCTGGAGCAGCGAGGACAGCGACACCCCGTGGACGTACTTGGCGGCGTGCTCGCGGTAGGTCGGGAACAGCCAGTCCTCGCCGCTCAGCGCGAAACTGGTCGCGACCTGCGCGCCCTCCTGGCCGGTCATCGGCGCGTACGTCGCGATGCGGCCCTGTCGCTGGAGGCTGATCGCCCGCTGGTCGAACCGCCGCGCGAGCACGATCGCCTCGTACATCGCCAGCAACTCCTCGTCGTCGAGCTCCGGCACCTCGGCGCCCGGGCGGACGTTCCCGTCCGCGTCCAGTATCTGTACGTACTCGGTCTCCGATTCGTCGTTCGAGCCCTCGTGTGGCCCTGGTCCGTATTGCGTGTTCATTGTCGTGGTGTCCGCAGCTATCGTTCGTGGGCGATTCCAGGGACGCGGGACCGTTGGCGACGGCCTGCCGCGTCAGGTGGCGCACACCCGGACGGACGTTCGGTCCGGTGTGTTACGCTCGGGGTTCGAAGGGAAATTTGAGAAATCCGAAAAAAGCGAGTGTTGTGGGCCGGTTGCGGCTGCTGGGAGACCGCTGCGGCGGCTCGCTGGCGACACAAGCCCCGGGGTGGTAGCCCGAATGCATACATCAGAAATGATCATGGAGTTAATTAATTCTTCTGCAAGACGTGCTAACAGCTCCCACGATACTGATGAACAGTACCCAGTGATTCGACCGAAGAGCGGACAATCGATCACCGATTCCGAGATCTGACAGATGATTGTACAGTATTTCGCGCTACGGGCGGCGGTAACCACACGGGTGTACAACAACAGTCGGTATGAAAGCAGGCCGTCAGCGCCCTGCTCGCCCAGATTCCAGCCCACCATATAAATGCTCCCAGCCGTGGGGGCACACGCCTAATGTCTAAAAATATTATTAGGTACAACTATGTTCGACGGCAACCAGAAGAGGCGAACGTTTTTGAAAACGAGCGGCGTGGCCGGCGCCATCGCCCTGGCAGGCTGTATCGGCGGTGACGACGACTCCGGCAACGGGAACGGGAATGGGAACGGGAACGGCAACGAGAACGGCAACGGGGACGGTAACGGTGACTCCGAAAATGGCAACGGCGACTCGACCGACAACGGCAGCAGTTCGTCGGTGGAGCTGACGTGGCTACACGACCGCAACCAGGCGGAGGACACGCTCAAAGAGATGGCCGGCGAGTTCAACGACAGCCACTCCAGCATCGAGGTCACGCCGGAGCTGCTGCCGAGCGGCTCCTCCGAACAGGAAGAGATCCAGAAGCGCCAGGCCGCCGGGAACCCGCCAAACATCCTCTGGTACACGTTCGGGCAGGCCTACCGGTACGCGCTCGAAGACAAGCTCGCGCCGATCACCGGCGTCGCGGAGGACAACGACCTCCGGACGTTCACCGACCGCGAGGAGAAGTTCTTCGCGGTGAGCATCGTCGGACCGATGACCTGGCACTACCGGACGGACCTGTACGACAGCCCGGAGACGTTCAGCGACTACCTCCAGCAGGCCCAGCGGATCGAAGAGGAGGAGGACATCAAGGCGTTGCAGTTCCCCAACGGCGAGAGCACGCTCGCGTTCGCGATGCAGAACCAGCTGCTGTGGAACAACGACGTGAACGTCTGGGCGGGTTCGGGCACCGACATCGAACTGGCGATGGCGTCAGGCGACGACCGCGACCGCGGGATCGAGACCTACGAATGGATGCAGAACGCCTACGAGTACTCGACAAACGGGAACGGGCTCGGCTGGGACCAGGCGGCGACGGCCTACTCACAGGAGTCGACGGCGGCCGTCCCGTACATCGGCATGTGGATCCCGAACCTGTACCTCGCGGACCTGCCGGAACTCAGAGAGAACACCAAAAACGCGTTCTTCCCGGTCGGCGGCGACGCGGACAACGAGAAGAAGTTCGCCTGGTTCGAGGGCAATATGGTCTGGGACACCGACGCCGAGAAGAACGATGCGGCCCGGGAGTTCCTGCAGTGGTGGCACGCCGAGGAACAGCAGCGGCAGTTCAAGAAGGTCAACGCTGCTGACTACATCCCCGCGACGGAAGCAGGGATGAACGCGGACTGGTACCGCGAGGAGGACGGTGTCCACCAGGGGATGATGGACATGTTCGCAAGTGAAGCCGAGAACTTCACGCCGCCGGTCGCGACGGGCGATGACGGCGCCCTGAACTACCCGGCAGTCGCGAACGGGCTCGTCTGGGGACAGGCGGCCGCACAGCTGTTGCACGGCGGCAAGTCGCCGGGCGGGACGATCGACTGGGCACAGGACCAGATCGACTTCAGCGGCCCGTAACGTTTTGGCAGTCCCTCACAATGGCAACCGACATGAGAGAGCGGCTCGGCGCCGACAGATTCCGCTGGGAGTCGCCCGTCCTCCTCCTCGGGAAGGTCGCGCTCGCGCTGTTCGTCGGGTTCGCGATGCTGATGTGGCTCTTCCCGATCCTCTATGGGTTCTGGGCGAGCGTCCACGAGAACGTCGTCGCGAGCGCGCAGTTCGTCGGGCTCGGCAACTACGCCGACGTCATCGCTCACGACCTCTTCTGGAAAGCACTCAACAACACCGTCGTGTTCGCGGTCGTGACGACGCTGACGAGCGTCGGGCTCGGCTTGCTGTTCGCGCTCGCGGTCAACCAGGGTATCCGCGGCGGCTCGCTCGCCCGGACGCTCATCCTCTTTCCGTACCTGATCCCGACGGTCGTCATCGCCTTTCTCTGGCAGTTCATGCTCAACCAGAACACCGGGGTCGTGAACGAACTGCTCGTCGGCCTCGGCGTCCTCGACGAGGGGATCCGCTTTTTCGGCACGACCGAGTGGGCGATGCCGGCAGTGATCGCGATGAGTACCTGGGTGTACGCCGCCTTTGCCTTTTTCATCCTGCTGGCGCAGCTGCAGTCCATCGACGGTGCCCTCTACGAGCGCGCGACCGTCGAGGGCGCCAACGCCTGGGAGAAGTTCCGCGACATCACGTACCCCCACATCCGGACGACGCTGCTTCTGGTCGTGTTCCTGCGGGGCATCTGGCTGTTCAACCACTTCGACCTCATCTTCATCGCGACCCGCGGCGGGCCGATCAACGAGACGCTCACGATCCCGCTTCTGATCTACCGGCTCATCTTCCGGGAGTTCTCCTACGGCCAGGGCGCCGCGCTCGGGAGCCTCCTGTTTTTCCTCCTGGCGGTCGGCGCCGTGGTGTACTTCAAGCTCCTCGATAGGGGGGAGGTGGGCGCCGGATGATCGCCGCCGTCGCCGACGCGGTCACCGACGCCGTTCCCCAGCGGACGCTCGGGCGGGTCCAGCGGACACTCACCTACCTGGTCATCCTCCTGATGTGTCTGTTGACGGCCGTCCCGCTGTACGTCATGCTGCTGGTCGCGTTCCAGCCGACGGGCGCGGTGTTCTCCGGCGGCGACCTGCATATCATCCCGCAGACGATCTCGTTCGAGAACTTCACCGAACTACTGACCGAGACCGACGCGCTCACGTACACGTACAACAGCATCGTCGTGACCGTCGGGGTGATGGTGCTGGCGACGACGATCGCCTGCATCTCGGGGTACATCCTGACGCGGTTCGAGTTCCGCGGGAAGACGGCGTTCTCGCGGTCGATCCTGCTGTCGTACATGTTCAGCGGCATCGTGCTGGCAGTGCCGTTCTATATCCTGTTCCAGTCGCTCGGCCTGCTGAACAGCCACTTCGCGCTCGTGCTCGGGCTGACCGCGCTGCTGTCGCCTTTGAACATCTGGCTGATGTGGCAGTACTTCGAGACGGTGCCGATCTCGCTGGAGGAACGGGCCTGGATCGAGGGCGCCAGCCGCTGGCGCGCCGTCCGCGACGTCGTGTTGCCGATCGCCCGGCCCGGGATCGTCACCGCCGCGATCTTCTCGTTTTCGGCGGGCTGGAACAACTTCCTGCTGGCCCAGATCGTGCTGTCGGACTCGGAGATGTACACGCTGCCGGTCGGTGCGGCGCTGCTTCTGGGCCGGGACGCGGGCTGGGAGACCGCGATGAGCGTGTCGGTGCTGATCTGCATCCCGCCGTTTCTCATCGCGCTGTTTTTCCAGCGGTACCTGATGCTCGGCATCAACATCGGTGAGAGCGGATGATCGGCGTCAGCACCTCCCGGGGGACACGGATGATCGGCGTCGGCATCTCCCGGGGGACAGTGCTCGCGGCCGACCGCAAAGACCCGGACCACGCACGGTCGGCCGACAGCAGGAACGCACACGGAACCACACGGTGATATCATGGCAAAAGAGATTCGCACGGAACGGTTGCGCAAGGAGTACGACGCGGACGACAGAACAGTGGTCGCCAACGACGACATCGACCTCACGATCGAGGAGGGGGAGTTCACGACGATCGTCGGCCCCTCGGGGTGCGGGAAGACCACGCTCCTGCGGATGATCGCCGGTCTCCAGGAGCCGACGAGCGGTCGGCTCTACTGCGGCGACGAGGACGTCACGGACGAGCGGCCCCAGGACCGGGACATCTCGATGGTGTTCCAGAACATCGCGCTGTACCCCCACATGACGGTCCGGGAGAACATCGGCTACGCGCTCAAGATCGAGGGTGTCCCCGACGAAGAGCGCGCCGAGCGCGTCGAGGAGGCCGCGGAGATCCTCCAGATCGCCGACCAGCTCGAGAAGAAGCCGGACGCGCTCTCGGGCGGCCAGCAACAGCGGGTTGCGCTCGGGGCGGCGTTCGTCAAGGAGCCCGAGATCATCCTGTTCGACGAGCCGATGAGCGACCTCGACGCCAAGCTCCGCGCGGAGCTGCGCGTCGAAGTCCAGCAGCTCCACAAGCGCCTGGACGCGACCATCGTTTACGTCACCCACGACCAGACCGAGGCGATGACGATGAGCGACACCGTCGTGACGCTGCGGGAGGGCCACGTCGAACAGGTCGCCCCGCCGACTGAGCTGTTCGACTTCCCGAACTCGACGTACGTCGCGGAGTTCATCGGCACCCCGGCGACGAACTTCCTGCCCGTTGACCTCCAGCTGACTGACGGCACGCCGACGCTGCGCGGGTTCGGCATGGAGATCGAGGTTCCCAGCGAGGAGCTGGACCCCCACGTCGGCGAGACGGTCGATCTCGGAGTCAGGCCGCAGTACCTCTCGGCGGGTGGCGGCAGCTTCGAGCTGGACGTGACGATCGACGTCATCGAGCCGCTGGGGACCGAGTCGGTCGTCCACGCGACCCGCCCCGACGGCGAACCGATCGACTTCGTGACCGACGACATTGCGGAGATCTTCCCGGGCGACACCGTCACTGTCGGCTTCGACGAGGAGGATCTCATCGTGTTCGGCCCCAACGGGGAGGCCGTCGTCTACGGCGCGCGGCTGTTCGACTCGGCGGGCGCGACCCAGCAGATCAATTGATACGGACGTTCGTGACCATACACCCGGACGTGATTTGCCTCAGTCATCTCGACACAACTCGGGACTGTCAGGGTCGATACTCGTGGACATCGTGTCCTGACGTCTAACAGAGTCACGTCCGGGTGTATATTTTCGGGACTGCCTCGTTATATCGGGCGTTTGCCGGGCTGTGACGCACGAACTGTGACACCGTAGCGGTAACGAATCACGAACAACCGTATCACTCGAGCCACGCCGTCCCAACTCCCGTTGTTCGGGGCATGACACAGCCGATAGACTGTCCTGGCACTGTCCGGAGTCACGTCTGGCTGTATTCGAGTTTCTGGACAATCTTCGCGTAGACATCGGGGGCGCAGTACCAGCCCTCGTCGATCATTGCATCAATTACCATTCGAGCGTCGTCGACACTGATCGCGCCCTCACTAGCGAGTTTCAGCACGAGATATGCCGTCCCTCGGGTTGTGATCCCCTCGGCCGCTGCAACCTCACGGCCGTACGTCTCATCCATCACGGCCACGCCATCGTGGGCGTCCGTGCAGGCGAGGACAGCGACGTCGGCGTCGCTGAGGTTGTTATTCTTCTGGAGGCGCGACAGCAGCGGAGTGGTTTCAACCGACACAGTATCAACTCTATCGGCGTCGACGCTGCGCTCGATGCGACGGGCGTCCGGATAGCCCTGGTCGAGACCGGTTTCGACGACTTCCTCGTAGACGCGCTCGGGGATGACACACGACGCATCGAGGTGCTCGACGAGCGCGAGTCGATCAACTTTCGCGAGGTAGATGAGTGGCGTGGCGTCGAAGACCCACATTCACAGCTCCTCGAGATCCGCGTCGAGATGTTCGTCTGCCACCCAGGTGACATCACGTTCTTTGGCGAGTTGCGCAAAATCCCAGACGGACATCCCTGCCAGCTCAGCTGCCTTGCTAAACGTGATACTGCCCGCCGCGAGTTGCTCGAGTGCCCGTTCGCGACGCCACTCTTCGAGTCCCTCGGAGAGGAGTTTCCGAACGGCCGTACTCCGGTCGAGTTTCTCGTCCTCGAGATACGCCTCGAGTTCGGCCTCTAACTCGTCGGGTACGCGTGTTGAGATCGTTCCCACGCTGTTTACTTCGTATGCAATGTATACAAACGCTTCGGTGCTTCTGTGGTCGGGGACGTTCACGGCGCTTCGCGCCGTGAGCTCGGGAGACGTGGTCTCCCGGTGACCGAGGCGGCCTCGCCCTTTCTGATAGTGATTGTTGAGATTATTTTTGGCACCACGTCGCGTGAACGGTTGGTTCGCGGGCTGAAGCCCACGAATTGTGACCCCGGACGTGATTTGTCTACGATATCTCGACACAGATCGGGACTGTCAGGGTCGATACTCGTGGATATTGTGCCCTGGCGTGTCACAGAGTCACGTCCGGGTGTATAGAACGAGAGACCTATGAAAAAACGTCAGACGAGGAAGACGTTGAAAACGACACCAACGACGATCCCAATTGTGACGACAGTCCCAGCGTAGACGAGCAACAGCCGACGTTTGAAGAGTTTGTTCAGGAGGATCAGGTTCGGAATGCTCACGCCCGCGCCACCGATAACGAAGGCTAGGACGGTCCCGATAGCAATACCCTGCTCGCTGAGCGACGCCGCGATAGGCAACATGCCGCTGAGGCTGATGTAAACCGGGGCACCCGCCACCGCCGCCAGCGGTACGGCCAGCGGATTCTTCGATCCGAGAACCGCATGGAGGACATCGACGGGGACCACACCGTGAATCAGTGCCCCGAGCGCCATTCCAAGAATGAGGTACGGAAGCGTATCGACGAAAAACGACCACGCCTCACGTGCGGCTGTCTTAACGTGCTGTCTGTGTGTCTGGTTCGCTGTGACGGACCCACCTGCACAACAATCAGCTGTACCACCGTCCGTTGCGACGGCTTGCTCCGTGTCCTCGACAATCCGGACGTCTTTGACGTGTCCCCCCAGCCCAAGCCGACCGATTATGATGCCACCACTGATAGCAGCAAGGAACGTCAGTACGACGTAGTAGATCGTAATCTCGATTCCAAACAGCACGATGAGTAGTATCACCGCGATTTCGTTAACGAGTGGCGACGCAAGCAAGAACGAGAACGCGAGACCAAGCGGTGCACCTGCTTGGAGCAATCCAGCGAGGACGGGGACAGTCGAACACGAACAGAACGGCGTCACCGCGCCCAGCCCTGCGGCAGCCACGTTGCCGGTCCCTTCATCGTGGCCACGAAGTTTGCGTTCGACTTTCTCCGGTGGGAGGTATTCCTGTGCGAGGCCCACGAGGAATGACGCGCCGATGAAGAGGGGAACCAGAATGACGGCGAGGTGGAGGAAGTAGTCCCAGGAGTCCAGTAGTGCCTCGCCGAGTCCTGATGGAAACATCTCAAGCATCATCCTGGACCGCGTGGGCGAGATCGAGTAGTCCGAACACAGCAGTGTCGGCGATCCGATAGTAGCTCCACTTCCCCTTCTTGCGGGATTTCACTAATCCGGCCTCTTTCAGCTTCCGGAGGTGAGTGGAGACGGTCGATTGTGGGGCATCCAGGACAACCTGTAACTCACAGCCACAGCACTCCGAGTCACGGAGTGCCTCGAGAACACGAAGGCGATCGTCATTTCCAAGCGCCTTGAAGATAGCCGCTTGGCCGGCGACGTCTTGGTCAGATGGCCGATCGTTCTGCAAGGAGGCAATCCGTGCCTCCGGGTCATCGTAAAGCCGTCCGAGCGCATCCTGAGCATCGTCCGGCGGGGAGTCTGTTTCGGACATATTGGTATTATGCGTTTTGAGTTATTTGCAACAGCTGTCCGACTCGGACTCTGAGGAGCTAGCTGGAGCCTCTTCGATAGTAGCCCCACAGCAATCCGCTTCATCGTCCTGGTCGTAGCGGTCGACGATCCGATTCCAGATTCGGCCAAGAGTACCCTGAGCCATCGTCATCATATTGTATATTCTCGATTCGTCTTAAAGTTGGGGATTCACTCCCCGAGTGGTGGTCCGGCAAGCGTACGAGTCTATCCTGACGGTCGAAGAGTGCTAGTTGGATCGCTCTTATGCAAAGCTACGGAAAGACCGTATGATTACACTGAACCGCCTGAGATAGGGAGATATGTTTTGGTATCTTGTCTAACCTCGTGAAACAACTACCTGAAACCAGAGATAGGAGAATTTGCGGTGATGAATATAGCGGGTCTACGCTGTACCGATGTTTCGTGTATTCCACATTCCAAGCCGTGAATTAGGCGCGAGAACGGTTACCACTGGCTCGCCGACACGCCTTCTGACGATCCGCGTGAACGGCGATCAAATGCACGTTGTAGTCTACAGAAAGTTCTTACATTGATCAGTCATGTACCCAATATGAAGCGGCGAACGGTCCTCGAGACGATGAGCGCGGCCGGCGTGGCCGGGAGTGCGATACTGAGTGGATGCTTGGGCTCCGTCGGTAGCCCCGGGTCCGACTACAGATGGACATACGACGGGGTCGGAGAGCTCGATGTCGTGAAAGAGGGGACGGTGTTCGGGCGAAAAGGGGATGACCACAGCAGGATGGAATCGGC
>PXRK01000012.1 GCA_003021015.1 Halobacteriales archaeon QS_4_66_20 | reverse complement strand
ACAGGACGGCTACTACTTCCCGAAAGAAATCGCTAAATGCGACGACTCTGGTGGTGACCGAGCCACCCGCTTGTACCACAAGTGGTCGGAGCGTCGCACACATTTTTTCCACAGTCTCGCCAAACACATCGTCCAGCGGTGTGTGGAGAGAGATGTTGGTCGCATCAACGTCGGTGACTTGGAAGGCGTCCGCAAGGACGAGAACGGCAACTCGAAAAATTGGGGTCGGCACGGCAATCTCGACCTGCACGGCTGGGCGTTCGACCGTTTCACCAATATTCTCGAATACAAGGCGAAAGTCGAGGGTATTGAAGTCGTAGAAGTGTCCGAGCGGGACACAAGCAAGACGTGTTGCGTGTGCGGTAGGGAAGACGATAGTCAGCGTGTCGAGCGCGGATTGTACGTCTGCGAGGAGTGTGATGCGGCGTTCAACGCTGATGTGAACGGGGCAGAGAATATTCGTCTCGACATCAACGACGAAAGTAACTCCAAGTCTTCGGCCATTTTGGACGAAGATAGGAGTACCGGCTGGTTGGCACAGCCCGGAGTCTACCTTCAAGACTTGTCCAGCGGATTCCAACCGCAGGCACAAGTGGTAGACTGCAAACCCTAATATCCCAACGCGGTCGGGAATCCTCGCGCTTCAGCGCGGGGAGGATGTCAACGCGTGTCACTGCCCAGCCACACTGCCATGTGATCGGCAGGCCGATACGACTAATTACCGGTCCCCCGTACGCCGTACCATGAGCGATTCTGAACAGGCGGAAGCCGGGACGCCCGAGGGGCAGGGGCCCGTCGAGATCGACGAGGAAATGGCCCGCCACCTGGCGAACAAGCGCGAGGAGCTGTTCGAGAAGTTCGAGATTCCTGATGAGTTCCCGGCCGAGGTGATGGCGGAGGCCGAGGCTCGCACGGAGGACGTCGGCGCCGAAATCGAGGCCGAACTCGACGGCCGGGAGGACCTGCGCGATCTCACCACATGGACGACCGACCCCGTCGACGCACAGGACTTCGACGACGCGCTCTCCGTCGAGGAGCGCGACGAGGAGTACGTGCTCTGGGTCCACATCGCAGATGTCACCCACTACGTCACGCCCGACACTGCGATGTGGGAGGAAGCGCGCACGCGCGGGAACACTGTGTATCTCCCCGGGTACACCGTCCACATGCTGTCACCGATCCTCGCGGAGACGGTTTGCTCGCTGGTCGCCCACGAGGACCGTCTGGCCCACACCGTCGAGATGCACCTCGACAAGGAGCACCTGGGGTACGAGACGATCGACATCTACAAATCGGTGATCCGCAGCGACGCCCGACTGACGTACACCCAGTGCGAGAACATCCTCGACGACCCCGAGGCCGCCGAGGAGTTCCTCGAAGATTCCGCGGTCGATCTCGCGGAGAAGTCACAGCTTGTCTGGGAGCTGGCCGACCGGATGCACGAGCAGCGCAAGGAGGACGGCTCGCTCGTGCTCAACCCCCGCCGGGACCGCGCGCACACGATCATCGAAGAGTGCATGCTGAAGGCGAACAAGGCGGTCACTCACGAGCTGATGTGGGACCGCGGCGTCGAGGCGATGTACCGCGTCCATCCCCAGCCCAGCCCCGACGAGTGGTCGGAGGCGCTGCGGGAGATCCAGGAGCTGGAGGGCGTCTCGATCCCCGGCGACAAGTGGGACGAACCGCGGAAGGCGGTCAACGCCACGCTGGAGGGGGCCCCCGAGCGCCAGCTCGACAAGATCCAGTGGGCCGTGATGAAGGTCATGCCCCGCGCGAAGTACATGAACGACCCGTTCGGCGGCCACCACGCGCTGAACTTCGAAATCTACGGTCACTTCACCTCGCCGATCCGCCGGCTCTCGGACCTGATCAACCACTGGATCGTCCACACCAACGACGTCCCCGAGGACCTGGTGGCGCTGTGCGACCACGCCTCCGACCGCCAGAGCGACGCCGAGAGCTGCGAACGCGAGTACAAGCAGTTCCTCGAAGAGGTCGGCCTCGACCCCAGCGCCGTCAACAACCGCGGCCTCGAAATCGTTGACGAGGAGTAACGCCGCCGAATTCTGCTCCGCGGTTCACCGGTCCCGACGGGACCGAGTTCCACCTCACCGAGGACCTGGGGTACCGCGACGAGGACGGGTATTTCTGGTTCAAAGCCCGCGACGACGACGTCATCACCACGGCAGGCTACCGCGTCGGCCCCAGCGAGGTCGAGAGCGCGATCCTCGAAGACCCAGACGTCGAGATGGCCGCCCGCCAGCTTGCACCACTTTCACCCCGCGACGCGAATCCTTAACCGTCGGAAGGGCAAACCACACACCCAATGACGGCAGCCGACGCCAGCGGGGCTGGCGGGACCATCGACCGGCCGCTCGTGACGCCCGACTTCCTGGAGCGCCGCGAGTACCAGCTCCAGCTGGCCGAGCGGGCGCTGTCGGCCCACAGCCTGATCTGTCTCCCGACGGGGCTCGGCAAGACGACTGTCTCGTTGCTCGTGACGGCCGCGCGCCTGCACGACGCCGGCGGGAAGGCATTGCTGCTCGCGCCGACCAAACCGCTGGTCGCCCAGCACGCCGACTTCTACCGCGAGGCTCTGGAGGTGCCCGACGACGAGGTCGTCGTCTTCACGGGCGAGGTCCGCCCCGAGGACCGCGCCGACCGCTGGGCGGACGCCCGCGTCGTGCTGGCGACGCCGCAGGTCGTCGAGAACGACCTCGTCGGCAACCGGATCGACCTCGACTCGGTCACCCACTGCACGTTCGACGAGTGCCACCGCGCGACCGGCGAGTACGCCTACAACTACATCGCCGAGCGCTACCACGCCGACGCCGACGACCCGCTGGTGACGGGGATGAGCGCCTCCCCCGGCGACGACGAGGAGGCGATCCTCGACGTCTGTGAGAACCTCGGCATCGACAACGTCGAGGTGATGACCGAGGAGGACGCCGACGTCGGGGCCTACACCCACGACACGAACGTCGAGTGGAAACGCATCGACCTTCCCGAGACAGTGCTGGAAATCAGGGACGCGATCAGCGAGGTCGTCGAGGACCGGATGGCGACGCTGAAGGAGTTCGGCGTCACCAACACCACGCAAGCCGACATCTCCGAGCAGGAGATCCAGCGGATCCAGGGCAAGGTTCAGGAGCTGATGAACGCCGACAAGTCCGAGGGGTACGAGGGGATGAGCCTGCTCGCGGAGGTGCGGAAACTCCGCACCGCCCTCACCTATGTCGAGACCCAGAGCGTCGAGTCGTTCCGCCGGTACATGGAGCGCCAGACGGAGGCCGCCCGCTCCTCTGGTGCCTCGAAGGCCGACCAGCGGATGGTCTCCGAACCGAACGTCCGCGAGGCGGTCCGGAAAGCCGAGGCCTACGACGACCTCCACCCGAAGTTCCGGCGCGCACGGATGCTCCTCGCCGAGACGCTGGGTATCGAGGGCGGCGAGCGCGTCATCCTCTTCACGGAATCGCGGGACACCGCCGAGACGCTGACAGAGTTCCTCTCGGAGCACTTCGCGACCGAGAAGTTCGTCGGCCAGTCCGACACGGAGGGCAGCGACGGGATGACCCAGGTCCAGCAGCAGGACACCCTCGAACGGTTCCGCGGCGGCGAGTTCGAGGTGCTGGTCTCGACGTCGGTCGCCGAGGAGGGGCTTGACGTCCCCGAGGTCGACCTCGTGCTGTTCTACGAGCCCGTTCCGACCGCCATCCGCTCCATCCAGCGCAAGGGCCGGACCGGCCGCCAGACCGAGGGCCGCGTCGTCGTGCTGCTCGCCGAGGACACCCGCGACGAGGCGTACTTCTGGAAGGCCCGCCAGGACGAGCAACGTATGGAGGAGGAACTGCGCCTCCTGAAAAACGTCGCCGGCGACATCGAGTCACGCCTGCGCCCACAGGCGGGGCTGGACGCCTTCGCCGACGCGGCGGAGGCATCCGACTCGGTTGAGACAGACACAGACGGCGAGGCTGACGGGACCGGCGCGGCAGAGGCCGACCCGGTGGAGGCTGACATAGCGGTCGACGAGTCCGGACGCGACACCGACAACGGGGACGAGGTCGCCACGGCGGACGCCGACGGCGAGGACGTCGAAATCGTGATCGACCAGCGGGAACTGGACTCCTCGATCGCCCGGGACCTCTCGACGCGGGAGGGGATCGAAACCCGCCTGGAGACGCTCGCAGTCGGCGACTACGTCTGCTCTGATCGGGTCGTCGTCGAGCGCAAGACCGTCGAGGACTTCCTGGACACGCTCACGGGCGGCGACCGCTCGCTGTTCGAGCAGGTCGGCGACGCCGCCCGGCACTACGCCCGGCCGGTCGTGATCGTCGAGGGCGAGGGGCTGTACGGCCGGCGCAACGTCCACCCGAAGGCGATCGGCGGCGCGCTCGCCTCCCTCGCCGTGGATTTCGGCGCCAGCGTCCTCCAGACCGCCGACGAGGACGAGACCGCCGACCTGCTGTCGGTGGTGGCGACCCGCGAGCAGGAGACCGAGCGCCGCGAGGTCAGCGTCCACGGCGAGAAGCAGTCCAAGACCCTCGCCGAACAGCAGGAGTACGTCGTCGCCTCCGTCGCGGAGGTCGGTCCCGTCACCGCCCGCTCGCTGCTTTCGGAACTGGGCAGCGTCGAAGCCGTGATGACTGCCGACGAGGAGGACCTCCGGGAGGCCGAGGGCGTCGGCGAGGTGACCGCCGAGCGCATCCGCGAGGTCGTCTCGAACCCCTACCCCGAGTCCTGACCGTTCACTGGTGAGGGGACAGCGAACAGAGTTCGGATGAAATCCGGGAGCGAGTCGTCGATCCGTCGCCACCTGATACTGCCGGACGTGAAGCAGTCGGCGCGCGCTACCGGTCGAGCGCGTCGAGCGCCTCGGCGGCCTCCCGCGCGGCCGCGAGGTGGTCGCGCGCCCGCCGGGGGTCGTCGGTCGCCGCGGCCTGCTCGCTGAACCGGGCGAGCGCCGCGACGAGGGATTCGCGGGCGGCAGCGACACCGTCCCCGCCCGTCGTCCGGGAGGGCTGGGGCGGGCTGTTGCCCTGCTGGCGTGACGGGGTGGGCTGCTGGCCCCGCCGGTTCGCCTGGTTTTGCTGGGGCTGCCGGTTTGCCTGGCTCTGCTGTGGGAACTCCTCGGTTGTCTCTTCCCGACTGTGGGTCGCCCCCTCGTCCTGTTGGCCGCCCTGCCCGGCCTCGGCCTGATCGGCATCGCCGCCGAACGCCACCCGCGTGTCCGTGCTGGGCTCCGTGACTTCGATGCTGCCCTGATCGCCCTCGCGATGGTCGTCGCCGTCCTCGTCGGCGCCGCCGGTGTTCCGTTCGACGGCTTTCTCGCAGGTCGGGCAGAACTCCTGGCCGTCGTAGCGGAAGATCGGGTCGCCGCAGTCCGAGCAGTGGGCGTTCGTCATCGTCGCGCCCTTCAACAGCAGCTCGCTCATCTGTTCCGTCGCCTCGCGCTTCTGTTCTTCGTGTTCGTATTTCTCCCGGAGCTTCTCCCGTTCCGCTTCCTTGTCGAACTCGCTCATATCCGTGTTTCAGACGGTGAACGGAAAAATGGCTTGCGGGACGCGGACGGAACTGTGCAGAGAGGGCTTTCACTCATTCGTCCGCGCCGCACGTGCCCGGTGGTCGGCGCCAATTGCCGCGACGTCGCCGGGGTCGAGCATGCCCTGTTCGGTCACGAGCGCGTCGACGCAGGCGGCCGGCGTCACGTCGAACGTCGGGTTCGCGACGTCGACCGCCGCCTCGTCCTCGTAGAGCGGGTCGCCGGGCCACGCCTCGCGCTCGACGTCGGCGTCGGGGCTGATCTTGTCGGTCGCAGTGACGACGAGCATCGGAATCCCCTCGCACGCTGCCACGGCCGCCGCGGGGTAGGTGCCGGCCTTGTTGCGGACGCTCCCGTCGGGCAGGACCGTGTCGGCGCCCACGAGCAGCGCGTCGGCGTCCCAGCGGACGAGTTCCGCGGGGAACGCCGCGTCGGTCGTCAGCGTCACGTTCACCCCGTCGGCGAGCGCCTCCGCCACGCCGACGCCCTCGCCGCCAGGGCGTGATTCCGCGACGAGGACGGCGGCCGGCGCCGCCACCTCGATGGCAGCCAGGACGGTGCCCGACCGCGAGAGCGTCGCGATCCGGTCGCCCGGGAGAGCGTCGGCCGCGTTCGCCGCCGCCGTTTCGTCGGCCTCGCTCGCGCGCTCGATCCCCTCGTGGGCGGCGTCCGCGACGGCCGCCGCGAACCCGTCGCTGGCATCCCCGGCAGCGGCCACGGCGCGGTTCACCCGGTTCGTGACGGCGGTCATCGCCGGTCGCGCGGCGCGCACCTCGCGGGCGACCGCGCGGACGCGCTCGGCGGCGGTCGCCTCCGCTTGCTCGCCGCCGGCCGCATCCGCGTCGCCCCTCGACGCGTCGCTCGCCAGCGCAGCCTCGTCCCGGAGCACTTCGAGCGCCCGCACCGACAGCGTCGTCGAGCCGTAGGTCGTGTCCGCCGTGACCGTCTCGACGGTCGGCCGGACCGCGTCGTACGCCGCCCACAGCCAGGGGACGGCCGACCGCGACCGCAGCGACGGCGGGGCGATCCACTCCCACTTCGACGCGTCGGTCCCGTCGCACGTCTCGACGTCGACCAGCACCGGGTGGATTCGCCGCCCGGTGTCAGCCTCGTCCCGGTCAGTATCGTCCCGGTCGGCATCACCCTCGACCGGTTCGCCGACGCGGGCGACGTCCATCACGGCGTCGGGGATACCCGCCTCCGCGTGGAGGCATTGCCGCGCTACTGCCGCCGGGTCGTCGTCGAGCGACGCGGTGAGCGGCGTCAACTGCGGGTCTGGTTTCTCCCGCGACTGGCGGCGGACGAGAATCTCGCCACGGTTGCGGGGCAGGATGGCGACCCGATCCGGAGTCATCGTTCGCGTTCGACGACGAACTCCGCGAGGTTCCGGAGGTATCCGATCGCCTCGGAGTCCCGAGCGTCGGTCGCCGCGAGCGCGTCCAGCGCGGCGTCGGACTCCTCGCGGGCGCGGCGGTTGGCCTCCGTCGGCGAGAGGTCGGTCACTTCGACGATCGACGGGCGCTCCATCGCGGCGTCGTGGCCCGTGGGTTTGCCGAGCTGGTCGGCGTCGGCCGTCGCGTCGAGGACGTCGTCGCGCATCTGGAAGGCGACGCCGACGCGCTCGGCGTACTGGCCGAACGCCTCGACGGTGTAGGGGTCGGCGTCGGCGGCGATGGCACCGAGTTCGGCGGCCGCACGGAACAGCGCGCCGGTCTTGCGCCGCGCCAGCTCCATGTACTCCGCCTCCGAGACCGGGCGGTCGACCAGCTCCGTCGCCTCGCCTTCGCCGAGCTGGACCATCGCCTCCGAGACGGCCTGCATCGCGCGATCGTCGGTCGAAAACAGGGCGAAGGCCTCGCCGAGCAGGCCGTCGGAGGCGACGATCGCCGGCCCGTAGCCGAACGCCGTCCACGCCGCGGGGGTGCCGCGGCGCAGGTCCGACTCGTCGATGATGTCGTCGATCACCAGCGAGGCGTTGTGGACGAGTTCGACGCCGACGGCAAACTCGACGGCCGCCTCGGTGTCGCCCGACAGCGCCTCGCAGACCAGCACCGTGATCGTCGGCCGGACGCGCTTGCCGCCGGACAGCGCGACGTGGCGCACCCGCTCGCGGAGCTCCGCGGGCTCGGTCCCGTCGAGCACCGTCTCGAGCCGCCTCTCGATCCGGTCCCGGCGGCGGTCGAGATACTCCATTACTGCGCCATTAGGAGGTCGTCGTCAAGTACGTGACGGACCAGGGACAGCGTTTATCGTGTGAACGTGGAGACAAGACTGATAGGCCCCCCCTCCGTAGGGGGTGGCGATGTCGCTGCTGCCCTCCAGGCCCGACGCCCCCGAAGCCGAGAACGCCGAGCCACGGGTCATCGACGTCGACAGTGACGACGCAGACGAGGTTCTCGCCGCGCTATCCTCGAAGACGGCACGCGAACTGCTCACGGAGCTCCACGAGCAGCCGGCACCGCCTTCGGAACTCGCCGAGCGGGTCGACACGTCCGTCCAGAACGCCCAGTACCACCTCGACAAACTCCGCAACGCCGGCGCCGTCGAAGTCGTCGACACGGCCTACTCCGAGAAAGGCCGGGAGATGGACGTGTTCGCGCCCGCCGACCAGCCGCTGGTCATCTACGCCGGCGACGAGGAGAACGAGTCGACGCTCCGGGCTGCCCTCTCGCGGCTGCTGGGCGCCCTCGGCGTGCTCGCGCTCGCCAGCCTCGCCGTCCAGTCGCTGTTCGGCGACGGCTTCCCGCTCGGCGGGGACTCGACGAGCGACGCGCCCACCGGTGCCGGTGGAAACGGCAACGGAAACGGGAATGGCAACGGCAACGGAAACGGGAACGGGAACGGGTTTGGAGGCAACGATGCTGGCGGGAACGGCAACGGAAACGGAAACGGCGGTGGCGCCGACGATGGCCCCGGCATCACCGACGCGGAACCGACGGAGACGCCGAACGCCACGGAGACGCCGAACGCCACGGAGACGCCGACGCCGGACGGGACACCGACTCCTGACCCCGATGCGACACCGCTCCCCGAGGGAACGCCCACGCCGGAGGCGGTGGACGCGGCGACGGACGCTGCGGCGGGGCTGCCGCCAGGCCTGCTGTTTTTCCTGGGTGGCGTGTTCGCGCTGGGCGTCGTCGCGGTCACGCTCCGGTTGCGGAGCTGATCCGGTCGGCGTCTCCGGATTGCCGATGACTAAAATACGGATTTGAGCCTTCGGCGGCTTCTTTATACACCGGGTCGTAGACGCAAGTGCGCTGACCCGCTTCGGCCCTCCACCGTAGACGGTTCGTGCCCGCCTCGTCGTCGGCCGGGCACTGCTGTGTGCACTGCCCTGCCCTACACCCCCTGTAGCCGGGCCGACCCGAACGTCTCCCCGGCAACCGTCCGAAGCTGTACCACACCGTCCCCCCTTTCCACGATTCTCGCGTACGCGGGACGGTACCCGCGCGGGTCGGCGTGACTCCCCGGATTCACGACCGTCAGCGCCCCACTCGTCTCGATCCCCGGCCGGTGTGAGTGCCCGACGACGGCCACGTCCGCGTCCTCCTGGCGCGCGAGCAGTCCGAGTGCCGTCGTGCTGTGCTCGTGACCGTGGACGACCACCAGCCGCAGCCCCGCCCACTCGACGATCCTGGTTTCCGGGAGCCGGTCGCGGATCGCCGCCGCGTCGTTGTTGCCGACGACTCCCCGGAACTCGTCGGCGAGCGCCTCGAAGCCGTCGAGCACCGACTCCGTCGTGAAGTCCCCCGCGTGGAGCACGCGGTCAGCCCGGTCGAGTTCCTCCCTGAGGTGGGGCGTCAGCTCCGGCTCCGTCTCGCAGTGGGTGTCCGAGAGTACGAGAAGCACGACTTGGTTTGATTTCTCGCGTCCGAAAACGTCTCTCTTGTGGTTTGACGGAGGGTACATCGGATGGGCGCTACACTCAGATCACAATCACTTCATCAACCACAACCCGACGCCACAGTCGACAGAATATTGAAACCGGCCACCCAACCGGCGAGGCATGTACCTGGCAGCCGAGACGTGGCCGGACCTCGGCGAGTACTTCGAGTCCGAATCGCTCGCCCTGGTCCCGCTGGGGTCGACCGAGCAGCACGGCCCGCACCTGCCAGAGGGGACCGATCACATGATCGCCGAGGCGCTGGCCCGGGATGCCGCCGACCGCGGCGGCTACCTCTGCACCCCGACGGTCACCGTCGGCGTCAGCCCCCACCACCGGCAGTTCCACGGGACGATGTGGGTCGACCCGCCCGCCTTCCGGGAGTACGTCGAGTCGCTGACGCGGAACCTCACCTATCACGGGATCGACCGCGTGATCTACGTCAACGCCCACGGCGGCAACGTAACGCACCTCCGGGAGGTCGGCCGCCGACTCCACGAGGACCGGACGGCCTACGCCATCGAGTGGATGTGGGACCAGAGCATCCCCGACCTCGTCGACGACCTGTTCGCGGTCAACGGCCCCCACGGCGGCCCCAAGGAGACGGCGATGATCATGCACCTGGCCGGCGACCTCGTCAAGGCCGACCGCCTCGCGGACGCCCGCGACGGCGGCCTCGTCGAGTGGGGGCGCGACACGAACCACCAGTTCGGCGCCCGCACCTTTTTCGACGCTATCGAGAACACCGACAACGGGGTGCTGGGCGACCAGACCGACGCCACCCCCGAGAAGGGGGAACAGTTGTTCGAGGCCGTGACCGACCAGCTCGTGAACCTCTGTGACTGGCTGGCCGACCAGCCGTTCGCGGACCTGATGCCCCGCGAGCACGTCTGATAGTGACTTGAGGGGAATCCTGCTTAACTCCCTCGCGCGTGATGTATGAGAGGGAGTGCAGAGGTCGACAATAATCCGCGTCTCAGAGCGTGGG
>PXRK01000011.1 GCA_003021015.1 Halobacteriales archaeon QS_4_66_20 | reverse complement strand
ACCGTACCGGGGCCTTTTTCGCTCTGCTCTCCTAACGAGAGGATATGTCAGCGTTGCGTGAGGCGTTGCGTGATCTCCCGGACGCCGTGTTCGCGGACATGCTGGAAAGTGACGACGCCTACCTGCTGGTGATCGACCTCCCGGGCGTGACCGCCGAGACAGTCGAGGCGACGGTGGAGGGGAACCGTCTGCAGATCGAGGCCCGGCGCGCGAAGGACGTTCCGCCCGAGTTTCGCTACCACAGTGAGGAGCGCTCGCTGTTCCTCGACGTCGACCTCCCGATCCCGCCGGATGCGACGGCCCAGGACGCCGACGCCGAGATGGAGCGCGGGGTGCTCGAACTCCGGCTTCCCAAGGAGTCCTCAGCCCCGGCAACGACGATCCCGGTCGACGAGCGGGCGTAGCGAGGTGTCCACACGGTGAACCCGCGCGCCTACTGGCGCTTTATCGTCGTTATCTGGCAGTTCTTCCCGCTGCTGTGGGCGTACGCACGCGACCGTCGCCGGTTCCTGCTGTTCGGCGCGTCGCGGACGGTCACCAGCGACCAGCGCCGCAAGCGGGCGGCGACGCTGCTGGACTCGCTGCTCACGCTGGGCCCGACGTTTATCAAACTCGGCCAGCTGCTGTCGACGCGGCCGGACATCCTCCCGCCGGAGTACATCGCGGAGTTCTCGAAACTGCAGGACGACGTCCCGCCGGCGGACTGGGCGGGCGCCCGTCAGGTGATCGAGGAGGAGCTCGGTCCGATCGACCGGCGGTTCGAATCCTTCGACGAGGACCCGATCAGCGGGGCGAGCCTGGGCCAGGTGTACGTCGCCCACATCGACGGGCAGAAAGTGGCGGTGAAGGTGCGCCGTCCCGGGGTCGAGAGCCTCGTCGAGGCCGACCTGCGGGTGATCCGCTGGCTGCTGCCGCTTTTGATGCGGTTCGTCGACGAGGCGCGGTCGTTCTCGCTGGAGACGCTCGCCGACGAGTTCGCGAAGACGATCCGCCAGGAGATGGACTACCGCCGCGAATCCCGGATGCTCCGGGAGATCCGTGCGAACTTCGCGGACGACGACGACATCCGGATGCCGGCGGTCGTCGACAGCCACTCCACCGGCCGCGTGCTCACCATGGAGTACGTCGGCGGCACGAAGATCACCGAACTTGAGGGGATCGACCGGCTGGGGCTGGACCGCTCGGGGCTCGCCGAGCGCCTCCAGCGCACCTACCTGAAGATGATCATCACCGACGGCGTGTTCCACGCCGACCCCCACCCGGGGAACCTCGCGGTCGCCGACGACGGCACGCTCGTGTTCTACGACTTCGGGATGAGCGGCTACGTTGACCCGTTCATCCAGGACCGGATCGTCGAGTTCTACAGCGCGATCGCCCGCCAGGACATCGACGAGATCCTCGACGCGCTCGTCGAGATGGGGACGCTCTCGCCCGAAGCCGACCGGGAGGTGATGGCCGACGTGATGGAGCTGGCAATCGCCGACGCCCGCGGCCAGGACATCGAGCAGTACCGCGTCCAGCAGATCGTCCAGCAGGTCGAGGACACGATGTACGAGTTCCCGCTGCGGCTCCCCTCGAACCTCGCGCTCGTGTTGCGGGTCGCGACGGTCGTCGAGGGGGTCTGCGTGACGCTGGACCCGGACTTCGACTTCATCAACGTCGCCACCTCCTACCTCGGCGAGGAGGGGTACATCGAAGAGGGCGCGCGGGAGTACGTCCGCCAGCGTGGGCAGGAGCTGCGCGATGCCGCGGATTCGACGCTGCGGATCCCGCCGAAACTCGAATCGGCGCTGGATCAGATTGAGCGCGACAGCGTCACCGTCGACGCCGAGATCTCGGACCCGCAAGACCATTTCGAGACGCTGGGCCGCCGGATCGTGCTGGGCCTCGTGTTCGCGTCCGGCATCGTCTCGACGACGATCCTTGCGATGTTCTCGATCCCGGAGGTGGCGGCGGTCGTGGGTGGACTGACGCTGATCGTCGGGGCGTTTCTGTACCGCTCGTTCCGCGCCAAGCGCGGGATCAGCGCCCAGCCGAAGTTCACGCGCCACCGGATGCGCGAGCGCGAGCGCGAGGCCGAGAAAGAGGAGCAGGCCGCGCTCGGGTTCGGCGACATCGACGCGTTCGGAGCCGGCGGGGTCGCGGCCGAAGAGGAACCACCGGACGGGGACGGCGGCCGACCGGCCGCCGACGGCGCAGCGGGACCGTCCGACACGGGCGGAACCGCCGACGCCGGCGGACCATCCGACACGGGCGGAACCGCTGACGCCGACGGAGCCACCGACACCGACGGGGGAACGACGAACACGACGAGCATCGACGTCACCGACGGGAGCAACGGGAGCGACGATCCCGACGAGCAGTCCGGGGATGGACGCTGATACGGTCGTTCGTGAGATTTTCGGGACTGCCTCGTCGTATCGGGCGTTTGCCGGGCTGTGACACACGAACTGTGACATCGTAGCGGTAACGAATCACGAACGACCGTACCAGCTCGTGAAACTCTGATAGTGATTATTGTGACTGTTTACCGGATCAACCGTATGCAGTCGTGCGGTCGATCCCGGAACGACTCACAATAATCACTATGAGGCTACAGCGCCGACGTGCGGGGGCTCGGTCCATTCCAAACCGTTTATACTGGCAGCTAGGCAAATCGGAGACATGGCAAGACAGCAGACCGAGGTCAGGGAACTCGACGAAGGGAGCTACGTGATGATCGAGGACACGCCGTCCAAGATCGACTCCTACAGCACCGCGAAGCCGGGCAAACACGGCAGCGCGAAGGCCCGCATCGAGGCCCGCGGCGTCTTCGACAGCCAGAAGCGATCGCTCTCGCAGCCGGTCGACGCGAAGGTGTGGGTGCCGATCATCAACCGCAAGCAGGGCCAGGTCATCGACGTCCGCGACGGCGAGATCCAGGTGATGGACCTCGAAACGTACGATAACTTCGTCATGAAAGCCGGCGACGAGGAGCTCTCGGCCGACGACGAGATCGAGTTCCTCGAGTACGAAGACCAGCGCAAGATCGTGTGATACGGATCGTTGTGACCACAATCGGAGGTGACTACGTGTGACGATCTGCGCAGAATCCGCAACTGACGATCCACTGTCTCGGAGCCGGACAGAATCACAACGATCCGTATGATGTTTCCGGGTGCGGCCGCCGACCGCGACGAGGCAGCCTACGCCGTCGTCGGCGCACCGCTGGACGCGTCGGCGACGTTCCGGCCGGGCACCCGCTTCGGGCCAGGCGAGGTCCGCCACGTCGCGGCGTCGTTCTCCGACTACGACCAGCACACCGACCTGCGGTTCACTGACCTCGCCGTTCACGACCACGGCGACATCAAACCCGGCAGCGACGCCGCCGAGTATCTCGACTTTCTCTCCGGAACCCTCTCCGATTACTGCAAGGAAGGGACCACCCCCCTCGTAATCGGCGGCGAGCACACGGTCTCCGTGGCCGGCCTGCGCGCCTGCGACCCTGACGTCTACGTCTGTCTCGACGCCCACCTCGACCTGCGCGAATCCTACGCCGGCAACCCGCTGAGCCACGCGACCGTCACCCACCACGCACTTGCTGTCGCCGACGAGGTCGTCGTCCTCGGCGGCCGCTCCGGTAGCGAGGACGGCTGGCAACGCGCGGAAGCTGACGGCCGGATCACCGTCGTCCCCCCCGAATCAGTCGCGGACTGGGAGCCCGCGTTCGGCGCCCGGGACGTGTACCTGAGCGTCGACATCGACGCCGCCGACCCGGGGTTCGCGCCGGGCACCGGGACCCCCGAACCGTTCGGGCTGTCCCCGCGGACGATGCACCGGGTCGTGCGCGCGCTGGCCCCCTCCGCGGTCGGGTTCGACGTCGTCGAGGTCAACGACAGCGACGACGGCCAGGCCGCGGCCCTGGGCGCGAAACTTCTCCGGGCATTCGTGTTCGCACACGCCGCCGGGACCTGACGCGACGCATATCGACGGAGACGACGATCGGCGTCCGTGTGCAGGAAAACTGATACGGTCGTGCGTGAGTATTTTCAGCACCGGGTTCCGGTATCGGTGGGTTCGCGGGCTACCGGTGGTCGTAGACGCGCTGGACTTTCCCGACCTCGGTGCGCGCGATGGAGCCGGGGTCGACGAGTTCCAGATCGTCCGGCGTGAACGCGAGAACGTTCTCCAGGCGTTTCTGGATCGTCCCGTGGAGCTGCTGGCGGTCGCCGTCGAACGCCTCGTCGACCTCGACGGTGAGCTCCATCACGTCGAGGTTGTCCCGCTCGTGGAGGTCGATCCGGTAGTACGGCGCGACGCCGTCGATGTCGAGGATCACGTGCTCGATCTCGCTGGGATAGAGGTTCACCCCGCGGACGATGATCAGGTCATCCGTCCGGCCGGTGACGTTGTCCATCCGGACCATCGTCCGGCCGCACTCGCACTCGTCGTAGTACAGCGTCGTCAGGTCACCCGTCCGGTACCGAAGGACCGGCAGCGCCTCCTTGCTCAGCGTCGTCAACACGAGTTCGCCCTCCTCGCCGTCCTCGACGGGCTCGCCGGTGGCCGGATCGATGACCTCCGGCAGGAAGCGGTCCTCCCAGACGTGTAGCCCGTTCTTTGCCTCGACGCATTCGATGGAGACGCCGGGGCCGACGATCTCCGAGAGCCCGTAGAGGTCGATCCCGTTGGCGTCGAGGCGCTGTTCGATCTCCTCGCGCATCGGGTCCGTACAGGGTTCGGCGCCGAACGCGACCGTCGAGACGGGCAGATCGCGGGGGTCGTGGCCCATCTCCTCGGCCGTCTCCGCGAAGTACAGCGCGTAGGAGGGCGTGCACGCGAGGACGTCGCTTCCGAGGTCGGCCATCATCTCGACCTGGCGCTGGGTCTGGCCGCCGCCGATCGGGATCACCGTACATTCGAGCTCCTCGGCGCCGTAGTGAAGCCCCAGGCCGCCGGTGAACAGGCCGTAGCCGTAGGCGTTCTGGACCGTCTCGCCCGGCTCGACGCCGCTGGCCGCGAGCGAGCGGGCCATCACCTCGCTCCAGACGTCGATATCCTCGTCGGTGTAGGCGACGATCTTGGGCTTGCCCGTCGTCCCGGAGGAGGCGTGGATCCGCCGGATCTCCTCGTCGTTGACCGCGAACAGCCCGTCGGGGTACTCGTCTCGGAAATCCTCCTTCGTCGTCATCGGGAGTTTGCGGACATCCTCGACGCTCCCGATGTCTCCCGGGGCCACACCCATGTCGTCCAGCTGTTCCCGGTAGAATGGGACGTTCTCGTAGGCGTTCTCGACGGTCGCCCGGAGCCGATCCACCTGGAGCTCGCGGATCTCCGCCCGGTCGGCCGCCTCGATCGGTTTACGTGCCATGGCTCATGTGTGTGATTGACCCACAACCATGAAAACGATTCTGGTGTTACGAGCCGGAGTCGTCCGGCCCTGACCCGGTCAGCCTGGCCCCGTCGACGTACAGCGCGTCCGGCGCGGGCCGGCCCTCGTCGTAGCTGTCGTGGTACTCCATGAGCTGAAACAGCGTCCCCGTCGGATTAGCCGGCGAGACGAACGCCTCGGTCCAGTCGGGATAGGTCTCGTACTCGACGACGCCCAGGTCGGCCGCCTCCAGCGCCGCGACGACCGCGTCGATGTCCGCCACTTCGAGCGTGACGTGGTGGAGTCCGGGGCCGTGTTCGTCGAGGTACGCCGTCAGGAAGCTCTCGTCGGCCTCGGGGGCGATCAGCTCCAGGCGCGAGGCGTCGCGGCCGAAGTCGTACTGCGCCCACCGGAACCGCCCCTCGACGGACTCCTCGATCAGCTTCCGGCAGCCAAGCGCCAACAGCACCGGCTCGGCGTCCGCGATCGACTCGACGGCGATCCCCGCGTGGTCGACGCGGATCGGCGTGTCGTGGCCCGCCCCGTTCGCGCCGCCCGCCCCGTTCGTGCCGTCCGCCCCGTTCGCGCCGCCCGCCTGGTTTTCGCCGCCGCTCACACGCTCACCCCCAGATACCGGTCGAGCACCCGACGGTTGTCCCGCAGTTCTTCGGAGCTCCCTTCCCAGACGATCTCGCCCTGGTCGATGACGTAGTTGCGGCCCGCGAGTTCGAGGCCCACCTGAACGTTCTGCTCGACCAGCAGCACGGTGATCCCGCGGTCGTTGATGTCCGCGATGATCTCCATGACGTCCTCGACGATGTACGGCGCCAGCCCCTCCGTCGGCTCGTCCAGCAGCATCAGGTCCGCGCCGGCGACCAGCGCGCGGGCGATGGCGAGCATCTGCTGTTCGCCGCCCGACAGCGACGAGCCCTCGTTGCCGGTCCGGTCCTGCAGGTTCTCGAACATCCCGAGCGCCTCCTCGACCGACACCGAGTAGGCGTCGTCGGCGCCGCCGTGGGCGGCCAGCTGGAGGTTCTCCAGCACTGTCAGCTCGGGGAAGATCTGGCGCTGCTCGGGCACCAGCGAGATGCCCCGTTTCGCGGTCTCCGTCGCGTCGAACTCCGAGATGTCCTCGCCGCGGAAAGTGACCGTCCCCGTGGTCGGGTGGAGGATGCCGTTGATCGTCCGCAGCGTCGTCGTCTTGCCGGCGCCGTTGCGCCCGACCAGCGAGACGATCTCGCCCTCCCGGACGGAAAGCGAGAGGTCGCGCAACACCTGCGTCTCGCCGTAGCCCGCGTCGACGCCGGACAGCGAGAGCAGCGGCTCCCCGTCGCGCTCCGGTTCGTCGCGCTCGATCCCGTGCACATCCTCGCCGCTCATCAGGTCATCCCTCCCAGGTACGCGTCGCGGACGGCCTCGTCCTCGGCGATCTCCTCGGGCGTCCCCTCCGAGAGCACCTCGCCGCGGTGCAGCACCGTGATCCGGTCGGAGAGGTCCATCACGAGTTCGATGTCGTGTTCGACGAGGATAAGCGTCTGATCGACCAGCACCTCCTCGATCAGGTCGATTGTATTCTGGGTTTCCTCGGGCCCCATCCCGGCGGTGGGCTCGTCGAACAGCACCAGTTCGGGCTCGGTCGCGAGCACCGCCGCCGTTTCCTCCGCCACGCCGGCGAGGCCGATCCGGTCGAGGATCCGGTCGGTGTCATCGTTGATCCCGTCGTAGCGGTCGGTCGGCCGGAACAGCGCCTCCCGGAGGCCGTACTCCTCGCGGTGCAGCGCCTGGGCGGCCAGCCGCACGTTCTCCCTCACGGTCAGCCCGCCGAAGATGTTCGAGATCTGGAACGATCGGGCCATCCCCCGGCGGATGCGCTGCTCGGGCGGGAGGTTCGTGATGTCCTCGCCCTGGAAGGTGACCGTCCCCTCCGTGACCGACAGCGCCCCGGAGATCAGGTTGAACAGCGTCGTCTTCCCGGCGCCGTTCGGCCCGATGACCGAGCGGAACTCGCCGGGTTCGACCGCGATGGAGACGTCGTCGATGGCGGCGAAGTTGCCGAACTCCTTGAGGAGGCCGTCCGTCCGGAGGATCGCCTCGCTGCCGTCCGAGTCGCGGTCGCTGCGCGCGTCACCCGCGCTCATCGATTCTCACCCCGTTCGTCCTCGCCCACGGGTTCGCCGAACGAAACCTCCCAGGGGAGATACCCGGCCAGTTTCTCCGGCACCGAGATCAGCCCCCGCGGGAGGTAGATCACGAACAGCACGAACAGCGCCCCCAGCGCCAGCCGCCACCGCGAGGAGAAGTCGGGCACGAGCCCCTCCTGTCCCAGGGGTTCGAGGACGACCGTGAACAGCGCCTGGAGGGGGCCGAGCAGGTTGTCCTGGATCAGATGCTCCAGCCCGAAGAAGGCGAAGGCACCGACGATCGGGCCAAACAGCGTCCCCAGGCCGCCGAGGATGACGATCACGATCACCTCGCCGGACTTGAACCAGTCGGCAGCCGCCGGGGAGACGCCGACGGAGTTCAGCGTGAACAGGACTCCTGCCATCGTCGCGAACGCGCCGCTGATGGTGAACGCCCGGCGCTTGTAGACCGTCGGGTCGTATCCCAGGAAGCGGACCCGCTCCTCGTTTTCGCGGATGCCCTTGAGAACGGCGCCGAACGGCGAGTTGAGAATCCGCCGGGTGAGGAAAAACGAGGCGACGAGCGTCCCCAGGGCGACGTAGTAAAACAGCAGATCGCCCGTCAGCGTCACCGGGCCGAGGAAGACGCCGATCTCGTCGAGGCGCACGCCGACGCCGCCGATCCCGTAGTACTGGGAGATACCGAACAGCCCCTCGGAGCCGCCCGTGATCTGAACGCCCTGGAGGTCCTCGGGGCTGCAGACGGGCGTCGTCTCACAGAACCCGACGGCCCAGCGGTCGATCCGGGTCAGGCTGTTGTGGAACAACTCCGCAAAGGCAAGCGTGATCATCGCGAAGTACACGCCGTGGACGCGGATCGAGAGGTAGCCGACCACCCAGGCGACAGCCGCGCCGACCAGCACCGCGACGAAGGCGGCCACGAACGCGGACTCGGTCAGGTTCATCAGGATCGTCGCAGAGACGTACGCCCCGAGCCCCCAGAACAGCGCGTGGCCCAGCGAGACGAGGCCCGTGTACCCCATCACGAAGTCCAGCGCGAGGGCGAACAGCCCCCAGTAGAGGATCCGGATCACCAGGCCCTCGACCAGCGACGACGGGAGCAGCGTCCCGGACAGCACGGGGAGCACGGCCAGCAGCCCGATCATTCCGAGCCCGAGCTTGTACCGCAGGTCCGGCGCGAGCACGCCGCCGTCGGTGCCGACGAGCAGCTCGCCGCTCTCCTCCTCGAACTCGGAGCCAAACAGCCCCTGCGGGCGCACAAGCAGCACGATGATCATCAGCACGAAGATAATCATCCCCTCGAGCTGGGGGAAGATCCGGGGGACGAGCAGCCAGTTCAGCTCCGGGATCCCCGGCCGGATGATCGACTCCTGGAGGACGCCCAGGCCGAGCCCGCCGAGGACGGCCCCCTTGAAGCTCCCGAGGCCGCCGAGGACCACGATGACGAACGCGGTGATGATGATGTCCGAGCCCATGCCGGTCGCGACGCCGGACCGGCCGGCGAGCACGACGCCGGCGAGGGCCGCAAGCGCCGCCCCCACACCGAACACCAGCGAGTAGTAGCGGTCGATGTCGATGCCGAGGTTGCGGACCATCCGGCGGTCCTGCGCGCCCGCCCGAACGATCAGGCCGTACCTGGTGTAGGTGAGCGCCGCCCAGACGGCAAGCGTGACGCCGCCGCCGAACAGCATGATGAAGAAGGCGTAGCGGCTGAACGTGGCGCCGGCGACCTCGAACGTGCCGGAGATGAGATCCGGTCGCGAGAGCCGTTGCGGTTGCGGTCCCCACCCGATGATGATGAGGTCGTTTATCAGCAGGACCAGCCCGAACGTGAGCAGGATGTGATACAGCGGGTTCCGGTCGTACAGCGGGCGCACGGTGAACCGTTCGATGGCGACGCCGACGACGCCGACCAGCAGCGGGGCGACCAGCAGGGCGACGTAAAAGCCCGCCCCGCCGCCGATCGGCGCCGACACCGACAGCGCGAAGTACGCGCCCAGCGCGTACAGCTCCCCGTGGGCGAAGTTGATGACGTACATCACGCCGAAGATGACCGAGAGACCGGCCGCTATCAGCGCATACCCCATGCCTACCGTCAGCCCGTCTAACAGCTGCTGGATTCCGATGACCATCTGGGAGCTCCTGTAGCGGGAACTACAGGGTGCAGCCGGTGTCCTCACACGGTGGCTGTGCCTCCTGGCCGTCGAGGCGCGTGAGGATCTCGACGTCCGCGACCTCCCCCTCCTCGGGGGCGACGTTCCGGCCCATCCAGACGGGGTTCGACGCCTGGTGGTCACACTCCCTGAACGCGACCTCGCCGAAGATCGTGTCGTGGCTCATCCCCGCGAGGGTGTCCTTGACGACGGTCGGGTCCCGTGAGCCGGCCGCCTGGATCCCGTTGGCGACCATCCGGACCGACTCGTAGCCGACCCGCGAGAAGTTGTCCGGCAGCGCGTCGTACTCCGCCTGGTAGGCCTCGACGAACGACTGGTTGTCGCCGGTCTCGATGCTGGGGACGTACCGCGTCCCGCTGTAGACGTCGTGGGCGGCCGGCCCGGCGCCACCCCGAACCACGGCGAACGACCCCGTCGTCGTGACGATCGGGACCTCCTCCTTGAGGCCACGCTCGGTCGCCTGGACCAGAAAGCGGATCAGGTGGCCGCCCGTCGCGCCGACCACCAGTGCGTCCATCTCGCCGGCGTTCTCCTCGATCTGCGTGATGACAGACTCGAAGGCCTGGGCGTTGAGGTCCGAGCGCGTCGTGCCGACCTCCTCGTAGCTGTCACTGAGGCGGGCCATCCGCGTGTCGACCTCCTCGCGGACCGACTGGCCGTAGGCGTAGTCGGCGATCTGGTAGTGGATCCTGTCGCCGAGGTTCTCGACCATCCACTGGCTCGTCACCTCGGCGATCTGGGCCGTGTTGGTCTCGAACCGGAACACGTACTCGTTGCAGTTGTCCCCCGTGATCGAGACGGCCGCCGCACCCGGCGTGTAGATGACCTCGTTCTCGAGCGCGACCTCGTTGATCGCCAGCGCCACCGAACTCGAGATCGCCCCCGTCAGGAACTGTGCCCCGTCCTCGTCGATCGCCTGCTGGGCCGCCTGCGTCCCGTCCTCGGGGTTTAACTGCGTGTCGTACTCGCTGGTCTCGAACTCGAAGTCGTAGGCGTCGCTCTCGTTGACGTGCTGGACGCCGAGGGTCTCCCCGTTGTTGCGCTCCTCCGCCAGCGCCGAGAAGTCACCCGTGAACGGTTCGAGGATCCCCAGCTGGACCGTATCGAAGTCTACCCCGCCGTTGCCGTTCCCGTTTCCGTTCCCGTTTCCGTTTCCGTTTCCATTGCCGTTGCCGTTCCCGTTTCCGTTCCCGTTGCCATCGTCGTCGACGCCCCCGACACAGCCGGCAAGACCCACGAGGCCGGCTGCGCCACCTGCGGAGACTGTCTTGAGAAAAGTACGCCGACTCTCTTGTGTGTGGGTATCACGTCGCATACCCCGAATTTACGTGGCCTTCTTGTAAAGGGTGTGTTTTACATGTAGCGGATTTATAAATTCAGCCCGGCACAGCGGTCGGTTGTCAGCCGCAGAAGAACGGCGGGCTCATAGTGATTGTTGTGACTCTTTAGGCCGGGCATTCGTCAGACGCCAGTTTCAGGCCGTGAAACCGCCGTTAGTGCGATGTAGCGCCGAGAACAATCACTATCACGTCCCGTGTTGCCAGCTGTCCATGTACTCCGCCTGCGCGTCAGTGAGCTCGTCGAAGGCGACGCCCTCGGCTTCGAGCTTGATCTCGGCCACCTCGCGGTCGAGTTCGTCGGGGAGGTCGTGGACGCCCGGGTCGTAGGCCTCGCCGTTCTCGACGAGTTCACGGGCACCGACCGCCTGGACGCCGAAGCTCTGGTCCATCACCTCGACGGGGTGGCCCATCGAGATAGGCGACGCGAGGTTGACCAGCCGGCCCTGGGCGAGCACGTTCAGACGCCGGCCGTCGGCCAGTTCGTACGCCTGCACGCCGTCGCGGGCCTCGTAGGTGTCGACCGCGAGATCCGAGAGCGCGTCGAGGTCGACCTCGACGTCGAAGTGGCCGGCGTTGGCCAGCAGCACGCCGTCGGTCATCGCCTCGAAATGCTCCCCGCGGATCACGTCGCGGTTGCCGGTGGTCGTGACGAACACATCGCCCTCCGCCGCGGCCTCGGCCATCGGCTTGACGTCGTACCCTTCCATGTGGGCTTCCAGCGCCCGGCGGGGCTCGACCTCTGTGACGATGACGTCTCCGTTCTGCCCGCTGGCCTTCCGGGCGACGCCCTTTCCGCAGTGGCCGAAGCCGGCGACGACGACCGTCTTGCCCGCCCACGAGAGATTCGTCGTCATTGCGATGTTCGAAAGCGAGGACTCGCCGGTGCCGTGGATGTTGTCGAACAGCCGCTTCATCGGCGTGTCGTTGACCGCGAACATCGGGTACTTCAGGGCGCCGTCGTCGGCCATCGCCCGGAGGCGGTGGACGCCGGTCGTCGTCTCCTCGCAGCCCCCGATGATGCCGTCGATCAGTTCGGGGTACTCCTCGTGGATCGCGAACACGAGGTCGCCGCCGTCGTCGATGGTAATCGTCGGCTCGTGGGCGATCACTGCCTCGATCGCCCCGTAGTACTCCTCGTCGTCGATGTCGTGTTTGCCGTAGGAGGTAACCCCGTCGATTGCGTCCAGCGCGACGCTGACGTCGTCGTGGGTCGACAGCGGGTTGCAGCCGGTGATCGCGACCTCCGCGCCGCCGATCGCCAGCAGTTCGGTGAGGATCGCGGTCTTCGCCTCGACGTGCATCGCCATCCCGATCCGCTCGCCCGCGAACGGCTGCTCGGCCGCAAAGTCCTCGCGCAGCGCCGCCATGATCGGCATGTGTTGGCGCGCCCACTCCAGCTTGCGTTGCCCGCTGTCGAGCAGCTCCCCGCTCCCGAGTTGGTCGGTGATTGGTTCCGTCATGCCCCTACGAACGGCGAGTATCCGGAAAACAGTACCGAACTGGCTCGGGGCTCCGTCCGGAACGGCCACCTGACCGGTCCGACCACGGAATAGTCAAAGAATAGTCAAAGTATCGACAGGTAAGCTGTCCTACTGTATCGCGCTGCTGGAAGCAGTTTTATGCAGCGGGTGAGAACCGTCAGGTATGGTCCGGACACGCGACCTGGCGATGGGTGGGATCGTCGCACTGATCGCCCTGGCGAGCGCCGTCTCCGCACCCCGGCTGCCCGCAGAGCTGGCGATCCACTTCGACGCTGCCGGTGAGCCGGACAACTACGCGGGCAAGGAGGTCGTGCTGGCCGGGAGCGTGCTGTTCGCGGCGGGGTTCGCGGCGCTGTTCGCCGTCCTTCCGCGCATCGATCCGCTGGGTGAGAACTTCGCGGAGTTCCAGACGGCCTACGACGGGTTCGCCGTCGGGACGCTCGCGTTCCTCGCCTATATTCACGGGCTGGTGCTCGCGTACAACCTCGGCTTTGAGTTCGGGATACTCCAGGCCACCGCACCGGCCATCGCGGCCCTCTACCTGCTGCTCGCGGTCCTCCTGCAGCGCGCCGAGCAGAACTGGTTCGTCGGGATCCGGACACCCTGGACGCTCAGCGACGAGCGCGTCTGGGACCGGACGCACGAACGCACTGCTCCGCTGTTCGCCGTCGCCGCGCTGTGCGCACTGGCGGCTGCGGTCGTCCCCGAGTACGCCCTCGTCCTGCTGGTGGGGCCGGTGACGGCGATCGCGCTCGCCTCCACAGTGTACTCGTTCGTCCTCTACCGGCGACTCGACCACGCCTGAGACCACGCAGACCCGCGAGCAGTAGATGAGACGCTCGACGCGATCAGACGCCCGCCCGGTCGAACAGCGCCTCGGCGCGCTCCTCGGCTTCCCGCTTGGCTTGCTCCTCGTCGATCGTGAGCAGTTCGCGGTCCGCCATGAGGACGGTCCCGTCGCAGACGGTGTGGCGAACGTCGCTGCCCCGCGCGGCGTACGCGAGGTGGCTCACGAGGTCGTGCTGTGGCGTCAGGTGCAGCGCGTCGGTGTCCACCACGGCCAGGTCGGCGTTGGCGCCCTCGGTGATCCGGCCGCTGTCGAAGCCAAGCGCCGCGGCGCTGCCCTGCGTGGCCATCTCGACGACGGTCGGCGCGGCGACCGCGCTGGCGTCGTCGGCCGCGAGCTTCCCGAGCATCGCGGCGTCGCGCATCTCGTCGAACATGTCGAGGTCGTTGTTCGAGCCGGCGCCGTCAGTGCCGATGCCGACGGTCACACCGGCGTCGAGCATGGCCTGGACCGGCGCCATCCCGCTGGCGAGCTTCATGTTCGAGGCCGGGCAGTGGGCAACCGCCGTCCCGCGCTCGGCCAGCAGGTCGATCTCCGCGGCGTCGACGTGGACGCCGTGGGCGATGAACGTGTCCTCGGCGAGCAGGGCCAGGTCGTCCGCGTACGCGAGCGGGCGCTGGCCGTGCTCCGCGACGATGGGGTCGACCTCCTGTCGGGTCTCGTTGGCGTGGAAGTGGATCGGCAGGCCGGCCTCGCGTGCACGCGGGACGTACTCCTCGAAGAACGACTGGTCGACGGTTGTCAGGCTGTGGGGCATGAACGTCGTCCGGATGCGGCCCTCGGCGGCGCCGTCGTACTCCTCGGCGAACGCCAGCCCCTCCTCGAAGTTCGCGTGTGCCTGCTCGTCGTCCTTGCCCACGGTGATACAGCCCCGGCCCAGCGCGCCGCGCAGGCCGGCCTCGGCAACGACTTCCGCGACCTCCTCCATGAAGAAGTACATGTCGCCGAACGCCGTTGTCCCGGACTTGATCATCTCCGCGACGCCCAGGCACGCGCCCGCGACGACGTCCTCGGCCTGCAGCTCGGCCTCGACGGGCCAGATGTCCTCCTGGAGCCACGCGTCCAGCGGCTTGTCGTCGGCGTTGCCCCGGAACAGCGTCATCGCGACGTGACAGTGGGCGTTGACCAGCCCGGGGATGACCAGCCCGCCCTCGGCGTCGAGGTGTTTGTCGCCGTCGGGTACTTCGTCGGGATCGCCGACAGCCTCGATGGTGCCGCCCTCCTGGTCGACGAGAACATCCGCGCGCTCGACGGTCATGTCGGGGCGCAGGACGCGCCCGCCGACGACTGCGAGTGTGCTCATACCCATAGCCGCGTTCGGGCGCGGCCTTAATCTTGCCATCGACCGGCCGTCAGCCGACCGGCGCGCCACCGACCGCTCGCGGCGAACGGACTCCCGCTCGCACTCACAGGCCCGCGAGCGCGACCAGGGCGAGTATCGACCCGGCCTCCTCGGGGGCGAGGAAGATCAGCCCGACGATGACCGAGTTGTGGAGGGCGTGCAACAGCGCGGGGACGACGAGGTTCCCGGTGTACTCGTAGACGGCGCCGAAGACGGTGGCGGGGAAAAACAGGATGAAGACGGTGACGAGCATCCCGGTCAGCGAGCCGGCGAGCGCGACGACGTGGACGGCGGCGAAGATGGCCGACGCGATGGCGATCGCCGGGATCGCGGGGAACCGTTCGCGGAGGCGGTTCTGGACGATGCCGCGGAACAGAAGCTCCTCCATCGGGCCGACGACCAGAAACATCATCAGGATCATGAACGGCACGATCCCCGGGTTCTCGGTCGTCGTGTCGACCGCCTGGTTCTCCGCCGGTTCGGGCAGGAACATCGACGCGATCCCTGCGACGACGACCAGCAACAGGACGACTGCAACGTAGCCGGCGACGACAACGGCCAGTTCGCGCAGCGTCGGGACCCGGACGCCGAGGTACGACCGCATCTGCTCCCACGTGAACCCGCGATTGCTGAGATACCCCAGCGCGACGCCGCCGAAGCCGACGTACTGGCCGATCGCGGTCCCGACGATCAACAGTACGCCGGCCGACACTCCCAGCGGTGAAGAGACCAACACGACGACCGCGCCACGCTGACTCGTCTTCGGGTCCCCCGCCGTCGTCGAGTCCGGCCGGCGGCCGGCCGGTGGCGCCGCGACGCTCCCGCCGCTGTTCCGCCCAGGCGTTCGCGCCGCCGTTGGTGCGATCCTGGGGCTCACCACCCGGCTCCGCCCGATCGTCACCCCACGATGCACGGTCGTCTGCCCACTCCGTGCTGTCCTCACCGACCGCGTCGTCGTGGCCGGCTCCCTGCCCGGTCGTCGCGGGTTCGTGCTGCTCCCGCGAGTGGTCGGCCGCGCCCTCGTCAGCGTCGTCCGGGGCGTGGCCGGCGGGCCCATCACCCCCGGGATGGAGTCGTTCGCCGCAGTAGTGGCAGTAGTTCACCTGGCGGGTGATCCGCTCGCCGCAGTTCGAGCAGTACCTGTCGGCTCCTGACGGAGGATCGGCCATTCGTTACCGATCCTACGGCCACCCGAAAAAAGAGCCTTTGTATTGCTCCTGTCCGGTCCGGGTTCGAAAGGCAGTTCCCCTCCCGCCCAGAACAGGTGGTATATGCGAATTGCCGTTCCCAACAAGGGGCGCCTCCACGAGCCGACGACCGAACTGCTCGAGCGGGCAGGGCTCCACATCGTCGACGGCGCCGACCGGAAGCTGTACGCCGAGACCGTCGACCCCGACGTGACGGTGCTGTTCGCCCGGACCTCCGACATCCCGGAGTACGTCCGGGACGGCGCCGCGGACCTGGGTATCACGGGCTACGACCAGGTCCGGGAGTCCGGCGCCGACCTCGTCGAACTGCTGGATCTCGACTACGGCACCTGCCGCATCGTGCTCGCGGCGCCCGAGGACGGCGACATCTCGACGGTGTCGGACCTGGAGGGCACCACCGTCGCGACCGAGTTCCCGACGATTACGGCCGAGTTCTTCGAGGAACGGGGCGCCGACGTCGACGTCGCCGAGGTGTCGGGCGCGACCGAACTCACGCCCCACGTCGACATCGCCGACGGCATCGTCGACATCACCTCGACGGGGACGACGCTGCGGATGAACCGCCTCGCCGTCGTCGAGGAGGTGCTCACCTCGTCGGTCCGGCTGTTCGCCAGCCCGGAGGCCGCCGACGACCCGAAGGTCGACCAGGTCGCGACGGCGCTGGGGTCGGTGCTCGCCGCTGAAGACCAGCGGTACCTGATGCTGAACGCGCCGGCGGACAGCCTGGACGAAATCAAGGACGTGATCCCCAGCATGGGCGGGCCGACGGTGATGGACATCGCCGGCACCGACCAGGTCGCCGTCCACGCCGTCGTCGAGGAGGACCGCGTGTTCGAGACGATCTCCGAACTGAAGGGCGTCGGCGCCAGCGACATCCTCGTCACCGAGATCGAACGCCTCGTGGAGTAGCCTGGAGCGGATCGGACGGAGCGCCCGAGAACACGGAGACAGCGCCATGGAGACGACACACCGCCTGCACGCCGCCGACGCCCGCGACCTGTCGACAGTCGACGACGACGCGGTCGACCTCGTCGTGACCTCGCCACCGTACCCGATGGTGGAGATGTGGGACGACCTCTTTGGGGAGCTGGCGCCGGCGTCGGCGGACTACCTCGACACCGGAAAAGGCGACGCGGCGTTCGAGGCGATGCACGACGCCCTCGACGCGGTGTGGGACGAACTCGCCCGCGTGCTCCGACCCGGCGGCATCGCCTGCATCAACGTCGGCGACGCGACCCGGACGGTCGACAGCCGCTTTCGCGTCTACCCGAACCACGCCCGGATCGTCGAGGCGTTCGACCGCCGCGGGTTCGAGGCGCTGCCGGACGTGCTCTGGCACAAACCGGCCAACAGCGCGGCGAAGTTCATGGGCTCGGGGATGGTGCCGCCCAACGCGTACGTCACGCTCGAACACGAGTACGTGCTCGTGTTCCGCAAGGGCGAACGCCGGTCGTTCGAACCTGGGGAAGACCGGCGCTACGAGGCGGCGTACTTCTGGGAGGAGCGCAACGCCTGGTTCACGGACGTCTGGACCGACGTGCGGGGCCGCCTGCAGGAACTCCCCGACGACGACTTGCGGGACCGCGCCGGCGCCTTCCCGTTCGAAATCCCCTACCGGCTCTGCTCGATGTACTCCGTCTACGGCGACACCGTGCTGGACCCGTTCTGGGGGACCGGCACGACGACGCTCGCCGCGATGGTCGCCGGCCGCGACTCGGTCGGCTACGAACTCGACGCGACGTTTCTCGACCGTTTCGCGGACCGAGCGACAACGGTCCCCGAACTCTCCCGGTCGGTCGTGGGCCGGCGGCTCGAGAAGCACCGATCGTTCGTCGAGCAGTGCCGCGCGAACGGCGACGGCCTGGACTACGACGCGACCCACTACGAGTTCCCGGTGATGACCAGCCAGGAGCAGAGCATCCGCTTCTACGTGGCCGAGGACGTTGAGGAGACCGACGAACTCACGTACAGCGTCAGCTACGAGCCTGCCGAGGAGATGGAACTCGAAGGCGAGAGTGAGTGAATCACGTCTGGCTGTATATCGTGTCCTGACGTGTCACAGAGTCACGTCCGGGTGTATAAGGCGCTGCCGTCGGAAGCCACAGCCGATGGCTACTCCAGAGGAAGCGCCGACGGACAACCCCTACGTCGAGGAGCCCGACACCGAGTTCGAGCCCGTCGAGTCCCTGAGCGAGTCGGCGGCCCGCGAGCAGGCCGCGGCGCTGCGGGACGCGATCCGCTACCACGACTACCGCTACTACGTCGAGAACGACCCGGTCATCGGCGACCGCACCTACGACGCCCTCTTCTCGCGGCTCGAAGACCTGGAGGCGGCGTTCGACCTGCCGACGGCGAACAGCCCGACTCAGCGCGTCGGCGGGGCACCTGTTGACGAACTTGACACGGTCGAGCACGTCGCGCCGATGCGCTCGCTGGACCAGAGCGGCGAGGCCGCGGCGGTCCGAGAGTTCGACGACCGGGTCCGCCGCGGGCTCGCGGACGCGGGCGACGACGGCTCGATCCGGTATCTCTGCGAGCCGAAGTTCGACGGCCTCTCGATCGAAATCGTCTACGAGACCGGGGCCTACGACCGGGCGGTGACGCGGGGCGACGGCCGGCGCGGCGAGGACGTCACCGCGCAGGTGCGGACGATCCCGTCGGTCCCCCAGCAGTTGCGCGGCGACTATCCCGAATTCCTCGCGGTCCGGGGCGAGGTGTACATGCCACGGGACGGGTTCCAGGAGCTGAATCGCGAGCGCGTCGAGCGCGGCGAGGACCCGTTCGCGAACCCTCGCAACGCCGCTGCAGGGACGCTACGCCAGCTCGACCCCGCCGTCGTCGCCCGCCGGCCGCTCGCCGTCTTCTTCTTCGCGGTGCTCGACGCCAGCCGTTCGTTCGACTTCCACACCGGGATCTACGAGCGTCTGCCGGAGTGGGGGCTGCGCGTGACCGAGCGGACGGAACTGGTCGGGGACATCGAGGCGGCGATCGACTACCGCGACCGGCTGCTCGACGACCGCGAGCAGCTGGACTACGAGATCGACGGCGCCGTCATCACACTGGACGACTGCGACGCCTGCGAGCTGCTGGGCTCGACATCGCGGGCGCCGCGGTGGGCGTTTGCCTACAAGTTCCCCGCCCGCAGCGGCCGGACGACCGTCCGCGACGTCGTGGTGCAGGTCGGCCGGACGGGGCAGCTGACCCCCGTCACGCTGCTGGATCCGGTCGACGTCGGCGGCGTGACCGTCTCGCGGGCGAGCCTCCACAACCCCGAGGAGATCGCCCGCCTCGGCGTCGACGTCGGCGACGAGGTCCACGTCGAGCGCGCCGGCGACGTGATCCCCGACGTGACGGAGGTCGTCGAGGCACACGCGGAGGGCCACTTCGAGTTTCCCGGCGCCTGCCCCGAGTGCGACACGCCAATCGAGCGCGAGGGGCCGCTGGCGTTCTGCCCGGCTGGCTTCGGTTGTCCGGCCCAGCGCGAGGGGGCGATCCAGTACTACGCAAGCCGCGAGGCGACGGACATCGAGGGGTTGGGCGAGCAGCGCGTCGAACAGCTGATCGCGGAGGGGCTCGTTTCGGAGCCGGCCGACCTCTACGAGCTTTCGGTCGAGGATCTCGCCGCGCTGGAAGGGTGGGGCGAGAAGAGCGCCGAGAATCTCGTCGCGGAGCTTGAGGCCACCCGTGAGCCGTCGCTGGCGGAATTTCTGACCGCGCTCGGGATTCCGGAGGTCGGCGCGACGACGGCCCGCGAACTGGCGCGGCATTTCGGCAGCTTCGAGGCGGTCCGGACGGCCGACGAGGCGGAGCTGCAGGCGGTCCCGGACGTGGGTCCGACCGTCGCCGCAGCCATCCAGGACTACTTCGACAACGAGGAGACGGCGGCGGTGATCGACCGTCTGCTCGACCACGTGGACCCGCAGGAGGTCGAGGTGGACAGAGCGGACGACGGAGCCCTGAAAGGCGAGACGTTCGTTTTCACGGGATCGCTCGACGAGTTTACCCGGAGCGAGGCTCAGGACCTGGTGGAACAGCACGGCGGCTCCACGACGGGCAGCGTTTCGAGCAACACCGACTACCTGGTTGTCGGCGACAATCCGGGCCAGACCAAGCGCGACGACGCCGAGGTCGAGGACGTGCCGATGCTCTCGGAAGACGAGTTCGTTTCGTTGCTCGACGAGCGCGGCATTTCGATCTGACCGGGCTTCGAGGGAGCGCCGCAATCAGACCGGATCCTCGGGATCGTGCTGGTCGGCCATCCGCTGGGCCTCCGCCGCGAAGCGGTCCCGGTCGTCGTCGTGGGCCGGTTCGAGTCGGTCGGCCTCCGCGTCGACCGCCGCTGTCACGTCCTTCTTCGTCAGCATCTGTTCGGAGAACTGCTTGCGCAGGTAGCGGGTCCCGTCGGTGGTCGCGTAAACGAGGGAGATCATCCCTTTGGTGTTGTACTCGCGCTCGACCAGCCAGACGCGGACGGTCTCCTCGTCGGTCATACCTCCGCTTGGTCGCCGGGTGTGTTGTATCCTCCGGGATTAGAAGTTTTGATTCTGGATTCAAACCACTCCAATTCACCCGAACACTCATGCTAGGGGGTTCCATATGTGAGGGCATGGCAGGGTGGAAGAGCAGAGTCGACGACCTGCTGTACGACGGGGAGACCGCCAGGGAGACGGTCGACGTCGGAACCTCGCGGGTCGTCGTCACCAGCCACCGGGTGCTGGCGTTCACGCCGGACACCGACGGCGAGAACTTCCGGCAGGCCGACCGCCCGAACGTCGAGGACGTCGAGACGGGCTCGGCGACCGACGACTGGAGCCTCCGGTATGCGCTTCGGTTCGGGATCGTCGGCGGCATCTTCGCAGTCCTGGGGGCTATGATCGACTTCGGCGACACGTTCGGCGACATCGAGTTCGACGCCGAGGCCGCCGGGCAGGTCGGCGCCGGCGGGCTGATCTCGGTGGCGCAGACGCTGATCGACATCATGGCGATGCTCGACGTCCTGCTGCTGGTGTTCGGCCTGCTGGCCCTGTTGCTCGCGGGCGTGCTGGTCGGTGTCTACCTGTTCCAGCGGGATCCGACGCTCGTGATCCGCGTCGCCGGCGACGAGGAGGAGATCCACCTCCCGCGATCCGACGCCGGCGACGAGACGCGACGGCGGCTCGAAGCGGCGATCTTCCCGGACCGCGGCGCCGGGGCTGCCGGGAGCGTCGGCGCCGGGGCTGCCGGGAGCGTCGGCGGCGACGGGACCAGCGACGACGGCTTCGGCAGCACCGACAATGATGGCTTCGGCAGCACCGACAACGATGGCCTCGGCAACACCGAGGAATCGGGGTCGGGCTGGAACTGAACGCTGCCGGATCGCGGGACCCTCGCCGGCCGACCGGCCCACTACTCCTCCTTGCCGGCCGACCGGCCCGCTACTCCTCCTCGCCGGCCGTAAACTCGTACTCGATCGTCGCGGTGGCCGTGACAGTGACCTGCCCGGTTTCCAGTTCGGTCGTCGGCGCGCCGGCGTCCCCGCTGGCCGCAGTCAACTCGAACGCCCTGTGGGGGCTGACGTTGCGCTGGCTCGTCTCGATCGACACCGGGTCGCCCAGCGAGACGTCGGCCGCCGTCGCGTACAGCTGTGCCTCCTCGCGCGCGTCCTCGACCGCGCGCTCGACGGCCTGGTCGTACAGGGTCGAGCGCTTGTCGTCGGTGATCGTGAAGTTGACGCGCCGGATCTCGTCGGCGCCGGAGTCCGCCACGAGGTCGATCACCTCGCCGACAGAATCGGGGTCCTGGACCTCGATCCGGAAGCGGTGTTCGCCCTCAAACCGGTTTTTGCGGGAGTCTTCACCCAGCGAGTACCGCTCGGTCGTGATGTCCTCCGCCGGGATGCCGTACTCCTCCAGCGCCCCAGTCAACTGCTCGCTCCCGGTCGCGAGCTCCTGGACGACGTTGCTCGCGTTCTCACGGTCGCTGGCCTCGACTGCCGCCGAGAGCTCGGCCTTGTTCGGCTCCGTCCCGATCGCGCCGACGCCCTGGACTTCGATCGTGTTCCGGTCTGTCGTCTCGACGTTCAGGTTCTCCACGTCGTCGACCGTCATGTCCTCCGGTCCCGAGCCCGTACTCCCGAGGCTACCCGAGAGACACCCTGCAGTTGCGACCGCGGCTGTACTCGCACCGGCGAGACCGATGAACGTTCGTCGGTTCATGCGTGCTCGACAGTTCTTCCCCGGATCATAAAGCCCCTCCTCAGGGTCAAAGAGTCGTTTGAGCCGGAGACGGCAGGTCGGTGCCAGGACACGCCGGCCGCAGTCGGTGCGCTCAAGCGCGCCGAGTCCCAACAGGGGATCGATGGACCTGACGACGCTCCGCGAGCGGGCGGGCGACCTCCCCCGCGAGCCCGGCGTCTATCAGTTCCTCGACGGCGACCGGGTGCTGTACGTCGGGAAGGCCGTCGACCTCCGGGACCGCGTGCGCTCCTACGCCGACCCGCGCAGCGAGCGCATCCGGCAGATGGTCGCCCGCGCCGACGGCGTCGACACCGCAGTCACCGACACCGAGTCCCAGGCGCTGCTGCTTGAGGCGAACCTGATCAAGCGCCACCGGCCGAAGTACAACGTCCGCCTGAAGGACGACAAGTCCTACCCGCTGGTCGAACTCACCGACCACGACGCCCCACAGATCCGGATCACCCGCGACCCCGACAGCGGGTCGACGGTGTTCGGCCCCTTCACCGACAAGGGCCGCGTCGAGACCGTCCTCAAGGCGGTCCGGCAGGTGTACGGGATCCGGGGCTGCTCGGATCACAAGTACGCCAACCGCGACCGGCCCTGTCTCGATCACGACATCGGGCTCTGTACCGCCCCCTGTACCGGCGAGATCGACGCCGAGGCGTATCTCGCGGACGTCGAGGCCGTCGAGCGGTTCTTCCGGGGCGAGACCGGCATCCTCACCGGGCCACTCCGGAGCGAGATGACCGCCGCCGCCGAGGCCGAGCAGTTCGAGCGCGCGGCGAACCTCCGGGACGCGCTGGACGCGGTCGAGTCGTTCCACGACCGGCGGGACGAGGCGGTCAGCACCGCCGCGGACACCCGCCAGCGGACCGACGTGCTCGGCGTCTCGCTCGCAGGCGGGGAGGCGACGGTGGCCGTCCTCCGCGCCGAGGCCGGCCAGCTCGTCGACCGCGAACAGCACTCGCTGTCGATCCCCGACGGCGGCGGGCTCGTCGTCGAGTCGATGGCCGTCGCCGCGGACACTCCCAGCGAAGCGGTCCAGACTGACCCAACCCCCGCAGACGGGGGGAGCATCACCGACGCTGGCGCCGTGCTCGGTGCGTTCCTGCCGCAGTACTACGCCGAGCGAGACCTGCCAGACGTCGTGTTGACGCCGGAGTATCCCGCTGGCGAGGGCGTCGAATCCTGGCTGGGTAGCGTCGGCGTCGACCTCCGGGTACCCGGCGCGGGCCGGGAGGCCACGCTGGTCGACCTGGCGATGAAAAACGCGAGCAAAGAGCGCCGGGAGGACCGCGCGACGGCCGCGCTCGCCGACGCCCTCGGCCTCGACGCCGCCGACCGCATCGAGGGGGTTGACGTCAGCCACGCACAGGGCCGGGCTGTCGTCGGGAGCAACGTCACGTTCCGCGACGGCGACCCCGAGAAGGCCGGCTACCGGCGCAAGAAGCTGACCGAGACCAACGACGACTACGCGAACATGCGCGAGCTCGTCGCCTGGCGCGCACAGCGGGCAGTCGAGGGTCGCGACGACCGGCCGGACCCCGACCTGCTGCTGATCGACGGCGGCCAGGGGCAACTCGACGCTGCCCTGTCCGCGCTCGACGAAGCGGGCTGGGACGTCCCCGCGGTCGCACTCGCGAAAGCCGAGGAGCGCGTCGTGACGCCCGAGGGGAGTTACGACTGGCCCGACGACGCCCCCCATCTGCACCTGCTCCAGCGGGTCCGCGACGAGGCCCACCGCTTCGCCGTCCAGTACCACGAGACGGTCCGCGACGAGGTGTCGACGCCGCTTGACGACATTCCCGGCGTCGGCCCCGAGACCCGCAAGCGGCTGTTCGACCGGTTCGGCAGCGTCGAGGGCGTCCGGACCGCCTCCAGGGCGGAACTGCAGACCGTCGACGGCGTCGGCGAGCGGACTGCCGAGGCCATCGACAGCCACCTGTCGTGACCGCGGGCGGCTGCTCGTCCGCCACTCATACTGCCGGACGTGACTCTGTTACTCCGAGTAACGGAATCACGTCCGGCAGTATCAGTCCCCGCGGGCCCCCTCGAACTCCTCGCGCGAAACCGAGTACCGGTGGTGGTCGGCCACTCTGTCCCCGAGCGGCGTCCAGTTGCGGAGTTTCCCGTCGTACTGCCCGCCGGCGCGGTCGACGAACTTCTCGACTGCCCGCTCGGAGCGGTCGTTGCCCTCCTCGTAGCCGATGGTGACCAGTTCGAGGTCCAGCCGGTCGAACGCGACCTCGGTCAGCGCCGTCGCGATTTCGCCGGCGTAGCCGTTGCCCCAGAACTCCCTGCCGAGGATGAACCCGATGCGCGCGGACCGGCGCTCCCACTCCGGGAACAGCCCGGCGTAGCCCGCGAGCTCCCCGTCGGCGTAGACGCCGTACTGCGCCTGCTCGCCGTCTGCCCACCGGGACTCGGCCTTCTCTATGCGCTCGCTGGCGTCGTTCACCGTGTCGTACGGCTCCTGGGGAACGTACTCGAACACCCCCTCGACGCCGTCAGTTCCTGCGGCGAACAGCTCGTACAGCTCGAACACGTCGACCTCCGAGGCCGCGAGCTGCCGAAGATCGAGCGAGTCGGTCTCGACGTGATCGGGGAACATACCCCACCCTGTGACCGGCAGCCTCAAAACGTGGTGGGATTTCGCGACAGTCTTCCACGGACCTGCCCTGATACTGACTGTTGCGATTATTTTCGTGACAGCGTCACAGGAACGGTTGTCTCGCGGGAACTGGAGTACCGGTGGTGGTCGGCAACTTCGTCGATCGACTGGCCGACGAGGAGGAATTCTACTATTAGGCTGGCCTAAAATCCGAAAGGCTTTAGCCCGACTAGGCGTGCCTAAATCGTATGCCGAGAGACGGCGCGGTACACCAGGCACCGACGCGGCGCGACTACATAAACTACGGCGGGGCAGTACGCGGCACTCGAAACGGTTCACGACGACCTCATCGCGACGATCCAAGCGGATCTTCCGCCGGAGGAAGACCGTCCGACGGTCGGACTGCTGTCGATCGATTCGGAGTTCGAGAATCGGATGGAGATGATCTTTCAGACCGAAATCGCCGCCAAACAGTTCTACCCCGATACCTTCGTCGAATGGAAGGAACTCGGCAACACGCCGACCAGCGAACAGTTGTTCGACCGTCAGCGAATCACGAACGACCGTATCAATGGTAACCTCTGAAGATGAGCGGTGAATCCTCCGTCGGCAGCGAACGGTCGACGGGCACCCGCGACACTCGCCGGTTCGTCTGGCTGCTCGACCCGAAGCTCGTGACGACTGCCGTCGGAAGCCTCGTGGTTATCGTCCTCGCAGGGCTCGTCCAGGTGAGCTTTGGCGCGTACTCGATGACGCTCAGTCAGGCGTGGGCGGCGGTGTTCAACCCCGACGTGATCTTCAACCAGCAGGCGTGGAACGCGTTCCTGCTGGGCGGCGAGATGCCGGAGATGAGCCAGGAGAGCCTCATCGTCTGGAACATCCGGTTGCCGCGGGTGTTCGTCGGGGCCATCGTCGGAATGAATCTCGCGGTTTCGGGGGCGATCTTCCAGGCGATCACCCGGAACGAACTGGCAAGCCCGTTCGTCCTCGGCGTCTCCTCCGGGGCGGGGTTCGCGATCCTGCTCACGCTCGTCGTCTTCTCCGGGCTCTCGGCGGTCCTCCCCCTGATCGCGGCGGTCGGCGGCGCCGGCGCGTTTTTGCTCGTGTACGCCATCGCCTGGCAGAACGGGACCTCGCCGGTCCGGCTGGTGCTCGCCGGCGTCATCGTCGGCACCGTGTTCAACTCGCTGCAGACCGGGCTGTTCTTCTTCGCCCAGGACATCGCCGTCGTTCAGTCCGCGATCCAGTGGACGACCGGCTCGCTGACGAACGTCGACTGGGAGCAGGTCCGGATGGTGCTCCCCTGGAC